>JAICSK010000007.1 GCA_025936915.1 Nocardioides sp.
AGGGCAGCGTGCCGTTCTTGCGGACCTCGGTGAGGCGCTCGGCCAGCGACTGCGCGATCTTGATCGGCAGCGGGAAGAGCTCCGCGGTGTCGTCGCAGGCGTAGCCGAACATCAGGCCCTGGTCGCCGGCCCCCTGCTTGTCCATCGCGTCGACCGACCCGGTACGCGACTCGTGGCCGGTGTCGACGCCCTGCGCGATGTCGCCCGACTGTCCGCCGATGGCGACCATCACGCCGCACGACGCTCCGTCGAAGCCCTTCTCGGAGGAGTCGTAGCCGATCCGCAGGATCCGGTCGCGGACGATCTGCTTGATGTCGACGTACCCCGTGGTCGTCACCTCGCCCGCCACGACCACGAGACCGGTGGTGAGCAGGGTCTCCACGGCGACCCGGCTGTGCGGGTCCTGCCGGATCATCTCGTCGAGGACCGAGTCGCTGATCTGGTCGGCGATCTTGTCGGGATGTCCCTCGGTGACGGATTCGGAGGTGAAGAGGCGTCCGGTCACGGTGTCAGTGGCTCCTGGTTCAGCTGGCTGAGGATCGGCGGTCACGATAGCGGGCGGGCGGCGAGTGGCCAGGCCCGGTCGTGAGGTGGTCAGTCGGGCCCGTGGGTCGTCGTATCCGGCTCGAGGCGGCGTGCGACCTGGTCCCAGACGGCATGGGCGAGCGCGGTCTTGGACCCCGGTGGTACGTCGGCCTCGGTGCCGTCCGCGGCGAGGATCACGGCCTGGTTGTCGTCGGCGCCGAAGACGGCGCCGCCGCGGACGTCGTTGACGACGAGCAGGTCGCAGCCCTTGCGGGCGAGCTTGGCGCGTCCCAGGTCGAGCACCGACCCGGTGTCGTCCCCCGTCTCGGCGGCGAAGCCGACGACGACCTGGCCGGGGCGCAGCCGTGCGTGGGAGATCTCCGCGAGTATGTCGGGGGTCTGGGTGAGCTCCAGGGCCGGAGCGGAGCCGTCCGAGGCCTTCTTGATCTTCCGGTCGGTCGCGGACACCGGGCGGAAGTCGGCCGGCGCGGCGGCCATCACCACCGCGTCGGCGGACCCGGAGGCGGACACCACGGCGTCGCGCAGCTCCTCGGTCGTCTCGACCCGGACCACCTTCACCCCGGCGGGGTCGGGCAGGGTGACATTGGCGGCCACCAGCGTGACCTCGGCCCCACGAGATGCGGCGGCCCGGGCCAGGGCGATGCCTTGGCGGCCCGACGAGCGGTTGCCGAGATAGCGCACGGGGTCGAGCGGCTCGCGGGTGCCCCCTGCCGACACCACGACGCTCCGGCCGGCCAGGTCGGGCGCCGCGACGCCTCGCGCGAGGACGTCCTGGCAGATCGCGAAGATCTCGTCGGGCTCGGGCAACCGGCCCTTGCCGGTGTCGACGCCGGTCAGCCGGCCGACGGCGGGCTCGATCACCAGTGCCCCGCGCCGGCGCAGCGTGGCGACGTTGGCCCTGGTGGCCTCGTGCTCCCACATCTCGGTGTGCATCGCGGGCGCGAACACCACGGGGCAACGGGCCGTCAGCAGCACGTTGGTGAGCAGGTCGTCGGCACGGCCGTGGGCGGCCCGCGCCAGCAGGTCGGCGGTCGCCGGAGCCACGACCACCAGGTCGGCGGCCTGGCCGAGGCGCACGTGGGGGACCTCGTGGACCGACTCCCACACCTCGGTGCGGACCGGCTTCCCGGACAGGGCTGCCCAGGTGGCCTCGCCGACGAAGTGCAGGGCCGAGGCCGTCGGTACGACGGTGACGTCGTGGCCCGACTCGGTGAAGCGACGGAGCAGCTCGGCGGCCTTGTACGCCGCGATCCCACCGGCCACGCCGAGGACGACAGAAGGCCGACCCCCCGCCTCGGTGGAGGCGCCGGGATCGGCCATGTCGCTCATGGTCGTGAGGAGGGTCGGCTCACTCGGCCGAGAAGCCGGCGTCGAGGGAGGCTGCCTTGCGGGCCTCCTCCTCGGCCGCCAGCTCGGCCGGGTCGACGTCCTCGCAGGTGAGCAGGTCGTCGTTGATCTCACGGAGCGCGATCGACAGGGGCTTCTCCTGCACGTGGGTCTCGACCAGCGGCCCGACGTACTCGAGCAGGCCCTCACCGAGCTGGGAGTAGTAGGCGTTGATCTGCCGCGCGCGCTTGGCGCTGTAGAGGACGAGCTTGTACTTGCTGTCGGTCTTGGTCAGCAGGTCGTCGATCGAGGGGTTGGTCACGCCCTCGGCGGCGGGGGTGGGGGCAGACACTCGGGCAGCCTCACAGGAAGTCGGGATCAGGATCGGCCCAGGTGGCCGACCATCAAGGCTACCAATTCCTCTGCGGCATCGTGAATTTCGGTGTTGACGACGGTGACGTCGAACTCCGTCTCGGCGGCCAGCTCGACCCGGGCCGTCGCGAGCCGGCGATCCCGCTCGTCGGCCCTCTCCGTGCCGCGCCCCTCGAGCCGGCGTACCAGCTCCTCCCAGCTGGGCGGCGCCAGGAACACCATGAACGCCTCCGGCATCACCGCATGCACCTGTCGCGCGCCTTGGAGGTCGATCTCGAGGAGGGACATCCGTCCGGCGGCCAGGGCCTCGTCCACCGGCGCCCGCGGCGTGCCGTAGCGAGCAGCGCCGTGGACGACCGCCCACTCCAGCAGCTCGTCGCATTCGACCATCCGGTCGAACTCCGCCTCGGAGACGAACCAGTAGTGGACGCCGTGCACCTCGCCCGGTCGCGGAGCGCGGGTGGTCGCCGAGACCGAGATCCAGATCTCGGGGTGGTGTGCCCGGATGTCGGCCGACACCGAGCCCTTGCCGACCGCGGTCGGTCCGGCCAGGACGGTCAGCCGTGAACGACGAGCTGGCGCGTCGTTGTCGCTCACTCGCCGGGCGCGAACTCGCGCTCGAGTGCCGCCACCTGCTTGGCCCCGAGCCCCCGCACCCGGCGGCTCTCGGCGATGCCGATCCGCTCCATCAGCTGCTTGGCGCGCACCTTGCCGACCCCGGGCATCGAGCACAGCAGGTCGACCACGCGCATCTTTCCGATGACCTCGTTGCGGTGACCCTCGTGGAGCACGTCCGAGATGGAGGCCCCGGAGTTCTTGAGGCGGTTCTTCACCTCGGCGCGCTCGCGGCGCGACGCCGCGGCCTTGTCGAGAGCCGCCTGGCGCTGCTCGGGAGTGAGCGGTGGAAGAGCCAAGGCACATCCTTTGTCCGACGAGCACGGTGCCGATCCGGGCCGGCCCGGTCGACCCTCGTTGGTCCTCTGCCGGATCCTGGTCGCACCGTGTCCGACCGGGGGGAGTCGGCAGGGCGCCAATCTAGTCAGCAGGCACACGCACGGGCAACGGGACCCCGCGCCCTCTCCGGTCGTCCGCTCGCCGGAGCACCCGACTTCGTGCCGGGCGGACGACCCGTCAGAGATCGAGCGGGGTGTGGCAGACGTCGAGCACCTCCTGCTGCAGGGTGCCGAAGGCCTGCTGCGTGTCGCTCGCCGCGAGCTGGGCCGCGGCACGTCTGATGAGGGCGCGGTCCTCGGTGGTCAGGCCCGCGGGCGGGTGGGTCGCGTCGTACGTCGCGGGGTCGACGCCGGCGTGCCGCAACGCGGTGTCCAGCGCCTGGATCCGGGTCACCAGCAGCTGCCAGTCGTCCGAGACGTCGTCGGGCGCCCGCCCTTCGAGGTCCTCGAAGATCGGCAGGGCCCGGATCAGGGCCGTCGGGTCGTTGCTGTGCGCCAGCGAGCCGAGCTCGGACTGGTGGTCGCGAACGGCCGCGCAGTAGCTCTGACCGTGGCCGCAACCGCCGACCAGCGACGCCAGCACCAGCGTCACGGCGGTGACCGCTCCGCGACCGAGACTCATGCGGTCAGCTCACGCAGCCGCCCGTTCAGGCGGTCGGCCGCCTCGGCCAGGCCTTCGGGTCCGACCCCGAGCAGCTCGCGCGAGGTGCTCGGCAGGACGTGGCCGACCTCGGCCCCGAAGACCCGCCGAAGGTCGTCGACGGTGCCGCCCTGCGCGCCGTACCCGGGGGCGAGCAGCGGTCCGTTGATGTCGAGGCGATGGTCTCCACGCTCGACGGTCGCGCCGACGACGGCCCCGAACGACCCGAGCGGTTCGGCGCCCTCGTTGAGCCATCGGAGGTGGTCGAGCACGCGGTCGGCGACCGTCCCGGCGCCGGTACGTGCCTCCTGCACCTCCGGTCCTTCGGGGTTGGAGGTCAGCGCCAGCACGAAGACGCCGGCGTCGTGCTTGCGGGCGGTGTCGACCATCGGGGTGAGCGAGCCGACTCCGAGGTACGGGCTGGCCGTGATCGCGTCGACCGCGAGCGGCGACGACGGGTCGAGGTAGGCGTCGGCGTAGGCCTGGCTGGTCGAGCCGATGTCGCCGCGCTTGACGTCGAGGAGCACCAGCGCCCCGGCCCTGCGACACGTCTCGATCAGCCGCTCCAGCACCGCGACGCCCCGGCTGCCGAAGCGCTCGTAGAAGGCCGATTGCGGCTTGACCACGGCCACGCGCGGTGCCAGCGCCTCCCCCGCCGTCAGGGCGAAGCGCTCCAGCCCCGCGAGGTCGTCGTCGAGCCCCCAGTCGTGCAGCAGGGAGGCGTGCGGGTCGATGCCCGCGCAGAGCGGGCCACGCTGCGCGACGGCCGCGTGGAGACGGGCTCCGAAGGTGGTCATGCGTCGTCCTCTCCTGGGAGCGGGTCGGGTTCGGGGGCGAGCTCACGCGCGATCCGGAACGCCGAGGTCGGGTCGTGGAACAGGGCGGTCCCGACCTGGACGGCCCGAGCGCCGGCATCGAGGTGGGCCCGTGCGTCGTCGGCGTCCATGATGCCGCCACAGCCGATCACGGCCGTGTCCGGGAGCGCTCGCGCCACCTCGGCGACGCAGCGGAGAGCCTGAGGCCGGATCGCGGGGCCACTCAGGCCGCCGGGCCTGCCGTCGGGCAGCGCGGCCGGGAGTGCGTTGCCGACCACGACCGCGTCGGCGCCGGCCTCGACGGCCGCCTTCGCGGTCTCGACCACCCGTACGACGTCGCTGCGCAGCTTGACCAGCAGGAGGACCCCTGCCCGCAGGTCGCGCCGGCAGGACCCGACCACGCTGGCGGCCTGGAACGGCTCACGAGCGTCGAACAGCCCCGACCCGACGGGGTCGGGTACGGACAGGTTCACCTCGAGGGCGGCCACGCCGTCGGTCCGGCCGAGGGTGCGCGACAGCTCGGCGTACTCCCCGAGCGAGTGGCCGGCGATGCTCACCACGACCGTCGCCCCGAGCTCGACCAGAGGGGGCAGCTCCTCGCGGACGAAGGCCGTGACACCGGGGTTCTGCAGGCCGATCGCGTTGACCAGGCCGCTCGGCGACTCGACGATCCGCGGCTCGGCGCCGCCCGGTCGCGGCTGTAGCGTCACGGAGCGGGTGACGAAACCGCCCAGCTCCGAGAGGTCGCCGTACGCCGCGAGGTCGCGGCCGGTGCCGCCGCAGCCGGAAGCCGTCAGGACCGGGTTTCCGAACGGCCAGTCGGCGCTCACCCCAGCGCCTCCCAGTCGACCAGACCGCACCGGAACACCGGGCCGTCGACGCAGGCGCGTACGACGTGCGGGTCCCCCGCGTCGTCGAGCACCGGCACCGGGCAGCCCTGGCAGAGACCGGTGGCGCAGGTCAGTGGACGCTCCAGCGCGACCTGGCAGCTGGTCTCCGAGCCGGCGACCGCGCCCGCGACGAACCGGAGCGTGGCCGTCGGCGCCGCGACGTACACCACGTCCACCTCCGGGAGCGCCCGGAGCACCGCCGCGGTCACGTCGCCCGCCGCGACCTCCACCTGGCCGACGCTGCGCCGGGCGGCGAGCGGCTCGAGGAGGTGAGCGTCGTCGGTGCCGCCGAGCACGAGCCGTACGCCGCAGCCGCGTTCGCGCAGCCGTTCGGCGAGCGACGTCAGGGCAGCCGCGGCGTACCCCTCGCCGACGAGGAGACACCGTGCGGGGTCCCGCGGCAGCGCGAACGGCCGCCCGAGGGGACCGGTGACGTCGACCCGCGCCCCTACCGGCAGCGCGGCCAGCGCCCGGGTGCCCGGGCCGCGCTCCTCGACCACGATCTCGACGACCGCACGGTGGCCTCCCATGGGTGCGACCCGGTGGATCCAGAACGCGCGCCGACCCAGATGGCCGTCATCCACCGACACCGCCAGGAAGCTGCCCGGCCGGGACCGCTCCCCCACACCGGGGGCGACCAGGCTGAGGTGGCGGTAGGCGCCGAGGGTCTTGGTGGCCAGCACCTCGGCGGTCACGTGCACCGGACCGGTCACGAGCCCGCGTCGTCGAGGGCCCTGTCGATCACCCTGTCGATCCGTCGGTCGATCCGTCGGTCGAGGGCTCACTCGGTCGGTCATCCGAGCAGTCCCTTGACCACGCGTCGCGGCCAGAGCGGTCCGCCGTAGACGAACGCGGTGTAGGCCTGCACCAGGTCGGCGCCCGCCCGCTGCCGTTCGCGTACGTCGTGGGCGCTGGAGACGCCGCCGACCGAGATCAGGGTGATCGCGCTGTCGTGGGAGCGCAGCAGCCGAAGCACCTCGATCGAGCGCCGCCGCAGCACGGGGCCGGAGAGACCGCCGGCCCCGATCTCCTCGACCGTGGCCGCGGGAGTGCGCAGGCCGTCGCGGGAGATCGTGGTGTTCGTCGCGATCAGGCCCTCCAGGGCACGGTCGCGGGCGAGCTCACCCACGGCGACGACGTCCTCGTCGGCGAGGTCGGGGGCGATCTTCACGCACAGCGGGACCGGGCGGCGGGCCGCGTCGTCGGCCACGCGACGTACCTCGTCCAGGAGCGGGCCGAGCCGGTCGACCGCCTGCAGCGAGCGCAGGCCCGGGGTGTTGGGCGAGGACACGTTGACGACGAGGTAGTCGGCGTACGGCGCGAGCAGCCGGGCGCTGGTGGCGTAGTCGGCGAGCACCGCGGCCTCGTCGTCCTCGGGGACCACCTTGGACTTGCCGATGTTGATCCCGAGCACCGGTCTGGTGGTGCGGCGTGGGACGTGGCCGATGGTGCCGGCGGCCCGGCGGTCGCGCCGGTCGAGCCGCGTGCTGCGCCGGGCGAGGCGGTGGGCGACGGCCTCGGCCCCGTCGTTGTTGAAGCCCATCCGGTTGACGATCGCCCGGTCCTCGGTCAGCCGGAAGAGTCGCGGTCGCTCGTTGCCCGGCTGGGCCAGCGCGGTCACCGTGCCGACCTCGACGAACCCGAACCCGAGGGCGGCCAGCGCGTCGATCCCGACGGCGTTCTTGTCGAAGCCGGCGGCCAGGCCGAGCGGGTTGCGGAACGAGAGCCCCATGGCCTCGACCGGGGCTGCCGGCGTGGCGACAGCGGTGCCGGCCAGCCCGCGCCCGGCCCGGATCGCCCGGAATCCCAGGTGGTGGGCCCGCTCCGGGTCGACCCGGCTGAGCACCGCCCGGAACAGGACGTCGTACGCCGTCACCGCCCGCGGGCCCAGTCCTGGAGCGAGCGGACACCGATGTCTCCGCGGATCCGGGCCTCGATCCCCTGCACCGCGGCACCGAGCCCCTGGACGGTCGTGATGCACGGGACGTTGGCGCGCACGGCGGCGGTGCGGATCTCGTAGCCGTCGACCCGGACGGAGCCGCCGCTCCCGGACGAGCCGTGTGGCGTGTTCACCACGAGGGCGACATCACCCTCGGCGATCAGCTGCACCGTCGTCGGCTCACCGTGGGGCCCCGGACCGTCGAAGTGCTTGCGTACGACGGTCGCCTCGACGCCGTTGCGCCGCAGGACGTCGGCGGTGCCCTGGGTTGCGAGGATCTCGAAGCCGAGGTCGGAGAGCACCTTGATCGGGAAGATCATCGACCGTTTGTCGCGGTTGGCCATCGAGACGAACACCCTGCCCGAGGTGGGCAGGGGGCCGAACGCGGCCGCCTGGGCCTTGGCGAACGCGCGTCCGAAGTCGGCGTCGAAGCCCATCACCTCGCCGGTCGACTTCATCTCGGGGCCGAGCACGGTGTCGACGTAGCGGCCGTCGGGCTGGCGGAACCGGTTGAACGGCATCACCGCCTCCTTGACCGCGATCGGCGAGTCGCCCGGGAGCGTGCCGCCGTCGCCGGAAGCCGGGAGCAGCCCCTCGCCCCGCAGCTGCTTGATCGAGTCGCCCATCATCACCCGGGCCGCCGCCTTCGCGAGGGGGGTGGCGGTGGCCTTGGAGACGAACGGCACGGTCCGGCTGGCGCGGGGGTTGGCCTCGAGCACGTACAGCACGTCGGAGCCGAGGGCGAACTGGATGTTGATCAGCCCGAGCACGCCGACCCCGCGGGCGATCGCCTCGGTGGCCTCGCGGATGCGACCGATCTCGCGGTCGCCGAGGGTGATCGGCGGCAGCGCGCACGCCGAGTCGCCGGAGTGGATGCCGGCCTCCTCGATGTGCTCCATCACCCCGCCCAGGAAGAGCTCGTCGCCGTCGAACAGCGCGTCGACGTCGATCTCCACGGCGTCGTCGATGAACCGGTCGACCAGCACCGGGTGCTCGGGACTGATCGCGGTGGCGCGGGCGATGTAGCCCTCGAGCGCGGAGTCGTCGTACACGATCTCCATGCCGCGCCCGCCGAGGACGTACGACGGCCGCACCAGCACCGGGTAGCCGATGTCGGCGGCGATCGCCTGCGCCTCGTCGTACGACGACGCGAGGCCGTGGGTGGGCGCGGTCAGCCCCGCCTCGTGCAGCACGCGCCCGAACGCGCCGCGCTCCTCGGCGAGGTGGATCGCCTCGGGACTCGTGCCGACGATCGGGACCCCGGCGTCCTCGAGCCCCTGCGCGAGCCCGAGCGGCGTCTGGCCGCCGAGCTGGCAGATGACGCCGGCGACGGGGCCGGCCGCCTGCTCGGCGTGGACGACCTCGAGCACGTCCTCGAGGGTCAGCGGCTCGAAGTAGAGCCGGTCGGAGGTGTCGTAGTCGGTCGAGACGGTCTCGGGGTTGCAGTTGACCATGATCGTCTCGAAGCCGGCGCCGCCCTCCCCTTGACCCAGCGCCATGCTCGCGTGGACGCAGGAGTAGTCGAACTCGATCCCCTGCCCGATCCGGTTGGGACCCGAGCCGAGGATGATCACGGCCGGCCGCTCGCGCGGGGCGACCTCGGTCTCCTCGTCGTAGGACGAGTAGTGGTACGGCGTCGCCGCGGCGAACTCGGCGGCACACGTGTCGACGGTCTTGTAGACCGGCCGGATCCCGAGCGCGTGCCGCACCCCGCGGACCACGTCGGCCGTCATCCCGCGGATCTTGCCGATCTGGGCGTCGGAGAAGCCGTGCCGCTTGGCCAGCCGCAACAGCCCGGGGGTGAGCTCGGGAGCGGCGGTGACGCCGGCCGCGACCTCGTTGATGAGGGCGAGCTGGTCGACGAACCACGGGTCGATCCGGGTGGCCTCGAAGACCTCCTCGGCGGTCGCCCCGGCGCGGATCGCGTCCATGACGACCTTGAGCCGCCCGTCGTGTGGCGTCCGTGCCCGCTCGAGGAGACGCTCCTTGTCCAGCTCGACCCACTCACGGTGCCAGTCGAACTCCGAGTCCGCGCGCTCGAGGGACCGCAGCGCCTTCTGCAGGGCCTCGGTGAAGTTGCGGCCGATCGCCATCGCCTCGCCCACCGACTTCATGTGCGTGGTCAGGGCCGGGTCGGCACCGGGGAACTTCTCGAACGCGAACCGCGGCACCTTGACCACGACGTAGTCGAGGGTCGGCTCGAAGCTCGCGGGTGTCGACTGCCCGTCGGGGCGGGTCGTGATGTCGTTGGGGATCTCGTCCAGGGTGTAGCCGATCGCGACCTTCGCCGCGATCTTGGCGATCGGGAACCCGGTCGCCTTGGACGCCAGCGCGCTGGACCGCGAGACGCGGGGGTTCATCTCGATCACGACGACCCGGCCGTCGTCGGGGTTGACGGCGAACTGGATGTTGCAGCCGCCCGTGTCGACCCCGACCTCGCGGATGACCCCGATCGCGATGTCGCGGAGGCGCTGGTACTCGCGGTCGGTGAGGGTCAGCGCCGGTGCGACCGTGATCGAGTCGCCGGTGTGCACGCCCATGGGGTCGACGTTCTCGATCGAGCAGACGATCACGACGTTGTCGCGGCGGTCGCGCATCACCTCGAGCTCGTACTCCTTCCAGCCGAGGATCGACTCCTCGAGGAGCACCTCGGTGGTGGGACTCAGCGAGAGTCCGAGGCCGGCGATCCGGCGCAGGTCGTCCTCGTCGTACGCCAGGCCGGAGCCGGCGCCGCCCATGGTGAAGCTGGGCCGGACGACGACCGGGTAGCCGAGCTCCTCGACGGCGGCGAGGCAGTCGTCCATCGAGTGGCAGATCGCGGACGCCGCGACCTCGGCCCCCCACTCGGCCGGGAGCCCCTCGACGATCCGCTTGAAGGACTCGCGGTTCTCGCCCTTCTCGATCGCCTCGATGCTCGCGCCGATCAGCTCCACGCCGTACCTGTCGAGGACTCCGCCCGCGGCCAGGCTCATCGCGCAGTTGAGCGCGGTCTGGCCGCCGAGGGTCGCGAGCAGCGCGTCGGGTCGCTCCTGGGCGATCACCTGCTCGACGAACTCCGGCGTGATCGGCTCGACGTACGTCGCGTCGGCGAACTCCGGGTCGGTCATGATCGTGGCCGGGTTGGAGTTCACCAGGATCACCCGCAGGCCCTCCTGGCGCAGCACCCGGCAGGCCTGGGTGCCGGAGTAGTCGAACTCGCAGGCCTGCCCGATCACGATCGGGCCGCTGCCGATGACGAGCACGCTGCTGAGGTCGGTCCGCTTCGGCATCAGTCGTCCCCTCGGTCCATCAGCCCGCAGAAGCGGTCGAAGAGGTAGGCCGCATCGTGGGGGCCGGCGGCGGCCTCGGGGTGGTACTGGACCGAGAAGGCCGTCAGCCGCCCGGGCTCGTCGCGGAGCTCGAGGCCCTCGACGACGTCGTCGTTGAGGCAGACGTGGCTCACCGTCGCGGCCCCGAAGGGAGTCGCGGTCGCAGCGTCGAGCGGGGCCCGGACCGCGAACCCGTGGTTGTGCGCGGTGACCTCGACCTTCCCCGTCGTACGGTCCAGCACCGGCTGGTTGATCCCGCGGTGGCCGTAGGTGAGCTTGTAGGTGTCGAAGCCGAGGGCGCGGCCGAACAGCTGGTTGCCGAAGCAGATCCCGAAGTAGGGCAGCCCGCGTTCGAGTGCTCCACGCAGCAGCTCGACCTGTCCGGTCGTCGCCGCCGGGTCACCGGGCCCGTTGGAGAAGAACAACCCGTCCGGCGAGACCGCCAGCACCTCGTCGAGGGTCGCGGTGGCCGGCAGCACGTGGGTCTCGATGCCGCGCTCGGCCATCATCCGCGGCGTGTTCGCCTTGATCCCCAGGTCGAGGGCCGCGACGGTGAACCGCCGGTCGCCGACCGGCGGTACGACGTACGGCCGAGGCGTCGACACCTCGGCGGACAGGTTGGCCCCGGCCATCTCCGAGGAGACCCGCACCCGTGCGAGCAGCGCCTCCGGGTCGGACTCGGTGGAGGAGATCCCCACCCGCATCGCCCCGCGTTCGCGCAGGTGGCGGGTGAGCGCCCGGGTGTCGATCCCCGAGATCCCGACGACGCCCTGGTCGCGGAGCGACTCCTCGAGCGGCCGACGCGACCGCCAGCTCGACGGGATGCGGGCGGGGTCGCGGACGACGTATCCGGCGACCCAGATGCGCGCGGACTCGGGGTCCTCGTCGTTGAGCCCGGTGTTGCCGATGTGGGGGGCGGTCATCACCACGACCTGACGGTGGTACGACGGGTCGGTGAGCGTCTCCTGGTAGCCGGTCATCCCGGTGGCGAACACCGCCTCGCCGAAGGTCTCGCCCTCGGCGCCGAAGGACTCCCCGCGGAACGTCCGGCCGTCCTCGAGGACCAGCAGAGCGGGCGCCTCGGTGGCATCGATGACATGCAGCGGCACGCCGTACCTCCTTCTCCGCCTCACGGGACGGATCGTTAAAGGATGTCGAGCGCTGCCGACCCTAGCAGCCGGCGTCTCGGATCCCGGAGACGAACCCGCTGATCTCCGACAGTGTCAGCTCGTCGGCCTCGAGATGGGGCAGATGGGCGACACCGGGGAGGTGCACCACCCGGGCGTGCGGGATGGCGGAGGCCGCGCGCTCGACGTAGCCGTGGAGGTGCTGCAGGTCGAGCTCGCCGATCAGCAGCAGGGTGGGGACCTCGATCTCGCCGAGCCGGTCCCAGGCCTGGGCGTCGTCGCGCCGCTCCCCCGGGTCCTCGGCCTCGATGGCGATCCGGTTCATCTCGAGGAACAGCTCGCGCGGCTCCCCCTGCACCCGCTCGGGCGCCCGCGGACCGTCCAGCCAGACGACGGCGTCGATCCGGTTGATCTCCTCGACGTCCCCACGCTCCCACGCCTCGTCGGAGGCGTCGCTGAGCGCCTTCACCTCCGGCTCGTACTCCTCGGCCGGGCCGCCGGTGACCGCCGGCGCGATCAGGACCAGCCCACGCACCCGGTCCGGATGGTCGAGCGCCAGGTGCAGCGCGCCGCGCCCACCCATCGAGCACCCGATCACGATCGCGGAGCTGACGCCGTAGGCGTCCAGCACGGCCAGGGCGTCGTCGACCTGTGACCAGCCGTCCTCGGCGGTGTAGGTCGTGCTGCCGTAGCCACGCTGGTCGTAGGCCAGGCAGCGGTTGTCGGGCAGGCGCTCGATCACGTGCCGCCAGCTGCGCCGGTCGGTGACGCCGGCGTGGATGAGGAGAACGTCCGGTGATCCGCTCCCGTGTGACTCGGCGGCGAGGGTCGCGTTTCCTGAGGTGATCTGCATCGGTCGACAGTGAAGCCGTGCGCATCGCCGGGCTCAATGCATTTACCGTCGAGGCATCGGTCGGCGGCACCCTCTAGCGTCCTCGTCATGCATCACCTGTCCCGGGATGAGGCGCGGCAGATCGTCATCCGAGCGACGATGCTCGACGCCGAGCGCCCGACCGACCTGCTGACGATGGTCGAGCACCTGACCGCGCTGCCCGTCGAGCCGACCCGGGCGATCGCCGCGAGCTACGACCTGGTCAGCTGGGCGCGCCTCGGCTCGTCGTACGAGCCGGAGGACCTCGACGACCTGCTCGCCGAGCGCGACCTCTACGAGGACGCCGACGGGATCCGGCCCATGGCCGACCTCCGCCTGCACCTGGCCGAGATGGCGACCTGGCCGCCGTGGGACGGCACCCGCGACTGGCTGGAGGCCAACGAGCTGTTCCGCAACGAGGTGCTCGACATCCTCGACACCGACGGCCCGCTCCCCTCGCGCGACGTGCACGCGACCGCGCAGGTGCCGTGGCGGTCCTCGGGGTGGAACGTCGACCGCAACGTCCGGATGATGCTCGGTTGCCTGCTGGCTCGCGGCGAGGTGGCGGTCAACGGTCGCACCGGGACGCAGAAGAGGTACGACCTGGCCGAGCGGGTCTATCCCGAGGGTTTCGCGGCCGTGCCGCTCGAGGAGGCTCGCACCGAGCGCAACGCGCGACGGCTGCGCGCACTCGGCATCGCGCGGGCCAAGGGGACCGAGCTGCCGGGCGAGCCGGTCCACGTGGGCGACGCCGGCGAGCCGGCCGTGGTCGACGGGACGCCGGGCGAGTGGCGGGTGGACCCTGGTCAGCTGGGTCGGCCCTTCGCCGGGCGCACCGCGCTGCTGTCGCCGTTCGACCCGGTCTGCCGCGACCGGGTGCGGATGGCCGATCTGTTCGAGTTCGACTACGTGCTGGAGATGTACAAGCCGGCAGCCACACGGCGCTGGGGCTACTTCGCGCTGCCGATCCTGTACGGCGACCGGCTGGTCGGGAAGCTCGACGCCACCGCCGACCGGAAGGCCGGGCGGTTCTTCGTCGATGCGGTGCACGAGGACGTGCCGTTCACCCGGGCGATGTCGACGGCCGTCGACGCCGAGATCACGGCGCTGAGCCAGTGGCTGGGGCTCACGCTCGAACGGTGAGGTGGGGCGTCGTCGGGGCGTGGGGGTTCCGCAGGTCGGGGCCAGTAACCGGGGGCCGATCAGCCCGACGAGCCCTCACAGGGGGAGGCCGAGCTCGGCTCCGTCCCAGCGGCGCCGCAGCCACCGGTCGTGGGAGGCGGCCTCCCAGGCGTCGTGGGGGACGGCACGCTCGAGCGCTGCGGCGTACGCCGTGTGGGGCGGCGACCGGTTCAGAGCCCGCGCAGGAACTCGACCAAGCCGGCGAAGTAGGTGTCGGCGTCGTCGACCAGGGCGAGGTGGCTGCCGTCGGGCGAATGGTGGTAGCGGCCCTGCGGAAGCTGCTCGGCCATCCACCGCAGGTGGGCCGGGTCCATGGTGTCGTGCTCGGCCCCCATCACCAGGGTCGGGACGTCGACCCGCGCCAGATCGGCCGTGCGGTCCCAGTGCGCGAGCTTGCCGCTGGCGCCGAGCTCGCTCGGACCCTGCAGCGGCACGTAGATCGCGGGGTTGATGTGGTCGAACCCGCGCAGCACCGGGTCGGGCCAGTCCTCCTGGGGCAGCCGACAGACGTGGTGCACGTAGTGGTGCTCCATCAGCAGCGCGTCGTACGACGGGTCGTCGGTCTCACCGGCGGCCTCGAGCCGCTTGATCTCGGCCAGCGCCTCCTGGTCCATCGCCGGCATCAGCACCTCCTCGGCATACCTGTTGTACGCCGGGATGCTGGCCATCATGTTCGAGATGACGAGTCCCTTGAGCTGCTGCTGGTGGGCCAGCGCGTACTCCAGGGCCAGGACGCCGCCCCACGACTGGCCGTAGAGCACGAAGTTCTCCGGCCCGAGGCCCAGCGCCAGGCGCACCTGCTCGACCTCGTCGACGAAGCGGTCGATCTCCCACAGCGACGGGTCGTCGGGCTGGTCGCTGAAGTGCGACCCGAGCTGGTCGTAGAAGTAGTACTCGACACCGGCGGCCGGCAGGTAGGAGTCGCAGGTCTCGAGGTACTCGTGCGTCGCCCCTGGCCCGCCGTGCAGCAGCAACACCTTGAGCCTCGGGTTGTTGCCCACCCGCTTGGTCCAGACCCGGAACTCACCGGACGGAGTGGACACGGGGACCATCCGCACGCCGCCGGCGATGCGGTCGGGCCGGCCCGAGGAGTCGAGGTAGTCGCTCACCGGGCGAGCATGTCACGCACGCGGCGCTGCTGGGGCTCCCGACGACCGCATCGCGGGAGTGAGCAGCTCGGCCAGCTCGGCGCGTGAGCCGATCCCGAGCTTCGTGTAGACCTTGCGCAGGTGGTACTCGACGGTCTTGGGGCTCAGGAACAGGGCGGCGGCGGCCTCCCGGGTGGTGCGCCCCTCGACCAGCAGCATGCTGACCTGCAGCTCCTGCGGCGTCAGCGAGCCCCGTGGGTCCGCATCGCGGCGCTGCACCGACTCCCCCGTGGCGGCCAGCTCGACCGCGGCGCGCTCGGCCCAGCGCGCCGCGCCCAGGTCCTCGAACTCGTCGAGGGCCTCGCGCAGCTGCTCCCGCGCCAGCACGCGGTGAGAGGAACGACGCAGGCGCTCGCCGTAGGCGAGGCGCGTGCGCGCGGTCTCGAACCGGTCGAGGGTGACGCCATGCGCCTCGAGTGCGGCCTCGAACCGCGAAGGGGCGGCGTCTTCGTCGGCCAGCAGACCGTGCGCACGTTCGGACCGCGCGAGCGCCCAGGGCTGCCCCTTCTCCCGGGCGGAGCGCTCGTACGCCGTGGCGATCGCCCGCGCCTCGTCGGCCAGGCCGAGCCGCAGCAGCGCCTCGACGAGCTCCGCGGCCGGCACCAGGTCGGCGTCCGCGAGCTCGTGCACCTCGAGCAGGCGGAGCAACCCCCGGAACGCCTCGACGGCCCGCGAGGGGTCGCCGAGAGACAGCTCCAGGTCTCCCAGGGCGTAGCGGGTCCACGCCTCGGCCATGTGCACCTGGTCGCTGGCGGGCGCTGCCAGCACGGCAGCCGCGTGCTCCCGGCACCGGTCCTCGTGGCCCTGCCGGGACTCCAGCCAGGCCAGGCCCGCCAGCGACATCACCCGGATGGTCGCCTGGCCGGTCTCCTCGGCGAGGCGGACCGACTCGGCGTAGTTGGCCTCCGCCTCGACCCAGGCGGACGTGGTGGCCTGGTCTCGAGCGACGTGGAAGAGGACGGCGGGCAGCGGCCCGATCCCCACCTTCCCCCGCACTTCGTCCACGACCTCGCGCACCCCCCGGCCGCCGGTCGTGTCGCGCAGGTACAGCGGCAGCTGCATCACCAGCGACAACCGGTCGGGGTCCTGGTAGAGCGCGGGGGTCGCCTCGACCAGGGGGACCGCTGCCCGCAGCTCCTCGACGCCCCCAGGCTGACCGGCGAGCACTCGGGCCACGCCCGACGCGATCAGACCGAGCGCGCGGGCGCGAGGGTCGGAGACGCCCGGGGCCAGGGCGTTCAGACGGTGCGCGACGGCGCGGGCGACGGCCGCGTCCGCGAGGTAGAAGTTCGCGTTCACGGCATCGGCGAGGATCACCGTCTCCTCGTCGGGATCCCCGGCCAGGTCCGCAGCGGCGACCAGCATCTCCCGGGCGTCTCGCACCCGCCCGGTCCGGAGCGCGATGGCGCCGCGCACGGCGAGCTCGCGCATCCGCCCGGTCCGACCGGGCTGCTCGCGGGCGTGGGAGTCGAGCACGGCGAGCGCGCGCTCGGTCAGCCCGGCCGACCACGCCGTCTCGGCGGCGTCCAGCAGGAGCTCGGCCCGGCGTTCGCGGTCCGGACACAGCCGGGCGGACCGCTCGAACGCGCCCGAGGCGACGGAGTACGCCGACCGGTCCCGCGCTCGTTCGGCGGCCTGGGCCATCAGCCCGGAGACCTCGGCGTCCGGTTGCCACACCGACCCGGCCAGGTGCCACGCGCGCCGGTCCGGGTCGCCCTCGGGCAGCGCCTCCGCCACGGCCCGGTGGGCCTCACGCCGCTCCCGAGCCGCAGCGCGAGAGTAGATCGCGGCCCGGACCAAGGGGTGCCGGAAGGTGATCCGGTCAGCCTCGATGCTGATCAGACCGTCGTCCTCCGCCTCGGCAAGACTCTCGGCATCGAGGCCCAGGTGTGCGCTCGCACGCGTGGTCACCAGGAGGTCGCCCGCGCACATCGCAGCCACCAGGAGGACCCCACGGCAGGTCTCGTCCAGACGGTCGAGCCGCCGGGCGAACGCCGCCGTCACCGCGTCCGGCACCCGCACCGGCAGGTCCGAGGGCTCGATCGCGAGGGCGTCGAGTGCGTCGAGGTCGTCGCCGGCCAGCTCGACCAGAGCCAGGGGGTTGCCGGCCGCGAGGGCGAGGAGCGGCTCGACGCGGCCGGGGTCGAGCGGCACGCCCGCGGTCCTGGTGACCAGCGCCGCCGCGGCGTTGTCGTCCAACCCCGCCAGGTGCGCCACGGGAAGACCGGACACCAGCACGTCCGCCTCCCCGGTCCGCACCGCGGCCAGCACCGCGATCGGGTCGGCGGCCACCCGTCTCGCCGCGAAGACGATCGCCTCCGCCGACGGCAGGTCGAGCAGATGCAGGTCATCGACCACCACAGCGACCGGGCCCTCCTCGGCGAACCGGGACCACAGGCTCAGCACGGCGGCGCCGATCAGGAAGCGGTCACCGCTCACACTCCGCGCGGCGGAAAGGGCCAGCGCAGCCGACAGCGCCTCCGCCTGCGGCGGTGACAGGCCGTCCATGCTGTCCAGGGCGGGGCGCAACAGCTGGAGCAGGCCGGCGAACGGGATGTGCCGCTCGGCCTCGAGGCCGGTCGCGCGGAGCACCCGCAGGTCGCCGAGCGAGGCGACCACGTCCTCGAGCAGCGCCGTCTTCCCGACGCCCGGCTCACCCATGAGCACCAGGGTGCCGCCGACCCCGAGTCTCGCCGTTGCGACCAGACGGCCGACAGCCTCGCGCTCTGAGTCCCTCCCCAGCAGCACCCGAGGAGTCTAGGCCCGGCCGGAGCCGGCCCCAGGTCGGGCCGCGCGGCAGAACTAGGGGGGTCTCCGGATGCGGTGCCGCCGCAGCCGCGGCCACGGTGGTGTTCACACACATGCCGGCCGCGGGCCCACCCGATCGGCTGAGAACGGAGTCAGCATGACCATCACCGCACCCATCGACAACGGCGTCAACGTCGAGGCTCTGCTCGGAGCGCGAGCCGCGCTGGCGGAGACGCCGGAGATCGCCCAGTTCACCTGGCGCTCCTCGGTCTCGTGGATCAACGGCACGCACAGCCGCTCCGAGGTCGAGAGCTTCTACGGCTTCTCCGACGAGCAGGTCCACCACCAGTCGTTCACCATCGACGCCGACCACCCGCTGCAGTTCGCGGCGCAGGACATCGGCCCGACGCCGGTCGAGTACGTCCTGGTCGGGCTCGGTGCCTGCCTCACCGCCGGTGTGGCCGCCGTCGCCCAGCAGCGCGAGATCCAGCTGCGCTCGGTCAGGGCGACCCTGTCGGCCGACATGGACATCCACGGCATCCTCGGCGCCGACCCGGATGTCCGCAACGGCTTCAGCGGCGTCAAGGTCGACTACGAGATCGACGCCGACGCCTCCGCCGAGGACATCGAGGCTCTGGTGGCGCAGTCGCAGAAGCGGTCGGCCGTCTTCGACATCGTGGCCAACCCGACCGACGTCACCGTGACCGTGGTCTGAGGGTGCGCTGATGCCGACCGTCACCGCGGTCGTGGTCGGAGCCGGGCACTGCGGACTCGCCATGAGCCGCCACCTCACCTCGCGCTCGATCGACCACGTGGTCCTCGAGCGCGGGGAGGTGGCGCAGTCCTGGCGCACCCAGCGGTGGGACTCGCTCCGGCTCCTCACCCCGAACTGGATGACCCGGTTGCCCGGGTGGGAGTACGGCGGTGACGATCCCGACGGCTTCCTGTCCGCCGGAGAGGTGGCCGACCTCGTGGCGGGATACGCCGAGGCGTCGGCCGCCCCGGTGGTCACGGGAGCCACCGTCACGGCCGTCCGTCCGGGTCCCGGTGGGTTCGAGGTCGACACCGACCAGGGCCGGTGGACGGCGCGCACCGTCGTCCTTGCCGCCGGCGCCACCCGGGCCTTCGTCCCCGCCGTCGCGCGGCGACTGCCCGGCCTGGCGTCCATGACCGCGCTGCAGTACCGGCATCCCGAGCAGCTCCCCGAGGGCGGAGTCCTCGTCGTGGGCGGCTCCGCCAGCGGCGTACAGATCGCCGACGAGCTGCAACGCTCGGGCCGGCAGGTCACGCTGTCGGTGGGCGAGCACGTGCGCGTTCCCCGGACCTACCGGGGACGCGACATCCTCTGGTGGCTGGACCACCTCGGGATCCTCGACGAGCGTTGGGACGAGGTGGACGACGTCGTCCGAGCGCGTCATCTGCCCTCGCTGCAGCTCGTCGGTGCTGCACACACGCTCGACCTGAACACGCTCCAAGCCAGGGGCGTCCGCGTCGTGGGTCGCTTCGCCGGGATCCGCGACGGCGTGGCCCAGCTCTCGGGCGCCCTCACCAACGTCTGCGTGCTCGCCGACCTCAAGCTCGGGCGGCTGCTCTCCACCATCGACGAGTACGCCGGCGGCCGCGGCGACCGCCCCGAGCCCACGAGACTCCGGGAGCGCCCTCCCCTCGGGCTCCCGCTGCACACCGGCGAGCTCCGCTCGATCGTGTGGGCCACCGGCATCGGGCCGGACTTCTCCTGGGTCGACGTCCCCGTCTTCGACCACCGGGGCCGGTTGCTCCACGAGGGCGGCGTGACCCGGTGGCCCGGTCTCTACGTCCTCGGGCTGCCGATGCTGAGGCGCCGCCGCTCGACGTACCTCGACGGCGCCCGACTCGACGTGGCCGACCTGGCCGCGCACCTCACCGACTCCCTGCAGGAGGCATCGTGAACACTCATCCGCTGGCGACGTCGGTCGCCACCGCGGTCGCCGACCGGGCGCTCGACCGCCTCAGCGACCACCTCACCGACGAGATC
The DNA here is from genome assembly GCA_025936915.1 of Nocardioides sp. Classification (GTDB taxonomy): domain Bacteria; phylum Actinomycetota; class Actinomycetes; order Propionibacteriales; family Nocardioidaceae; genus Nocardioides. The sequence goes on from JAICSK010000007.1 coordinate 19,880, forward strand.
CGGCTCCGGGCTCTCCTGCCCGGCGGATCGATCGAGGAGAACGGCCGCGAGGCCGTCCTGGCCCGGTTCGACGACTGGTTCGGCAGCCACGACACCGTGGTGCTCAGCGATGTCGCGGGTGACGACATCGGCGACCGGGTGCTGGTGCACTACAAGCTGACCATCGACCCCGACGGCGACAGCAGGGTGCTCAGCCAGACCGTCGTCTGCTCGGTGTACGACGGCCTGATCGGCCGCATGGACCTGGTCTGCTCCGGCTACCGGACCCCGTCATGAGCACCCCGGCAGAGACCGCCCGGGACGCGGCTCTCGATCAGTGGGGCGACCACGACCCCGACCGACCCTTCCCCCTCTACGACAGGGTCCTCGGGTCGGGGCCCGTCCACGACGTCACCCTGTCCGACGGGCACCGGGCCGTCCTCGTCCTCGGGTACACCGCGACGCGCGAGGCCCTGACCCATCCGGACCTGTCCAAGGACATGCTCGCCGCCCTGGCCGACGGCGACTCGGTCGTCGCCGAGGGTCTCCCTGGCCCGGCGTTCGCCCGGCACATGCTCAGCGTCGACCCGCCGGACCACACTCGGCTCCGCAAGCTCGCGGCCGGGGCCTTCCGCCGAGCCCGGATGGAGGCGCTGGAGCCGCGGATCCGAGAGCTGGCCGACGAGCTGCTCGGCGAGCTCGCCTGCGCCGAGGGGCCCGTCGACCTGGTCGTCGGGTTCGCCCGTCCGTTCCCGTTCGCGGTGCTCGGCGAGCTGCTCGGCATCGACCGCGACGACCAACAGCGTCTCTCGGTCTGGTTCACCGCCCTGCTCGCGCCCTACTCCGCTGCCGAGCCGCCGCCCGAGGCGGTGGCAGCCTCGGACGCCATCGTCGGTCACCTCAACGACCTCGTCGACGACCGTTGGACGTCGCCGTCCGAGGACCTCGTCGGCGACCTCGTGCGGGCCTGCCGGGGCGACCTCCTGACCCGTCAGGAGCTTCTCTCGACACTGTTCCAGCTGATCGTCGCCGGACACGACACCACGACCAGCCTGATCGGCAACGGGGTCGCGCTGCTGCTGCAGGACGTCGCCCAGCTGGACGCTCTGGTGGCCGACCCTGCGCTGGTGCCCAGAGCCGTCGAGGAGATGCTCCGCGTCGATCCACCCGCCCACCACGCGACCTTCCGGTACGCCATCCGCGACACCACGATCGCCGGGGTGACGGTCCCGTCCGGCGTTCAGGTCCTGGTGAACCTCGCCGCCGCCGGGCGAGACCCCGAACGCACCGACGACCCCGAGGTCTTCGACGTACGACGCGTCGGTGCCGCGCACGTGGCCTTCGGCCACGGGGTCCACCACTGTCTCGGAGCACCCCTTGCCCGGCTGGAGGCGCAGATCGCCTTCACCGAGCTGGTCCGGCGGTTCCCGCGGATGCGGCTCGCCGTACCACCGGAGGACCTCCACTGGGACCACGGCGACGGGCTCGTCCTGAGGGGGCTGTCGTCCCTGCCGGTCTTGCTGGGCCCGTCTCCCGAGGACGACAATTCCCCATGACCAGCCGGACCTGGGTGCGAGCCCGGAGCCGCCCGCGGCGGGCGCTCTACCTCTCCTCGCCGATCGGGCTCGGCCATGCCCGTCGCGACCTCGCGATCGCGCAACATCTCGAGAGACTGCACCCCGACCTGCAGATCGACTGGCTCACCCAGCACCCGGTGACCCGGGTCCTGGAGGACGCCGGCGAGCACGTGCACCCGGCCTCCGCCTGGCTGGCCAACGAGTCGGCCCACATCGAGCAGGAGTCGGGCGAGCACGACCTCCACGTGTTCGGTGCGCTCCGGGAGATGGACGAGATCCTGGTCAACAACTTCATGGTGTTCAACGACGTGGTCGAGGAGACGCCCTACGACCTGGTGATCGGCGACGAGGCCTGGGACGTGGACTACTTCCTGCACGAGAACCCCGAGCTCAAGCGGTTCTCGTTCGCCTGGATGACCGACTTCGTGGGCTTCCTGCCGATGCCCGACCTCGGCGAGCGCGAGGCGTTCCTCACCGCCGACTACAACGCCGAGATGCTCGAGCAACGTGCTCGGTTCAAGCGCATCCGCGACCGACAGGTCTTCGTCGGCAACCCCGACGACGTCGTGGACGAGTCGTTCGGACCGGGCCTGCCCGACATCCGCGAGTGGACCCTTGACCACTACGAGTTCTGCGGGTACGTCACCGGCTTCGAGCCGCCCTCCGAGGACGAGGTGGTCCGGTCGCGGCACGAGCTCGGGTACGGCGCCGACGACGTCCTGTGCGTGGTGTCGGTGGGCGGGTCGGGTGTCGGCGTGCCGTTGCTGCGTCGCGTCCTCGACGCCGTTCCGCTCGCGCGGGAGCGGATCCCCGAGCTGCGCTTCCTCGTGGTGACCGGTCCGCGGATCGACCCCCAGGCCCTGCTCCCCGTCGACGGCGTCGAGGTGCGGGGGTTCGTGCCCGACCTCCACCTGCGGCTGGCGGCCGCCGACGTGGCCGTCGTCCAGGGCGGCCTGACCACGACGATGGAGCTGACCGCCGCGCGGGTCCCGTTCGTCTACGTGCCGCTGCAGCACCACTTCGAGCAGAACTTCCATGTGCGCCACCGCCTCGAGCGCTACCGCGCCGGACAGTGCGCGTCGTACGCCGAGGTCAGCGACCCGGAGTGGCTGGCCGACGCCTTGGTGAAGCTGGTCGGCACGGACGTGTCCTTCCGGCCGGTCGAGAGCGGCGGTGCCGAACGCGCGGCCGCGATGCTGGCGGAGCTCCTCTGATGCGCGCGCTCGCGCCCGTCAACGAGGGCGTCCTCGACCGTCACGGGTTCGGGGTCGGGTACGCCGTGTACGGCGACGGGCCGGTCACCGTGTGCCTGGTGATGCCCGACACGATCGTGCACGCCCGGGCCTGGAAGGCGCAGGTGCCGTTCCTTGCCCGGCACTTCCGGGTGGTCACCGTCGACCCCCGGGGCAACGGCCGTTCGGACCGTCCCACGACTCCGGAGCAGTTCGCCCCGACCGAGCTCGAGGCAGACGTGTGGGCGGTCCTGGACCGCGTCGAAGCCACCCGCGCGGTGCTGGGCGGGCTGTGCAGCGGCGCCGCCCTGGCCACGATCATGGCCGCCGAGCGGCCCGAGCGGGTGATGGGAGTCGTGGCCATCAACCCGGGCATGGCCCTGAGTCCACCGCTGCCGCACAAGCTGCAGTACGACTTCGAGGCCGAGCTGGACACCGACCAGGGCTGGGCGACGATGAACCGCCACCACTGGCTACGTGACTGGTCGGGGTTCGCCGAGTTCTTCTTCGGGGAGATGTTCCCGGAACCGCACTCCACCAAGCAGGTCGAGGACACCGTGGCCTGGGCGACGGAGACGACACCGGAGGTCATGCTGCTCGACCGCCAGAGCGAAGCCGACCCGAGGTTCGGCGAGGGAGCCGAGGAGATGTGCCGCCGCGTCCGCTGCCCGGTGCTCGTCATCAGCGGCTCGCTGGACATGTGCCAGAGCCCCGACCGGGGCCGGCGGGTGGCGGAGCTGACCGGCGGCGACTTCGTGCTGATGGAGGGAAGCGGACATCTCCCCAACGCCCGAGACCCGGTGCGGGTCAACCTGCTGATCCGTGACTTCGTCCTCCGGGTGTCGGCAGACCGGGTGTGACGAGCCGCTCCGTCACGACCGGAGGTCGCCGGCCATTGAGCACCATCGGCTCGGTGTCGCCCTGGACTCAGTAGCGACTGCCTCCGGCGATGGGTCCCGGCCTGCCGTCGGGATCGTGAACGATGTCGAGCGGCACCTTGGCCCAGGTCCGGGTGAAGCGGGAGAGCCGCGGAAGCGGGATCGGCCGGAGGCGTCCCGGCGGCCGCTCCCCCACCCGTCCGGTGCGGTGCCACCGCTCGAGGTCGTCGGCGGAGGCGGCGTAGGCGTCGTACATGCCGGCCGGGTCGAGGCAGTCGGACATCGTCTCGTGCAGGCCCCGGTCCGCGACCTCCCCGAGCCGGTCGAGGTGCTCGGCGGCCAGGGTCAGGCGCAGGTCTCGGGCGTAGTCCTCGTCGAGGACGACAGCGCTGAGCTCGGAGTCGTGGGTCCACGACCTGCGGTTGAAGTTGTCCGATCCGGTGCTCGCCCAGACGTCGTCGATCACGCACACCTTCGCGTGCACGTAGACGGGCGTGCCGGCGTGGTTCTCCAACCCGTACGCCGCGACCCGGCCGGGCGCGGCACGCATCAGCCGCACGAGGGCCCGTTCGCGGCCGAGGTACTGCGGCACCCGGTTCAGGCCGGCGATGTCGGGCACCAGCGGGATCACGACCATCACCCGCAGCTCCGGACGCGAGAGCAGCGCCGACTCGAACGGCTCGGCCACGCCATGGCCCCAGAAGTACTGGTCCTCGACGTAGATGATCCGCTCCGCCCGGCCGATCGCCTTGGAGTAGCCGCGGGCGACACTCCGCTCCCCACCCCGGGCGAACGGGTAGTCGCGGCCGTGCCGCAGGTCGGGATAGGTCCGCAGGAGCTGGACCGTGTGCGGGCCGGCCTCAGGGGGAGGCGGCCACTGGTCGGGCAGGCCGTCGGGTGAGGTGTCGTCGTGCCGCAACAGGTCGGCCGCCTTGCGGATGGGGCTGCGGGCCAAGGGGGTCGGGTCCTCCCAGCGCTCCCGGAACACGGTCTCGACGTCGTAGACCGCCGGACCGTGTATCTCGACCTGGACGTCGTGCCAGGGCGGGTGGTCGCCGTACTCCTCGGTGAGGGTCTGAGGCTGCGGGTCTCCCCCATGGTCGGCGTCGTCCCGGCGGTTGTGGGCGAGGTCCATCCCGCCGACGAAGGCGACGTCGCGAGTCGGGTCGTCGCGGTAGCGGATCACCACGAACTTCTGGTGGTGGGAGCCGCCGCTGCGCACCCGCATGTCCAGCAGCACCTCGGCTCCGCGGTGCTGGAGCTGCTCGCCCAGGTGCCGGTTCTCCGTGGCGAAGAAGCCGGTCTGGTCCAGGTGGGACCGCCAGACGAGGCCGCGCACGTGGACCCCGCGCTCGTCGGCCCGCCCGAGCACCTCGACGACCTCGCTCCCCGGTTCGCCGGTGAGGCGCTCGTCGGCGTCGCCCTGCCAGTCGGTGAAGGACACCTGGTCGCCCGGACCGGCAGCCTCGACGGCGTCGTACAGCGCCCGGAAGTAGGAGCTGCCGTGGATCAGCGGCCGCACCAGGTTGCCGCTGGACCACGCCCGGTCACCGCCGTGCCGGTCGTCGAGGACGGTGGACGGGTTCCCGCGTTCGGCCCGGGTCAGCAGCCACTCGGAGGGATCCACCCCTCCTGCGTGCCCTTCGGGCGGCTCAGGTATTCACGGCGTGGCGGGGCTCTGCGCCCCGGACACGACGTACGGCGCTCCCGAGCGCTCGAGGAACCGTTCGGCCGCGCGCGCGGCGGGGTGGGAGACGGCCGCGGCGAGCACCCCGATCACCGCGATCACCGCCCAGCCGGGCTCGCCCCACTGCAGGGCCAGGAAGGTGAACAGACCGGGGAAGACGATCGGCTGGGCCTGGTAGCCGAGCCCCCAGACGCCCTGGTAGTCGCCGAGGCGTCGATGGTCGGACAGCTCGGACTGGAAGCCCCAGTCGGCGGCCGACTGCCACAGCTCGGCGCCGGTGATCGTGACGTGCCCGACCCAGATCAGCACGATCGACACCCAGCCGACGGTCTCATGGGTCACCCCGATGACCAGGCAGGACAGGATGAACGCCCAGCCGGAGAGGCGCACCGCCCGCAGTGCGCCGTTCACGGTCTCGCAGCCACGCGAGGCGCGCACCTGCAGCAACACCGCCATCACGGTGTTGGTGCCGAACAGCCAGGCCAGCAGCGTATGGGGGGCATCGGTGCGCTCCACCAACCAGAGCGGGACCACGACGTTGAGGAGCACCTGGTTGGAGTTCAGGACGCCGTTGCAGATCGACAGCGTGACGAAGCCGAGGTTGCGCCACGCGGCCGGTGCCGGGGCTGCGTTCTCCTCGTCGTGGTCGGCGGACGGCTCGGCCCGGTCGATCCGCGGAAGGCGCGAGACCATCACGGCGTTGAGCACCAGCAGGCAGCCGGTCAGCACCGGCACCGCCATGATCGCCGATCGGGTGCCGATCGCCAGCGCGATGCCGCCGGCGAGAGCGCCGAGGGTGTAGCCGACGTTGCGGGCCGACCGCATGTAGGCGAGCGCCCGCACCCGGACCTCGCGCGGGAAGACCGCGATCCGGTAGACGTTGCGGCCGGTGTTGCCCGCGGTACTGATCGCGGACAGCAGCGAGAGCAGGGCGACGAAGGTGACCATGCTGCGCGCCATCGGCCAGGCGAAGTACAGCAGAGCCTCGAGGAGCGCCGCCACCGCCCAGAGCGGCTTCGCTCCGACGTGGTCGGACAGCCGGCCGAGTGGCAGGGAGAGCACCAGCGTCACGACGCCCGCGATCGACATGCCCAGGCCGACCTGGGAGCCGGTCAGGCCGACGATCTGGGTGAAGAAGACGGCGGTGCCGGTGAGGAACGACCCGGTCGCGAAGGCCGACAGCACGCACTGCAGGGCGAGATCGCGCTCGAGCCTCGTAGGCGGGAGGATGCGAGAGATCACCGAGACATCACGGCGGTCATCCTGGCAAGCCCGGATGGTCGTGATCCAGTTGTTATCCCGGGTCGAGCGTGGGGCCCGGTGGTGGAGCGAGGCTCCGGCCCCCAGGAGACAACCCACAGAACCCGGCAACAACCCCTCCGGAAACGGGTGGAGGTGTTCTCCCGCGGAGTTGACGGCCGAGGGTCTCGCCAGGTGTGTCCCACGTCAGGACGGTCCGGTGACCTGTCATGCCGATGTGCCCGGTGGTTGCCGACCTCCTTCGCCACCTCCGTGGCCCGCCGCCGACGGTGTTCACGAACCTGGCGCACACCCTCGCAGGACGCGCCCGCTCCTCATGCAGAGGAGACGGGCGGCCCCGCGTCGTCGGCTGCTGGAGCGCCTCCGTGGACGCGCTGGACTAGCCGCAGCCGAGACTGAACTTGTCGAAGTTGACCGTCACGGTCCCGTTGGCGTTCATGACGAACACGGTGGTTTCGTGGGCGATGATCGCCGAGCCGTCGGAACCGGCCGCGTGGATGGTCAGGGTGAACTCGGTGTTCTGGTTCCTCTCGTTCATGTTGAAGTTGCCCCACACGGTGGCGTGGCCACTGTAGGTCACCCCGGTCCCATCATCCGTCCCCGAGATCGCGCCGGTCTCGGTGAAGGTGGCCCACACCTCGTCGCTGGCTGTGAAGAAGGTGACGTGGTTGACGAGATTGCCGGTGAACTGGATGCCGTTGCCGCCGTTGAAGGTGTCCCCGGTGCAGGGGTTGGTGGCCTGCGGCTCGTAGAAGACGCCATGCACGTTCTGGGTCGAGGTGACCGTCTGGCCGTGGGGGCTGGCCGCGTTGGCCGGGCCGATGGCCAGCGACGCTCCCGCGAATCCCATCGCGGCCAGCAGGCAGAGCCGCCGCGCCAGTCTTGCAGTTCTCATTCGTATCCCCCCTGAGTCCGCGGGTCAGGACTCGGCCGTCGCCGCAGTTGTTGTTGGTGTGATGAGCAGCCACGGAGGCGGCGTTCGCGTCGCCACCACGCGGACTGTAAGCCCGGCGCGGACGTTTTGGAAATGGATCGTTCGGGCCATTCCCGGGACGGCTTGGGTCCAAGGCCGCACATCCCCGAAGCCCACTTCTCACACGATGCTTTCGACAGTCGAGCTCGGATGGCGCTGATCCCTGGGTCTGTCCAGCATGGACGGGCGTTCTGACGTCCGACGGTGCGACGGTGCTGCTGATCGCCGTGCCGTGAGTTCATCCAGGGACGGGACCAGGAGTCGAGGCACCCGGGGGACCTCAGCCAGGTCGGAGTTACGCCAGCTTGCCGTCCAGCACTGTCGGTTTGCCGTGCCGGAACGTCGCGACGACCCGGCCTGGCAGCTCCATCCCGGCGTACGGCGTGTTCCGCGACAGCGAGACCGACTCGGCGGCCTCGACCACCCGTCGTACCGACGGGTCGTAGAGCACCAGGTTGGCCGGGGCGCCGTCCTCGAGCGGGCGCCCGTGGTCGCTCACCCGCCCGATCCGGGCCGGCGCGTAGGACATCCGGTCGGCGACGTCCGCCCAGCTGAGCAGACCGGGGTCGACCATGGTCTCCTGCACGACCGACAGCGCGGTCTCGAGCCCGAGCATCCCGAACGCCGCTGCCGCCCACTCGCAGTCCTTGTCCTCCAGCGGGTGTGGCGCGTGGTCGGTGGCGACGACGTCGATCGTGCCGTCGGCGAGACCGGCCCGGAGCGCCTCGGTGTCGGCGGTGGTCCGCAGCGGTGGGTTCACCTTGTAGACCGGGTCGTACGACGCCGCCAGCTCGTCGGTCAGCAGCAGATGGTGGGGCGTCACCTCGGCGGTGACGTTCCAGCCCGACGCCTTGGCCTGCCGGATCAGCTCCACCGATCCCGCGGTCGAGACGTGGCAGACGTGCAGTCGCGAGCCGACGTGGGCGGCCAGCAGGCAGTCGCGCGCAATCACCGCCTCCTCGGCCACCGCCGGCCATCCGGCCAGGCCGAGGCGTCCGGACAGCTCGCCCTCGTTCATCTGGGCGTTCTCCGTGAGCCGCGGCTCCTGCGCGTGCTGCGCGACGACGCCGTCGAACGCCTTGACGTACTCGAGCGCCCGCCGCATCAGCACCGCGTCGCCGACGCAGTGGCCGTCGTCGGAGAACACCCGGACCCGCGCGGCGGAGTCGGCCATGGCCCCGAGCTCGGCGAGCTGCCGGCCGGCCAGGCCGACGGTCACCGCACCGACCGGGTACACGTCGCAGTAGCCGCCCTCGCGCCCGAGTCGCCACACCTGCTCGACGACGCCGGCGGTGTCGGCGACCGGGTCGGTGTTGGCCATCGCGTGGACCGCGGTGAAGCCGCCCATCGCGGCCGCCTGGGTGCCGGTGAGCACGGTCTCGGCGTCCTCGCGACCGGGCTCCCGGAGGTGGGTGTGCAGGTCGACGAGGCCGGGCAGCGCGATCAGCCCGGTCGCGTCGATCACCTCGGCGTCGGCGTCGGGCTCCCCGAACACGAGGACCCCGTCACGGATCAGGACGTCGCGCGTGTCGCCGCCGAGGATCCGGGCTCCCTTGACCAGGAAGCTGCTCATGCGTCTGCTCCGTCCGGGTTCCCCACCGCGGGTTCGCTGCCACCCAGCAACAGGTAGAGCACCGCCATCCGGACCGCGACCCCGTTGGTGACCTGCTCGACGATCACGGAGCGGTCGCTGTCGGCGACGTCGGCGGTGATCTCCATCCCGCGGACCATCGGGCCGGGGTGCATCACGATCGTGTGCTCCTGCAGGGTCGCCATCCGGCGGCCGTCCAGGCCGTAGCGGCGGCTGTACTCCCGCGCGGTCGGGAAGAACCCGCCGTTCATCCGCTCGCGCTGCACCCGCAGCATCATCACCGCGTCGGCCTTCGGCAGCACCCCGTCGAGGTCGTACGACGTCTCCACGGGCCAGCTGTCGACGCCCACCGGCAGCAGGGTCGGCGGGGCCACCAGTGTCACCTCGGCACCCAGCGTGTGCAGCAGCAGCGCGTTGGACCGGGCGACCCGGGAGTGCAGCACGTCGCCGACGATCGCGATCCGCTGGCCGTCGAGCGTCCCGCCGTTGCGAGGACCCAGGTGCCGCCACATCGTGAAGGCGTCGAGCAGCGCCTGGGTCGGGTGCTCATGGGTGCCGTCGCCGGCGTTGACCACCGACGCGCGCACCCAGCCGGAGTTGGCCAACCGGTGGGGAGCGCCGCTGGCTCCGTGCCGGATGACGACGGCGTCGCAGCCCATCGCCTCGAGGGTGAGGGCGGTGTCCTTGAGCGACTCGCCCTTGGACAGCGAGGATCCCTTGGCCGAGAAGTTGATGACGTCGGCCGAGAGGCGCTTGGCGGCCGCCTCGAACGAGATCCGGGTGCGCGTGGAGTCCTCGAAGAAGAGGTTCACCACGGTGCGGCCGCGCAGCGCGGGCAGCTTCTTGATCGGGCGGTCGGCGAGCGAGCGCAGCTCCTCGGCCGTGTGCAGCACCAGCTCGGCGTCCTCGCGGCTCAGGTCACCGGCCGACAGCAGATGCTTCTTCACGACGCTGCTCCCTCGATGATCACCGCGTCCTCGTCGTCGACGCCGGTGAGGTGGACCCGCACGCGCTGCACCAGGGAGGTGGGGAGGTTCTTGCCGACGAAGTCGGCGCGGATCGGCAGCTCGCGGTGGCCGCGGTCGACCAGGACGGCCAGCTGCACCGCTCGCGGCCGGCCGACGTCGTTGAGGGCGTCGAGCGCGGCCCGGATGGTGCGTCCGGAGAACAGCACGTCGTCGACCAGCACGACGACCTTGTCGTCGATGCCGCCGTCGGGGATCTGGGTCGGCAGCAAGGTGCGGGCGGGCTTGAGACGTAGGTCGTCGCGGTACATCGTCACGTCGAGCGAGCCGTGCGGCACGCTGCTCCCCTCGACCGCGGCGATCCGGGTGGCGATCCGCTCCGCGAGCGGTACGCCGCGCGACGGGATGCCGAGGAGGACCACGCCGTCGGCGCCCTTGTTGCGCTCGAGGATCTCATGGGAGATGCGGCTCAGCGCCCGGGAGATGTCGTCGGCGTCGAGGACGGTGCGATCGGCGCGGGAGTCGGGCACTCCCGACGATGGCGATGCGGTCGTGGCTGGCGCAGGCATCTGCGTCCGGACCTCCTTCTCCGCCTCACGGGACGGCTCGTTAAAGGATGTCGATCGCAGGCGACCCTAGCAGGCGGGCACGACAGCCCCGGCAACGACGCGGTCAGCCCAGCGGAACCTTGATCACCGAGCCGCCGGACGGGTCGATCGAGCCGAGGGAGACGTACGCCGCGCCGCGGTGGACGGCGACGCCGTACGGCGCGGGCAGGTTCGCCGCGACGGTGGTGTCGGGCTTCCCCGAGGCGTCGGAGCGCACCCGCAGCAGCGAGCCGACGAACGACGGGATGCCGGTGTCGGAGATCTGGACGGCGTACAGGGCGTGGCCCGACCACGCCAGGCTGGTCACGTTGGTCAGCCCGGACGCCCATACCCGCGGCTTGTGGCCAGGCCTCACCCGCCAGATGCGGGCGACGCCCCGGGTGTACGGCGCCCCGGTGAGCTCGCTGACGTACCACGCGCCGTCGGGACCCTGCACGACGTCGGTCGGCACCGACTGGTACGACGTGCCGCCGCTCTTGCGGTCGCCGAACGCCGCGAGACCACGGACATGACCGTTCTTCGCGGCGACCAGCGTGTTGCCACCGGAGTCGGTGACGAGATAGCCCAGCCTGCCCGCCTTCGCGACACCGGTCGGGTCGCTGTCGGGCTTGTCGATCGGGTTGGCCCTGGCCTCGTGCCGGCCCAGGTCACCGAGGTCCGTCGCCTTCCCGCTGCGCAGGTCGAACGCGACCAGGTGGGCGAACTGCCGCCGCCCGGCCCTCGGGAACTCCCGGCGCTTGGCCGGGTTGGTGCCGAACCCGAAGCTCACGACCACCGAGTGCCTCCCCACGGCCACCACACCGGACGGGCCGAGGGCGCTCACGCCGGAGCCCTGGTTGCCGAGCGAGGAGAGGTCCTTGACCACGCGCCTCTGCCTGCCGTGCGAGACGCGGGTGATCGACCCGGTCCGCCCGTAGCAGACCGTGACACCCTCGCCGCCCACCGTGCACGGCCCGTTGCCGCCCTTCCCGGCCTCGGCCACGTACATCGCGCCCGACGAGGAGAAGTCGAGCTGGCGTGGGTTGTGCAGGTTGGTCGCCACCGTCTTGTAGACCGGCGACGTCCCGCGGGCGGGAACACCCGTCGCCTCCGCCTGCGTCGTCGCCGCGAGCGCCACGAGAGCCGCCGAGACCCCGGCGGCCGTCATCACCAGCCGATGCATCCCATCCCGTCCTCCCAGACCAACACCGACGTCACCCGTCTCCGGGGTTCGGCCATGGTCGCACGAGGTGAGCCGGTCAGCCGTCGGCCAGCCCGAAGCGATGGGCCAGGATCGCTGCCTGCACCCGAACGCGCAGCTCGAGCGGCGGTCCCCGGCGGTCGTACCGGCCTGAGGTCCACCGGCCTCACCGGCCGCCGAGCGCGGCGCCGAGCTCCTTCAGCACGGCCTCGTAGGCACGGTGGTAGGTGGGGTAGGCGAAGTGCTGGTGGAGCAGCGTCGCTATCGGCACCTCCGCATGGACGGCGAGCTCGAGCATCGACACGATCTCGCCGCCGGCGGGAGCGACCACGGCCCCGCCCACCAGCACCCTGCGACGTCGGTCTGCGACCAGCTTGATCATGCCGGGCTCGCGGGCGATCCAGCCCCTGCTGCCGAGATCACCGGTCGCGGCGACCACGTCGAGGCCGGCCTCGCGCGCCGCCTGCTCGGTGAGCCCGACCGAGGCCACCTCGGGCGCGGTGAAGGTCACCCGCGACACCGCCCGGTAGTCGGCCCACGGGCCGTCACGACCCAGGACATCGTTGACGACGACCGCCGCCTGATACATCGACACGTGCGTGAACGCCCCCTTGCCCACGATGTCGCCCACGGCCCAGACGCCCTCTGCCGCCCGCATCCGCTCGTCGGTCTCCAGGACCCGAGCCTCGGGGTCGAGACCGACGTGCTCGAGCCCGATGCCGTGCAGGTTGGGACGCCGTCCCGCCGCGACGAGGAGCTTCTCCGCGGACACGTCCTGCTCACCGAGGTCGAGGGTGAACCGTCCGTCGGCGTACGAGACCGACTCGACGGAGACGCCGGTGAGCACCTGGATCCCGGTCTCGGCGAAGGCCTCCTCGAGCGCCCGGCTCGCCTCCGGCTCCTCCAGGGCGACCAGCCGGTCGGCGGCCTCGACCACCGTGACGTGCACCCCGAACAGCGCCATCACCTGGGCCAGCTCACAGCCGATCGCGCCCCCACCGAGCACGATCACCGATGAGGGCAGTTCGGTGAGCTTCACGGCGTCGCGGTTGGTCCAGTACGGCGTGTCCGCGAGCCCCGGGATCGGCGGCGCGGACGGAGCGGTGCCGGTGTTCAGCACGATCCCTCGGCTCGCCGTGTACGCCGTACCGCCGACGGTCACTCGGCCATCACCACCCAGCACCCCGCGTCCACGAACGAACGTCGCGCCCGCGTCCTCCAGCCGCTTCACCGCGGCGGTGTCGTCCCAGTCGTCGGTGGCCTCGTCGCGGATCCGCGCCGCGACCGGTGCCCAGTCGGGGCTCACGGTCGCGCTGCCGGCCATCGTGCTCACGCGCCCGACCTCGCGCAGCGTCTGCGCCGCGGCGATCATCATCTTCGAGGGCACACAGCCGAAGTAGGGGCACTCGCCACCGACGAGGCGCTCCTCGACACCGAGCACCCGGAGGCCGGCCTGGGCGAGCTTGATCGCCGCGTGCTCGCCGCCCGGGCCGAGCCCGAGCACGATCACGTCGAACTCGCCGGACCCGGTCTCCCCCGCGGTGTCGGTCATGGGCCCAGCCTAGGTGCGGCCTCGGGAGCGGCTACGTCGACAGGTGCCGGGCGCGGGCGAAGCAGAACAGCCCGTAGCAGGCGATGCCCGCCGCGATCAGGATCAGCAGCACCGGGCCGAAGGGCTGCTGGAGCACCGTGTGCAGCGCCTGGTCGAGACCACCGGACTTCTTCGCGTGATGGGTGTACGCCGCCGCCACGAACAGCCCGCCGACCACGCAGAACGCCAGGCCCTTGGCGATGTAGCCGATCTTGCCGATCAGCCGGTAGGCGTTGCCGGTGTCGCCGATCGTGCCGCGGGCGTCGAGGTTCTCCATGAACTTCTCGGTCCAGCCGCGCCGGGCGTAGGCCACGCCGTAGACCACGATGGCGGCACCGACGCCCCCCACGAGCCACCGGCCGTAGGGCTGGTTCATCAGCGTCTTGGTGTAGTTGGAGCTGCTGGAGCTCGACCCCGACCCGGTCGCGTAGCGCAGCGCCAGGTAGCCGATGTAGCCGTAGATGACGGCCTTGAAGGCCGAGGTGGCACGCCTCCGCCAGCGTTTGCCGCCGTCGTACTCCTGGTGCCCGGTGAAGACCTCGATCACCCGCCAGATCACCAGCAGGAACATCCCGACGGCGATCAGCCAGAGCAGCAGGGGCCCGACGGACTGCTTGGCCAGGGTCTGCATCGCGCCCTTCTGCGACGCGTTCTTGCCGTGGTTGCCCAAGGCCAGCTGGACCGCCAGCCAGGCGACCACGAGGTGGACCACGCCGTAGGCGACCATCCCGAAGCGGATGCCGCGATCGAGCGTCTTGCTGTGCTGGACTTCCCGCCCCACCTGCTCGGCGCGGTCGCCGACGTCGGTCATGGCGAGAATCTAGGGCGCTGCGCGGCTCGGGGCCTCACACCTTGGGGTGACGCGAGCGTCAACCGACCAGCGAGTCGCGGTCGCGCAGCATGCTCCCCAGGACGCCGTTGACGAACGCCGGGGAGTCGTCGGTGGAGAGGTTGCGCACCAGGGTGACGGCCTCGGACACGGCCACCGCCGGAGGGACGTCGTCGACGAACAGCAGCTCGTAGGCACCGATCCGCAGCGCGGTGCGATCGACGGCGGGCATCCGCTCGAGGGTCCAGCCCTGGGCGTACGCCGCGAGCAGCTCGTCGATGCGCGTGCGGTGCTCGGTGACGCCGCGGACGAGCGCCTCGGTGTAGGGGTTGGTCGGGCCCTCGCCCTCGGCGATGGCGGCGTCGAGGGCCGCGACCGGCTCGTCGCCGCGCAGCTCGGCGGCGTACAGCACGTCGAGCGCACGTTTGCGCGCCTTCGAGCGAGCGGGCATGGCCGGGGTCAGGCCTTGACCCGGCCGAGGTACGACGAGTCGCGGGTGTCGACCTTGACCTTCTCGCCCTGGGTGATGAACAGCGGCACCTGGATCTCGTGCCCGGTCTCCAGGGTCGCGGGCTTGGTCCGGCCGGTGGCGCTGTCGCCGACGACACCGGGCTCGGTGTAGGTGATCTCGAGCTCGACCGAGGCGGGCAGCTCGAGGTAGAGCACGCGGCCGTCGTTGCTGGCGACGACCGCCTCCTGGTTCTCCAGCAGGAAGTTCTTCGCCTCGCCCACGACGTCGGGCCCGATCTCGACCTGGTCGTAGGTGCCGGTGTCCATGAAGACGTACGACGTGCCGTCGTGGTAGAGGTACTGCATCGTCCGCTTGTCGACGTTGGCCACCTCGACCTTGACGTCGGCATTGAACGTGCGGTCGACGACCTTGCCCGACTCGACGTTCTTCAGCTTCGACCGCACGACCGCGCCGCCCTTGCCGGGCTTGTGGTGCTGGAACCAGATGACCTGCCAGAGCTGGCCGTCGAGGTTGAGGACCATGCCGTTCTTGAGGTCGTTGGTGGTGGCCATGCGG
>JAICSK010000180.1 GCA_025936915.1 Nocardioides sp.
ATCCCCTTCCCCTCGGCCCGCTCGGTGGCCATCGCCCGGAGGCGTGAGTTCGCCGCGACGCCCCCTCCGATCAGGATGTCCTCGATCCCCTGGTCACTCGCGGCGTCGAGAGCCTTGCGCACGAGCACGTCGCACACCGCCTCCTGGAAGCTCGCGGCGACGTCGGCGACGTCGATCGCGACCCCGTCGCGCTGCTGGGTCTCGACCCAGCGCGCCACCGCGGTCTTCAGCCCGGAGAACGAGAAGTCGAACCGATGCCGCTCGAGGTCGCGCCGGCTGGTGAGGCCGCGCGGGAAGTCGATGGTCACGTGTCCCTCGCGAGCGGCCCGGTCGATGTGCGGTCCGCCGGGGAACGGCAGCCCCAGCAGCCGGGCCACCTTGTCGAACGCCTCCCCCGCCGCGTCGTCGATCGTCGAGCCGAGCGGGTCGACGCCCCGGGTCACGTCCTCGACCCGGATCAGGCTCGAGTGGCCTCCGCTGACCAGCATCGCCAGGCAGGGCTCGGGCAGAGGGCCGTGCTCGAGCTGGTCGACGGCGACGTGGGCGGCGAGGTGGTTCACGCCGTACAACGGCTTGCCGAGGGCGAGTGCGAGCGCCTTGGCCGCCGCGACGCCGACGAGCAGCGCCCCGGCGAGCCCCGGGCCGCTGGTGACGGCGATCGCGTCGACGTCGTACAACCGGATGCCGGCGGTCTCGCAGGCGCGCTCGAGGGTCGGCACCATCGCCTCGAGGTGGGCCCGGCTCGCGACCTCGGGTACGACGCCGCCGAAGCGCGCGTGCTCGTCGACGCTGCTCGCCACGGCGTCGGCGAGCAGGGTGTGGCCGCGGACGATCCCGACGCCGGTCTCGTCGCACGACGTCTCGATGCCGAGGACCAGGGGTTCGGTCACGAGAGCACCTTCTCGAGGACGACGGCCGACGTGCCGTCGGCGTAGTAGCGCGGGCGCCGGTCGAGCTCTCTGAACCCCCGGGCGGCGTAGAACGCGCAGGCGGGCGCGTTGTCCTCGCGCACCTCGAGGAGGAGCCGCTCGGAGTACCGCAGCCGCGCCTCGTCTTCGACCCGCGCCAACAGCCCGGTGGCCACGCCGGTACGACGGTCACGCGCGGCCACCGCGATCCGTTGCAGCTCGGCGACGTCGGCGAACAGGCTGGCAGCGGCGTAGCCGACGACGTCGGACGACCGCTCGGCCTCGGCGACGAGGTAGAGGGCGCCGGGAACCAGCCCGGCCAGGCCCTCGCGCACCAAAGTCCCGGACCAGGCGTCCGACCCGAACGCCTCCTCCTCCAGGGCTGCGATCGCCGGCCCGTCGTCCGGCTCGGCCACGCGGATCACGACACCCGCTTCGGCGCCCCGGGGGCGATCGCGTCGGGACGACGGAGGTACATCGGCTCGGGGTCGTGGAGCTCGGCGAGCTCCTCGGCGACCGCCCGCGCCAGCCAGCCGGCACTCGGCAACGACGGCCCGTGGGCCTGGGGAAAGTCTTCCGGGTAGAGCGCGGCCCCCTCGCCCGCCACCGGGGCGTCGGTCGCGGCCTCGGCCGGACGTACGACGTGCGGTCCGTCCAGCCGCCGCCCCTGGTCGTCGTAGCCGGCGAGATAGACCTCCTTGCGCCGGGCATCGGTCGCGACCGAGAAGTCCGTGCCGACCGGCGCCGGCCCGAGGGCGGCCTCGAGCGCGACGACGTCGAGCGAGCACACGCCGTACACCGGGATGTCGAGGACGAAGGAGAACGTGCGTGCGGTCACCAGCCCGACCCGCAACCCGGTGAACGGACCCGGCCCGACACCGACCGCGATCGCGGTGACGTCCTGCGGCACGAGGCCGGCGTCGGCCAGCACCTGCGCGATCAGCGGAGCCAGCTGCTCGCCATGCCTCATCCGCTGCTCCGAGCGACGCTCGGCGACGACGGCGTGCGTCTCGTCGGCGTCGTGGAGCGCGACGGAGACGTACGGCGTGGCCGTGTCGAACGCGAGGAGCACGGGGTCGAGGGTACTGAGCGCTACCGCACGTCCAGTGCCCGCCAGTGCGTGGTCACGCGTCCCTCGTCGTCGACCAGGTGGAGCGCCAGGCTCGGCGGGGCGTCGTACCAGACGATCGGGAAGGGCTCGGCGTCGAGCGGCACCGTCGACACGACGCCGCCGCCGATGAGCAGCGGCCGGCCGGCGTACGTCGTGGTGCCCATCGTGTGCGCGTGCCCGACGAGGACGGCGACGACGTGCGGGTGGTGGTCGATCACGGCGGCCAGGTCGTCGCCGTCGACCAGGCGGATCGGGTCCATCAGGTCGATCCCGATCGTGACCGGCGGATGGTGCAGGCAGACGAAGGCCGGCGCGTCGTCCGCGCCGAGCGCCT
Source organism: Nocardioides sp. (assembly GCA_025936915.1). Taxonomy (GTDB): domain Bacteria; phylum Actinomycetota; class Actinomycetes; order Propionibacteriales; family Nocardioidaceae; genus Nocardioides. The sequence continues at coordinate 2,354 of JAICSK010000180.1, forward strand.
GGTCGAGCCAGGCCAGCTGCGCGTCTCCCAGCCGGCCCTCGTCCACGCGCACCCCGTCCACCGCGTCGACCAGCGAGTCGAGCATCAGGAACCGATGGCCCGACACCTCGACCACCGACCGGGCCTCGATCCCGAGCCCGTCGACGAAGGCGTCGCGCACGTCGTGGTTGCCCGGGCAGACTGCCAGCGGGCCGGGCCAGCGGTCGAGCCAGGCACGCGCGGCGGCGTACTCCTCCGCCGTGCCGTGGTCGGCGACGTCGCCGGTGACGACCAGGAGGTCGGGGCGGGGGTCGAGCGCGAGCAGGTGGTCCATCACCAGCGCCAGCCGGGCCGTCGGGTCCTGCTGGTCGTTGCCGACGTGGGTGTCGCTCACGTGAGCCACCACGAACATGGGCACAGCCTGGCACGACCTAGGGTCGCTGGATGACTGACGGGGCGGCCAGCCAGCGGCGCCCGACCGGAGCGATCCGCACCCGGCGCGGGTCGAGCCCGTTCTCGGCGTCGTCGGCCAGCGCGCGCTCGATCCGCACCTCGACCCGGTCGTCGGCCAGACCCTCGGCGATGCCCACGCCCCACTCGACGACCGTCACTGCTTCGTCGAGGGAGGTGTCGAGGTCGAGGTCGTCGAGCTCGGCGACACCGCCGAGGCGGAAGGCGTCGACGTGCACCAGCGGCGGACCCTCCCCGAGCGGCGGATGCACGCGCGAGATGACGAAGGTCGGCGACGTGATGTCGCCCCGCACGTCGAGGCCGGCGCCCAACCCCTGGGTGAAGGTGGTCTTCCCGGCACCGAGCTCGCCGGACAGCACCACGACGTCGCCGGCGCGCAGGCTCCCGGCCAGCATGACACCGATCTCGCGCATCGAGTCGGCGTCCGGGGCGTCGTACGAGCGGGGGGCCGGGCGGCGGAGCTCGACGTACGGCGGGATGGCGCCGACCGGGACGAAGCCGTGCTCGCGCCAGAACCTGCTGGTCGCCGGCAGCTCTTGCCGCGCGAGCACCGCGACGTCGTCGTACGTCTCCGCCAGCGCGAGGGCCTCCTCGACCAGCCGGGTGGCGACGCCGTGGTCGCGCACCTCGGGCAGCACTCCGACGCGCCGCAGCCAGAGGGTCGGCCCCTGTGGGTCGAGCACCAGCGCGCCGACGCTCCGCCCAGCGAGGGGGCCGTCGTCGTAGGACGCCACCAGGGCGCCGTCGGCCAGGGCACGCGCCATCGTCTCCGTGGTCTCGCCGAGCGCGTCGGCCGGAGGGTCGAGTGCCGGACGGGTCGAGAACGCGGCGCGCACGATCTCGAGGACGGTCTGCGCCGCCTCGGGGCCCACCCGGCGGACGGAGATCATCGCCGATCGTTCCCGTCGACCTCGACCCCGGCGGCGTCGAGCAGCTTGTCGAGCTCGGCGTTGACGTCCTCGTGCCGCTCCATGATCACCATGTGTCCCGCGCCCTCGCACTCGAGCAGGGTCGAGCGGCCGATGTGGGCGTGGAGCTTGCGGCTGTGGGCGATCGAGGTCAGCTTGTCCTCGGTGCCGCAGATGATCGCGGTCGGCACGACGGACAGCGCCTTCACGGTCTCGAACTTGTCGAGCGCGGAGAAGTTCGGGAAGAACTCCGCGACCACCTCGAACGGCGTGGCCGAGAGCATCTGGTCGACGAACTCGACGTACGACGCGGGGACGTCGTCGCCGAAGGCGAGCTCGTCGGTCGCGACCAGCGCGATCGACCGGCCGATCCGGCGGACCCCGTCGACCGCCCGGTGTCCTCGGCCGAGGACCGTCACGAGGCGTTGGGCGAGCTGACCTCCGACGTTGGACGGCAGCCCGGGGACCAGGACCCGGTGCACCTCGAGGCCGCCCGCCGTCGTGGAGATCAGTCCGACCCCCACGATCCGGTCACCGAACAGCTCCGGATGCTCCTCGGCCAGGGCGATGATCGTCATCCCGCCCATGGAGTGCCCGATGAGGACCACCGGTCCGTCCGGAGCCACGGTGTCCAGGACGACCGACAGGTCGCGGCCGAGCTGCTCGATCGTGGCGTGGCCCGGGGTCGAGCGGCCCGATCGGCCGTGGGAGCGCTGGTCGTAGAAGACCGTGCGGACGCGGCCGCGGTAGGCCGCCCGCTGGAAGTGCCACGAGTCGAGGCTCAGGGAGTAGCCGTGCACGAAGACCACGGTCAGCTCCGGTGCGGTGCGGCGACCCGCGGGTGCGTCGTACTCGTCGATCTCGACGTGCAGGTCGACGCCGTCGTCGGTGACGACCGTGATCGGTGCCGAGCGCAGCGAGCCGAACGGCGTGAGGTCACCGGCGCCGCGGCGGCTGATCACCTGGCGTCGACGGGCGACGCGGTACGCCGTGCCGGCCGCGGCGACGCCGACGGCGCCGGCGGCGATCCCGCCGGCGACCGACAGGATTTTGCGCGTCGTGCTCACCGGCCGGCCTCCGTGTAGCGCCGCGTCAGTCGGCCGCCCATCCGGGTGACGATCTCGTAGTGGATCGTGCCGCAGGCCCGTGCCCAGTCGTCGGCGGTCGGCTCGCCCGAGCCGCCGGGCCCGAACAGCACCACCCGGTCGCCGGGCTCGGCGGGGTCGTCCCCCAAGTCGACCACGAACTGGTCCATGCAGATCCGGCCGCGGACCGGCCGGCGCTTGCCGTCGACCCACACGTCCGCGACGTTGCCCGCGTGGCGCGGCACCCCGTCGCCGTACCCCAACGGCACCAGGCCGACGTGGGTGTCCCCGGGCGCGGTCCAGGTGTGGCCGTAGGAGACGGAGGCGCCGGCGTGCAGCCGCTTGGTCAGGGCCAGGGGCGCGGTCACCGTCATCGCCGGCTCGAGTCCGAGGTCGGGGCTGACGCCCGGTGCCGGGTCCAGGCCGTAGCAGGCGATGCCGCAGCGGACGAGATCGAAGCGGCTCGACGGGCGCAGGATCGCGCCCGCGGAGTTGGCCAGGTGGCGGACCTCGGGCCGCAGTCCGGCTGCCTCCGCGACGGCCAGGGCGTCGAGGAACGCCCTCTCCTGGGCGGCGTTCGCCGGGTGCTCGGGCTCGTCGGAGCAGGCGAAGTGGGACCAGACACCGGTGACCCGCCACACGTCGTCGGCCTCGCCGGCGCGGGCGGCGGCGACCACGTCCGGCCAGAGATCCTGCGTGGACCCGCCTCGGGAGAGGCCCGTGTCGACCTTGAGCTGGACCCGGGCCGGCGTACGACGCGGAAGGTCGCCGACGGCGGCGCGGATCGCCTCGAGCTCGGCGACGGAGTACGCCGTGACGTCGACGTCGCGGGCGATCGCCGCGGCCCAGTCGTCACCGGGGACGTTCAGCCAGCAGAGCAGCCGGCCGTCGTCGCCGGCGTCCCGCAGACGGACGGCCTCGTCGATCGTCGCCACACCCAGCCAGGGCGCCCCGGCGTCGCGCGCGGCGCGGGCAGCCTCGAGCATGCCGTGGCCGTAGCCGTCGGCCTTCACCACGACCATCACGTCGGAACCGTCGGGCGAGACCAGGCCGCGCAGGATCCCGACATTGCGCCGGATCGCGTCCAGGTCGACCACGATCTCGGGGCGACGGACCTCCGCGCTCATGGGCTCATCCTCCCATCGGCGGTCAGCGCAGCAGGTCGGCGACCACGTCCGGGATGGCCGCGGCGACGGCGGGGGCGTTGAGCGGGCCGCCCCGGGAGGCATAGGTCGCCGCGGCGCCGTGGAGCCAGGAGCCGACCGAGCCCGCGTCGTACGGCGTGAGGCCGGCGGCGAGCAGCGCCCCGCAGAGACCGCCCAGGACGTCGCCGGCGCCCGCCACCGCGAGCCACGGCACACCGGTGGTGGTGACGCTCACGCGTCCGTCGGGGTCGGCGACGAGCGTGTGGTGGCCCTTGAGCAGCACGGTGGCGTCGTGGTCCGCGGCCGCCCGGCGGGCTGATGCCAGCTGGTCGGCCTGGACCTCGGAGCGTTCGACGCCGAGCATCGCGGCGAGCTCGCCGGCGTGCGGGGTGAGGAGGGCCGGGCGGTCGAGCGATCGCGGCAGGTGCTGGAGGGCGTCGGCGTCGATCACGAGAGGTACGTCGTCGCGCAGGGCCCGCGTCAGGGCGTCCTCGGCCTTCGCGCCGCCGCCGGATCCGACCACCCAGGCCTGGACCCGGCCCTCGCCGACGACGACCTCGGGATGCGCTGCGAGGACCGCCTCCGGTGCGCCGCCGGCGTACCGGACCATCCCGGCGAGCCCGCACGACGCGCCGGCCGTCGAGAGCACGCCCGCGCCGGGGAAGCGCTCCGACCCGGCGCGGATGCCGACGACGCCGCGGGTGTACTTCTGCGCGTCGACCGGCGGCCTGGGGAGCAACGCCGCCACGTCGTCCTGCTGGAGCGCGGTCACCGGGGCGCCGGGGAGATCGAGCCCGATGTCGACCAGCTCGACGACGCCGCACGCCGCTGCTGCGGGCTCCACGAGGTGGCAGATCTTGTGGGTGCCGAAGGTGACCGTCACGTCGGCGGTCACGTGGTCACCGTCGAGCCGCCCCGTGTCGACGTCCACCCCGCTCGGGACGTCGACCGCGACGACGGGGAACCCGGACACGGCGCGTACCGCCTCG
>JAICSK010000175.1 GCA_025936915.1 Nocardioides sp.
AGCACCGGGCGATGGGCAGCAAAGCTCTCTCGCGACGACGGGGCCGAGGCCCAACGGCAGGTGGTGCTGGCCGGCCGTCTCGAACGCCGTACCGCGACCGAGCGGGCCCTCGCAGTGGGCCGGATCTCCGCCGCGCACGCAAACGTCATCGTTCGAGCCGACAGCCAGCTCCCGCCCACGGTCACCGCCGCCCAACGGGCCACGGTCGAAGCCGCCCTGCTCGACAAGGCCCGGACCATGAGTCCCAGCACCCTGCGCCGCGCCGCGCGTCGCGCCATCGAAGCCGTCGAGCCCGACCCCGCCGCCGTCGACGCCCACGAAGAGAAGCTGCTGCGCGAAGAGGAGAACGCCGCCCGGGCCACGACGCGACTCACCCTCCATGACAACCACGACGGCACCGTCACCGGCCACTTCACGGTGCCGACGCTGCAAGGCCACCTCTCCGCAAGATCCTCGACACCATGACCGCCCCTCGCCGTGCTCGCCTCGGCGCCTCACAGGCCCAGGCGGGACCTCGACGGGGCCACGACACGGACTGGGATCACGCCCGCGGGCTCGCGTTCTGCGAGCTCCTCGACCACCTGCCCACCGACCGCCTCCACCCGCGTACGGCGGCCACCATCGTGGTGACCATCGACGAGGACGTGCTCCGCGGCCGGCTTGCCGCCGCCCGGCTCGACACCGGCGACCATCTCTCGGCGGGCGAAGCCCGGCGCCTCGCGTGCGGAGCAGGCATCATGCCCGCGGTTCTCGGCGGCAGCTCGGAGGTACTCGACCTCGGACGTCTCAGACGTCTGTTCTCCGACCGGCAGCGCGTCGCGGTGGGCATCAACCACCAGACCTGTGCCGCCGACGGCTGTGAACGCCCCTTCGCCCGGTGCGAGCTCCATCATCGACAACCCTGGGGGCAGCTCGGGGACACCGATCTGGCGGAGGCGATCCCGGTGTCACTTCCACCATCAACGCATCCACGACACGGACTACCTCCACTGCCGGCGTCCCGACGGCAGCACCCGTTTCCACCGGCGAACCCGAGCCGAACGGGTGCGTGGAGGACTCCCGCGTCCGGGTCATGCGGACCGTCGCCGTCAGCTCGGGACGACGTCCTGCCCCTTGACCGTCACGCCGACCCGCGGCAGCGCCGGCACCGAACCCGCCGGCGAGCCCAAGGGGCCGGTGACGTTGCTTCCGTCGGTGATCGAGAACTGGCTCCCGTGACAGCCGCAGTTGATCGTGCCGCCGGCCACGTTGGCGAGCAGGCAGCCCTGGTGGGTGCAGGTCGCGGAGAACCCTTCGAAGGTGCCCTTCTTCGGCTGGGTGACCACGACGTTCTCATTGGCCAGGATCACGCCGCCGCCGACGGGCACGTTGCGCGTCGGCACCAGCACGGCGGAGACCGACCCGTTGCCGTGGGAGCTGCCCTTGCCGGGGCTCTGGGCGGTGCCGGTGCCGCCACCCCCTCCTCCGCCTCCGCACGCGGCGAGCAGGGGAAGGCTCAACCCACCCACGGCTGCACCCAGGGCGCGACGTCGGGTCAGGGGCGGGTCGGTCACGGGAAAGCTCCTCGTGGTCGGCTGGATCGGGGTTGTCGACGGTAGCCCGCGCGCCTGAGTTTTCGCTGTGCGGCGGAGGGCCGGTGCCGTCGTCAGGGCTTACGAGCGCGCGGAGCGGGAGGTTCGACCGCCGGCGAGCAGGGGCGCCAGGAACTGGCCTGTGTAGCTGTCGGGGTCGGCCGCCACCTGCTCCGGGGTACCCTCCGAGATCACCGTGCCGCCGCGCGAGCCACCCTCGGGTCCCATGTCGATGATCCAGTCGGAGGTCTTGATCACGTCGAGGTTGTGCTCGATCACCAGCACGGTGTTGCCCTTGTCGACCAGGCTCGAGAGCACGCCGAGGAGCTTGCGGATGTCCTCGAAGTGCAGGCCCGTGGTCGGCTCGTCGAGGACGTAGACGGTGCGTCCGGTCGAGCGTTTCTGCAGCTCGCTCGACAGCTTCACCCGCTGCGCCTCGCCGCCGGACAGGGTGGTGGCCGGCTGGCCGAGCCGGACGTAGCCGAGCCCGACCTCGCACAGAGTCTCCATGTGACGCGCGATCGGCGGGACGGCGGCGAAGAAGTCCCGCGCCTCCTCGATCGGCATGTCGAGGACCTCGGCGATGGTCTTGCCCTTGTAGTGCACCTCCAGGGTCTCGCGGTTGTACCTCGCACCGTGGCAGACCTCGCACGGCACGTAGACGTCGGGAAGGAAGTTCATCTCGATCTTGATCGTGCCGTCGCCGGAGCACGCCTCGCAGCGGCCGCCCTTGACGTTGAAGGAGAAGCGGCCCTGGAGGTAGCCGCGCATCTTCGCCTCGGGCGTCGAGGCGAACAGCTTGCGAATGTGGTCGAACACCCCGGTGTACGTCGCGGGGTTGCTGCGCGGTGTGCGCCCGATGGGTGACTGGTCGACGTGGATCACCTTGTCGACGTGGTCGAGACCGTTGATCCGCTTGTGCCGCCCTGGGACCGCGCGGGCGTTGTAGATCTGCTTGGCCAGGCTGGTGTAGAGGATGTCGTTGACCAGGGTGGACTTGCCCGAGCCGGAGACGCCGGTCACCGACACGAACAGGCCGAGCGGGAACGTGACGTCGATGTCGCGCAGGTTGTGCTCGCGGGCACCGACCACCTTGAGCTCGCGGCCCTTGGTGCGCGGCCGTCGCACAGGCGGCACCGGGATCTCCTTGCGACCCGAGAGATAGAGACCGGTCAACGAGTCGCGGTGCTTGAGCAGCGCCTTGACCGAGCCCGCGTGCACCACCTGACCGCCGTGCTCGCCGGCACCCGGCCCGATGTCGACCACGAAGTCGGCCGTGCGGATGGTGTCCTCGTCGTGCTCGACCACGATCAGGGTGTTGCCGAGGTCCTTCAGCCGGACCAGGGTCTCGATCAGCCGGTGGTTGTCACGCTGGTGGAGGCCGATCGACGGCTCGTCGAGGACGTAGAGGACACCGACGAGACCGGCGCCGATCTGGGTGGCCAGCCTGATCCGCTGGGCCTCCCCTCCCGACAGCGAGCCGCTCGGGCGGTCGAGGGAGAGGTAGTCGAGGCCGACGTCGAGCAGGAAGTTGAGTCGCTCCTGGATCTCCTTGAGCACCCGCTCGGCGATCTGCTTCTCGCGGGTGCTGAGCTCGAGCTCACGGAGGAAGCCCGCGGTCTCGTTGATCGGCAGTGCGCAGACCTCGGCGATGGACCTGCCGCCGATCGTGACCGCGAGACTGACCGGCTTGAGCCGGGAACCGCCGCAGGCCGGGCACGGCACCTCGCGCATGAAGCCCTCGAACCGCTCGCGGCTCGTGTCGGACTCGGCCTCCCCGTGCCGGCGCTCGACATAGGTGCGCACGCCCTCGAACTCGGCGTAGTAGGCCCGCTGCCGGCCGTAGCGGTTGGTGGTGACGACGTGGACCTTGGTCGGGTGGCCGTCGAGCAGGCTCTTGCGAGCCTTCGCCGGCAGGTCCTCCCACGGGGTGTTGAGGTCGAACCCGAGCTCCTCGCCGAGCGCGCCCATCAGCCGGAGGAAGTAGTCGGCCACGTGGGCCTGGCTCCAGGGCTGGATCGCCCCCTCGCCGAGAGTCGCCTGGACGTCGGGCACCACCAGGTCGGGGTCGACCTCCATCCGGGTGCCGAGGCCGTGGCACTCCGGACATGCGCCGAACGGGCTGTTGAACGAGAACGACCGTGGCTCGAGCTCGTCGGTGTCGAGGTCGTGGTCGTTGGGGCAGGCCATCCGCTCGGAGAACTTCATCTCCCGGCCCGGGTCCTTGGCGCCGAGGTCGACGAAGTCGAGGATCACCAGGCCGTTGGCCAGCCGGAGGGCGGTCTCGACGGAGTCGGTCAGCCGACGCTTCGACGACGCCTTCACGGCCAGTCGGTCGACGACCACCTCGATGGTGTGCTTGCGCTGCTTGTCGAGCCTGGGCCCACCCGACGTCAGAGTGTCGAGGGTGTGGATCTCGCCGTCGACCCTGACCCGGGAGAACCCGTCGGTCTGCAGCTGGCGGAACAGCTCGACGTACTCACCCTTGCGGCCGCGGATGACCGGGGCGAGCACCTGGAAGCGGCGCCCCTCCTCCAGCCCCAGGACGCGGTCGACGATCTGCTGCGGCGTCTGCCGCTCGATCGGCGCCCCGCAGACAGGGCAGTGCGGGCGGCCGGCGCGGGCGTAGAGGAGGCGGAGGTAGTCGTAGACCTCGGTGATCGTGCCGACGGTCGACCGGGGGTTCTTCGACGTGGACTTCTGGTCGATCGACACCGCCGGCGAGAGGCCCTCGATGAAGTCGACGTCGGGCTTGTCCATCTGGCCCAGGAACTGCCGGGCGTACGCCGACAGGGACTCGACGTAGCGGCGCTGGCCCTCGGCGAAGATCGTGTCGAAGGCCAGGCTCGACTTCCCCGACCCCGACAGACCGGTGAACACGATCAGGGAGTCGCGCGGCAGGTCGAGCGAGATGTCCTTGAGGTTGTGCTCGCGGGCACCCCGGATGATGAGCTGGTCGGCCACTTGCTTCCTCAGGCTGGGTCGTGGATCGGGTGTTCGAACACATGTTCGCCAACACCTGCTGCCGGCGCAAGCCTGACACGGCCCACCGACAGTCCCGATCCTAGGGAGTCGGTCCAGCCGGGACCTCACCCCTTTTGCGGTCGTCCCGCCCTGCGGACCGTGGTGTTGGATGGAGGGCATGAGCACCGAACGCGACCAGGCCGCGGGGGCCCTCGCCCCGGCCTCGGGCGCCCTGGTCCGGACGGTCGACGGGTTCCACGGTGACGACTGGAAGGCCCCGTCGCTGCTCCCCGGCTGGACGCGAGCCCACGTGGTCGCGCACCTCGGGCTGAACGCCGCCGGGATGGCCCGGGCCCTGCGCGGCCTGGTCGCCGACCATGACGCCGAGCACCAGGCCGACGAGCCGCGGACGATGTACGACTCCGACGACCAGCGTGACCACGACATCGCCCAGCTGGCCGCCCAGGACCCCAGCGAGATCCGGGCGACCCTGATGGCCGAGATCACGATCCTCCAGGAAGCGATCGACGCAGTCCCTCAGGACCAGTGGGACCGCCGGATCGAGCGCACGCCGGGCGGGCGCACCATGCGGGCTGCGTCGTTCCCCGGGATGCGGTGGCGCGAGATCGAGATCCATCACGTCGACCTCGACGCCGGCCACACCCGGGCCGACTGGTCGCTCGAGTTCGCCGAGCATCTCCTGGACGCGATGGCCAAGCGCCTCGGTCCCGACGAGGCGTTCGAGGTCAAGCCTCTGGACAGCCGTCGTACCTGGGTGATCGGCACGGGCGAGTCCGAGTACCCGGTGCCGGTCGTCACCGGCCCCGCGGCCGACCTGGCCTGGTGGCTGACCGGGCGCACCGCACCCGAGACCGTGTCCTGCTCGCGGGGCGAGCTCCCCTCGATCGAAAGGTGGTGACGTGTGACGACGCCGAACGACTACACCGGGGAGGTCTCCCCGGGCGGCGAGCCGCAGCGGCGTATCGCCGGGTCCTTGGAGATCACGAAGGTCGCGGTCGACCCGCAGATGTCCAACAACTGCTACCTGCTGCGTTGTCGCGACACCGGCGACCAGGTGGTGATCGACGCCGCCGACGACGCGCCGCGGCTGCTCGAGCTGATCGGCGACGCCGGCCTCACCGCGGTCGTCACCACCCACCAGCACTGGGACCACCACCGGGCGCTCGCCCAGGTCGTGCAGGCCACCGGCGCGACCGTGATCGCCGGCGAGCCCGACGCCGACGCGATCACCGAGCAGACCGGCGTCAGCGTCGACCAGCGGGTCGGCGAGGGCGACCGGGTGGCGGTCGGCACCTGCTCGCTCGGGGTCATCCCCGTGGCAGGCCACACACCCGGGTCCATCTGCCTGGTGTACGACGACGGCTCCGGCCGCCCGCACCTGTTCACCGGCGACTCGCTGTTCCCCGGCGGCGTCGGCAACACCCAGGGCGACTCCGACCGCTTCCGGCAGCTGATCGACGACGTCTCGACGCGGATCTTCGACGCTCTGCCCGACGAGACCTGGTTCTACCCCGGTCACGGCAACGACTCGACCCTGGGCGTCGAGCGACCCCACCTCGACGAGTGGCGCGAGCGCGGCTGGTAGCCCGCCTCCGGGGTGCCTTCAGCGGGCCGTGGTCGGCATGCCCGCCCAGCCGCCGGGCGTGACCCAGACGTATCCGCCGACGAGCACGCGTCCGATCGACAGCGCGTTGCGCAACGAGGGCGCGTTGGCCGGGTGGATCGTGCCCCAGAGGACGTCTCCGTCGTCGGCCGGCAGCTCGTCGACCAGTCGCTGGACGGTCGGGGACGCGAGGCGCCGGCCGCGGTGCGCCGGGTCCAGGCAGAGCTCCTGCACAGAGAACCCGCGCATCCCGTGGTCGTCCTCCCGGACTGCTGCGACGACGCCGGCCGGCTCGCCGTCGACGACGACCTCGAACAGCAGCCCTTCGTCGGCACACGCTCGCAGCGAGTCCTCGTCCTCCGGGTTGGCCCACGTCGCGAGCCCGGGCTCGAGCGCCCCCACCTCGGCGTAGATCCCGGTCACCCGCTGCGACAGCCGGCCGGGGTCGCCTGCTCGCAGGGTCACCCTGTCGTACGACGGGGCTCGCGGGTGCCCCCGTAGGTCGCCGACAATCCCGGCCGCCACGTGCATGTCGACGCGGCACCCCGGGCCGAAGCGGCCGTCGGCGGCCAGGCTCTCGACCAGCCCCGGTGCGTCCGGTGCGTCGACGCGCAGGCACAGCGGAGCGAACGCCTGGTACGCCGGGCCGATCGAGGCGGCGATGACGGTCAGGTCGTCCGGCGTCGGCGACGCGGTCGTGGCGACCACGTCCACGAACGGCCGAGCCGCGTCACGCCCGCGGAACCGGATCCCGGTGACCACCCAGCCACCGCCGGGGAGGTCGAGCCGGCGGTTGGCCCAGTCGAGGGCGTCGGGCACCGGCGGGTGGCCTCGCCCCTCCGGTCCGAGCGCGTCGCGGAACTCGGCGCCGAACCCGTCGTTGGCCACGCGATCCGCCTCCGGTGCCATCGCCGTGCCGAGCTGGGTCCGGACCTCGGTGTCGTCGTACCACGAACGGATGACCGGCGAGAGCCAGGGCAGGCGCGCCTCGACGAGCTCGTCGAGCGCCCGTGTCATCCGGTCGCCCTCGCCAGGTGCAGGGTGATG
>JAICSK010000203.1 GCA_025936915.1 Nocardioides sp.
CGCTTGATCACGCCGTAGCGCCGCTCGAACCCGGTGGCGATCGCCAGCGAGGTGAACGCCGTCGACATCACCGCCAGCGCCAGGACCCCGGGGGTGAACACGTCGACCGGCCGGTGGGACAGACCGAGCGAGAGATGGTCGGCCCCCTTGACGCCGCCGACCAGCACGATCACGGGGATGACGACGGCCAGCAGCAGCTGCTCGCCGTTGCGCAGCATCAGCCGCGCCTCCATCGCAGCCTGCGCGGCCACCATCCGGGGGAACGGCGCAGCCCCCGGACGCGGAGCGAGCTCGAGGTTCACGACGCCAGTCCTCGTCCGGTGAGCTCGAGGAACACGTCCTCGAGATTGCGCTGGCCGAGCGTCAGCGACTCGGGTAGCACGTCGTTGTCCTCGCACCACCGGGACACCACGGCCAGGCTCGACGCGTCCGCGGGTCCGGTGACCACGATCGACAGCTCGTCCAGCAACGCGACCTCGACCCGGTCTCCCAGCGCGTGCCGCAGGGAATCCGGAGCGTCCCGCGGGAACGGCTTGGTGACGACGAGCCGGATCGTCGCGTCGTGACCGCCGCGGGTCAGCTCCAGCGGCGTGCCGCTGGCGATCAGCCGCCCGTGGTCGATGATGTGGATCCGGTCGGCGAGGCGTTCGGCCTCGTCCATGTAGTGCGTGGTGAGCACCACGGTCACGCCGGCCGCGCGGAGCTCCTCGAGCAGCTCCCAGGTGGTACGACGCGCCGCCGGGTCCATCCCGGCCGTCGGCTCGTCGACGAACGCGATCTCGGGCCGACCGACGATGGCCATCGCCAGGCCGAGTCGTTGCTGCTGGCCTCCGGAGAGGCGCCGGTACGGCGTGCGGCCGCACTCACCCAGGCCCAGCCGCTCGGACAGGGCGTCGAGGTCGAGGGGATGGGCGTGCAGCCTGGCGACGTGCCGCAGCATCTCGTCGGCCCGTACGCCGCTCCACGCGCCACCGCCCTGGAGCATCACGCCGATCCGGGGGAGCAGGGCGCGCCGGTCGGCGACCGGGTCGAGCCCGAGGACCCGCACCGTGCCGGCGTGGGGCCGGCGGTAGCCCTCGGCGGTCTCGAGCGTGGTCGTCTTGCCGGCGCCGTTCGGACCCAGAACGGCCGTGATCGTGCCCCGGTCGACCGTCAGGGCCAACCCGTCGACGGCGACCTTCTCGCCGTACCGCATCACCAGGCCGTCGATCTCGACGGCCGGCTCGACCGCGGGAGCGAGGGGCGCTGACACGCGCCAAGTGTAGGAAGGTGCCCGCGCGCGTGCGGCGGTGGGCAGGGCGGGATGCGGACGCCTCCCGCCGGCAGGTCCGGGGCGCGCACTTCCGGCTCACCGATCGGCATGGGCCGCACTCCAACCATGGGACAGGACGTGTGGGGATCGCCGTGAGTGTCGGATCGATCCATTGGTGGTCAACCGCAGACCGGATCACGAAACCATGCAGTTCGCGACCAGTCGGCGCCCTGCTCTGCTGGTGACGGCGACGGAGGCCGAACCAAGGCGCCTCCGGGAGGACGACGTCCCACCGTGTTGACGAACGTTCGTCCAAGAGGCGATCCACCTCACGTGCACGTCGCACGCCGAACGCGGTGTGACCGACGCGGGCGGGCGTCCCGGTGGGCCTAGGCCTCGACCATCTCCGGCTCCTCGTCACCCTGGGTGGCAAGCCGGTCGAACGCCCCAGGAGGCTCGCGCCACACGTCGGAGCGCGGGTGCCGGATCTCGCGCCAGACCCGCTCCGGCGTGCACGGGAGGTCGATGTGCTTGACGCCGAGGTGCTTGAGCGCGTCGACGACGGCGTTCTGCACGGCCGGCGTCGAGCCGATCGAGGCAGACTCGCCGATGCCCTTCGCGCCGATCGGGTTGACCGGCGTCGGCGTCTCGGTGTTGGACGCCTCGAGCATGATGCCGTCGGCCGCGGTCGGGATCGAGTAGTCGGCGAACGACGACGTGATCGGCGTGCCCTGCTCGTCGTACACCATCTCCTCCCACAGCGCCTGGCTGATGCCCTGGAGGCCTCCGCCGTGCTGCTGACCGGCGACGATCAGTGGGTTGACGATCCGGCCGCAGTCGTCGACCAGCACGTGGCGCAGCGGCCTGACCTGACCGGTGTCGGTGTCGACCTCCACCACCGAGACGTGCGCGCCGAAGGGGAACGTCGCGCCGTCCTGGGTGTAGTCGGTGTCGACCCCCAGCCCGCCTTCGTGCTCGTGGGCGTACGCCGCGAGCTCGGGCCAGGCGATCCGGTTGCCGGGGACGCCGGCGACGCCGAACCCGTCCTCGTCGAGCACGACGTCCTCGACGGCGGCCTCGAGCATCCGTGCGGCCATCGCACGTGCCTGCTCCCGGGTCTCGCCGGCGGCCTTGCTGACGGCGTTGCCACCGAGCTGGAGCGACCGCGAGCCGCCGGTGCCCCCGCCGCTGCGGATCGACGCGGTGTCGGACTGGCGGTAGCTGATCCGCTCCAGCGGGATGCCCAGGGTGTCGGCGACGATCATCGAGAACGACGTGGCGTGACCCTGGCCGTGTGCCGACGTGCCGGCCATCACCACGGCCGACCCGTCGGCGGCGATCCGCACGGACCCGAACTCCGAGCCGCCGAAGCCGGTGATCTCGACGTAGGTCGAGATCCCGATGCCGAGCAGCGTGGTCTCGCCGGCATCGATCCGACGTCGCTGCTCGGCCCGGAGCGCGTCGACGTCGGCGACCCGCAGCGCCTCCTGGAGCGCGAGCTCGTAGTCGCCGACGTCGTAGGTCTGGCCTGTGGGAGTCGTGTAGGGGAACGCGTCCTTCGGGATCAGGTTCTTCCGTCTGATCTCCTCCGGGAGGATGCCGAGCTCCAGGGCCGCCACGTCGAGGGCGCGATCGATGGCGGCGGCCGCCTCCGGGCGACCGGCGCCGCGGAACGCCCCGACCGGAGCGGTGTTGGTCATCACGCCGATCGCATCGAAGCGCAGTCGAGGTACGGCGTACGGTCCCGGCGCCATGATGTACGTCGGCCCGACCGCGAGCGCTCCGCCGAAGCCGGCGTACGCGCCACACTCGCCGAGCACCCGCATCCGCAGACCGGTGATCGTGCCGTCGTCGCGGAGCCCGAGCTCGACGTACTGCACCTGCCCGCGGCCGTGCATCGAGAGCATCGCCTCGCTGCGCGTCTCGGTCCACTTGACCGGCCGGCCGAGCTTGCGTGCGGCGATCGCGATCGCGGCATGGTCGGTGCTGCTGCCGGCCTTGCCCCCGAAGGCACCGCCGACGTGAGGGGCGACGACGCGGACGTGCTCGGCGTCGACCTCGACCGCCTTCGCCAGCAGGTCCTTGGCCATGTGGGGGTGCTGGGTCGACAGCCAGACCTCCATCCCGTCGTCGGTGGGCCGGACCAGGATCGCGTTGCCCTCGATCGGCGCGACGGCGACCCGCTGGTTGACCATCCGCACGCGGGTCACGTGCTCGGCGTCGTCGAGGACGTCCTCCGGGTTCTTCGCGGCCCGGAAGGTCCCGATGTTGGACCCGACGGCCTCGAACTGCAGGGGCGCGTCCTCCGCCAGCGCCTCTTCCATGTCGGTCACCACGGGCAGGTCGTCGAAGTCGACGTCGACCAGCTCGGCGGCGTCCACCGCCTGGGCACGGGTCTCGGCGACGACCAGGGCGACCGGGTCGCCGACGTACCGCACCTTGTCGACGGCCAGGGCCGCCCGTGGGGCCTTCTCGTTGATCGTCGCGAAGCTGGGGAGCGCGCCACGACCGAGATCGTCGGCGGTGTAGACCGCGAGCACGCCCTCGGCCGCGGTCGCCTCGCTGGTGTCGATGCCCAGGATCCGGCCGTGGGCGAGCGGGCTGCGGACGAAGACGGCGTGCGCGACGCCCTCGCTGTCGAGGTTGTCCACGAACGTGCCCTGCCCGAGCAGGAGCTCCTGGTCCTCGACGCGGCGTACCTCGGTTCCAAGGATCGATCCCGGCATGGGCCCGACCCTACGCCCGAACCGGCGAGGCTCTCCGGTAGGTCCCGGCGAGGTCCGCCGTAGGTAAGGAGACCCTTACTTGAACCGCTCGGAGCATTAAGGGCACACTGTTGTTGTGGAATTCGAGGGCCATCCGGAGCCGGGGGACCAGCCGACGCGGGAGCGCGTCGTGCGGTCGATCCTGGTCGACGGACCCTCGACGGCCGCCGACCTGGCGGAGCGGCTCGACCTCACGCCGGCCGCCGTACGCCGCCACCTCGACCACCTGATCTCCCGTGGTGCGCTCGAGGCCCGTGACCCGCGGCCGACCGCGAGCCGTGGACGCGGCCGGCCGGCGAAGGTGTTCGCGATCACCGAGGCGGGCCGCGACCACTTCGACCAGCAGTACGACGACCTGGCCGTGCAGGCTCTGCGCTACCTCGCCGAGACCGGCGGCGACGAGGCCGTGATGGAGTTCGCCCGTCGCCGGGTCGCCTTCATCGAGCGCGACTACGCCACCGTCACCGCGGCCGAGCCCGACCTGACGCCGGCCGAGGCGCTGGCCAAGGTCTTGTCCAGCGAGGGGTACGCCGCCTCGGTGCGGTCGCTGCCCCTGCTGACGACGGGGTTCGACGGCCCGGCCGCTGCCGAGCAGTTGTGCCAGCAGCACTGTCCGGTGTCCCACGTGGCCCACGAGTTCCCCCAGCTGTGCGAGGCCGAGACCCAGGCCATCGGCCGGGTCCTCGGGCGACACGTCCAGCGCCTGGCGACGATCGCCCACGGCGACGGCGTCTGCACGACCTGTATCCCCCACCCAGAGAGGATCGCGAAGTGACCTCCCAGCAGAGCCCCGCGAGCAGCATCGCCGAGTCCGATGGCTCGACCAAGGTCGAGCAGCTCAACCCCGAGCTGAAGGGTCTGCGCGAGCGCTACCAGTTCGGCTGGGCCGACCGCGACGACGCGGGGTCCGCGGCGAAGCGCGGGCTCAACGAGGACGTCGTCCGCGACATCTCGGGCAAGAAGAACGAGCCGCAGTGGATGCTCGACCTCCGGCTGAAGGGCCTGAAGCTCTTCGGCCGCAAGCCGATGCCGACCTGGGGATCCGATCTCTCGGGCATCGACTTCGACAACATCAAGTACTTCGTCCGGTCGACCGAGAAGCAGGCGGCCTCGTGGGAGGACCTCCCCGAGGACATCAAGAACACCTACGACAAGCTCGGCATCCCCGAGGCCGAGAAGCAGCGCCTGGTCGCCGGCGTCGCGGCGCAGTACGAGTCGGAGGTCGTCTACCAC
>JAICSK010000230.1 GCA_025936915.1 Nocardioides sp.
ACCAGGGGTGCGGCCCGCCCGGGAGTCGACGATGACGGTGTCGTGTCGACGGTCAGTGCACGGGATGCAAGAAACGGAACGCCCATGCCGGAAGGTCGTGCCTGACGGGCTCGGCCGATGGGCGCGCCCTCCGGCGCGCCTCCCGGGCCTGGGCCCGCTGTGCGGCGTCGTCGACGCGGTCTGCGATGGTGCGGCGGGCGATGTCGTCGGCGGCGTTCAGGTTGTGGGTGAAGCTGGTCATCTCGACTCCTCGGGTGTGGTGGTGCTGACTACTCGAGAGTCGCGCTAAGCCGCCCTGTGCGGATCTGGCATCTGTCGTAGATCTGCCCTCAGATCGCGCTCCTGAGGGGGCGCTCGCCGTCTGAGGTGGCCGATCGGGCGTCTGAGGTAGCCGGCCTCAGCGACGGAAGCGCAGGGTGAGGATCTGGAACGGCCGCAGCGCCAGGTGCCGGCCGTCCCAGGGGTCCCCTCCGCCGTCGAGCGGGCGCTCCAGCAGGTCCACGACCTCCGCGCCGGCGTGGTCGAACGTCGTCTCCACCGCGACCCGCGTGCGGGCGCCCAGCGGCTCGTACAGACGTACGATGACGTCGCCGGACCGGTCCTCGGCCAGCTTGACGGCCTCGACGTACGCCGTCCCGCCGGACAATCGGACCAGCGGCTCCACCGGGCGGCCGGTACGACGCCGCAGAGGGAGGTTCAGGCCGTAGCCGGCGCGGGCCGCCTCCGCGACGCCGGCTCCGGGCACGATCGCGTGCCGGAACGAGTGCCGGCCCTGGTCGGTCTCCGGGTCGGGGAACCGCGGCGCGCGCAGCAGGCTCGCCCGGATGCGTGAGGACGTGCCCCCACCTGCGCGGGAGTTGCGGGTCACGTCGTGGCCGTACGTCGTGCGGTTGGCCAGGGCGACGCCGTACCCGGCCTCCTCGACCAGGACCCAGCGGTGGGCGCACACCTCGAACCGAGCGGCGTCCCAGCTGGTGTTGACGTGGGTGGGCCGTACGACGTGACCGAACTGCGTCTCGTAGCGCGCGTCGTCGGTGTGCACATCGCAGTCGACGGCGAGCTTCAGCACCTTCTCCTCCTCGTGCCAGTCGACGTCGGTGTCGATCTCGATCCGGCCGAGGTGCAGGGCGATCCGCTGCTCGACCGTGGAGGACCCGAATGACCGACGGACCACGACCGCGTCGCCATCGACCCGCACCTCGTCGGCGTCGGTCAACGGGGTGACGGTGTGGCGGTAGTGCGCGTCGAGGTCCCACGCGTCCCAGCGGTTGGGGTGGTCGGGGTGGAGCTCCAGGAGGTTGGCGGAGCCGCCCGACGGAACCACCTCACGATCGTGCCGGACGTCGTGGATCGAGCGGATCACCCCGTCAGGGTCGACGACCACGCGGAAGACCTCGCTCTCGAGCACGGCACCGCCGTCATCGGCCGCCGTTGCCGTGGCGACCAGGCGGTCGTCCGCCGGCGCGGCCGCTCCGAGCGCCGGTACGCCGAGGCGCACCATCGGCGCGGCGTTGAACGCGAGGGGGTCGTCGCCCTCGCCCGCCAGCACGACGAGAGCGCGATCCACGATCTCCTCGAGATCCGCCAGCACTCGGGCGTACGCCGCCCGGGCCTCGCGATGCACCCAGGCGACGGAGGAGCCGGGCAGGATGTCGTGGAACTGGTGCAGCAGCACCGTCTCCCACGCCCTGCGCAGCGCGTCGTACGGGTAGTCGTCCAGGCCGTGGACCGCGGCCGTGGCGGACCACAGCTCGGCCTCGCGCAGCAGGTGCTCGCTGCGCCGGTTGCCGTCCTTCATCGCGGCCTGGGAGGTGTAGGTGCCGCGGTGGATCTCGAGGTAGAGCTCACCGGCCCAGACGGGGGCCCGGTCGGCGTACTCCTCCTCGGCCGCGACGAAGAAGGCCGCCGGTGTCTCGACCCGGACGCGGGGTGACCCCTCGAGCTCGGCGGTACGACGTGCCCGACCGAGCATCTCGCGGGTCGGCCCGCCTCCGCCGTCGCCGTACCCGAACGGCGCGAGCGCCCGGGAGGCACTGCCTTTGTCGCGGAAGTTCGCGGCGGAGTGGGCGAGCTCCTCACCGGTCAGCTCGGCGTTGTAGGTGTCCACCGGCGGGAAGTGGGTGAACACCCGCGTGCCGTCGATGCCCTCCCACCAGAACGTGTGGTGGGGGAAGGGGTTGGTGGTGTTCCAGGAGATCTTCTGGGTCAGGAACCATCGCATGCCGGCGAGGCTGACGATCTGCGGCAGCGCCGCGGTGTAGCCGAACGAGTCGGGCAGCCACACTTCCCGGGGCTCCACGCCGAGGTGGTCGCGAAACCATCCCTGCCCGACGACGAACTGTCGCGCCATGGCCTCGCCCCCGACGAGATTGGTGTCGGACTCGACCCACATCCCGCCGGTCGGCACGAAGCGACCCTGCGAGACGTACTCCTTCGCCCGGGCGAACAGCTCCGGGTACGACGACTCCAACCAGGCCCACTGCTGGGCGCTCGACATCGCGTAGACCAGTGAGTCGTCGGTGTCCATCAGCTGGAGAACGTTGGCGACGGTGCGGGCGACCTTGCGCACCGTCTCGCGCACCGGCCACAACCACGCCGAGTCGATGTGCGCGTGCCCGACGGCGGAGAGCCTGTGGCCTCCGGGGGCGGCCGGGGAGTCCAGGACGCCGGCCAATTGCTCACGTGCATCCGAGGCCGTCGCCACGACGTCGCCCAGGTCGAGGGCGTCGAGGGCTGCCTCGAGGGCGTAGAGGATCTCGCGCGAGCGCTGGTCGTCGGGCAACGAGCGGCGCAGCCCATCGAGGACCTCGAGATCGGCCACGAGGTCGGCGACCTCGGGCTCGCGGCCGCACAGGTCGGCGCGAGCGAGCGCGTACAGCGGCTCGCTGCCGCTGGTCAGCCGGTCACCGAGGTCGGTCGGGCCGAACCCGGCGAGGACGGTCGGGTTGGCCGCGGCCTCGACGTACCACGTGGCGGTGGTGTCGGTCCGGCCGACGGGGATCCAGTCGTTGCGCGGGTGGAGACCCTTCACGATCAGGCCGTCGGCGTCGTACACCAGACCCTCGGCCTGGAAACCCGGGTGGGCCCGGGTGAAGCCGAGGTCGAGCACGATCTCGGCGTTGTCGATGCCGGCAGGCACCTCGGCGGTCAGCTTGAACCAGGACGTGCCCCAGGCCGGTCCCCACCGCTCGCCGATGACGCAGGACTCGTAGGCCGCCTCGCGCGCCACCGCGAACGGCACCGGCTCGCCGACGTGCAAGTCGTCCGCGGGTGGCACGTGCCAGACCTCGACCGACAGCGGGGCGACGATCGAGTGGACCGCGGGGCGTAGCCGCTCGTCGAGTGCCCGGGTCAGGCGGGCCTCGATCTCGCGGCGGCGGTCGTGCATGCGCTCAGAGAACCTTCTGGTACCACGCGGTGTCGAGCCAGCGGTCGAACTTCCGGCCGACCTCGCGCATGGTGCCGAGGTGGTCGAAGCCGCAGGCCTCGTGGAGGGCGACGCTGGCCGGGTTGGGCAGGGCCACCAGGGCGAGCACCACGTGGATGCCGTCGTCGCGCACGCGGGCGAGGAGGTCGTCGTACATCCGGCGGCCGAGGCCCTGCCCGCGCGCCCGCTCGCTCAGGTAGACCGACGTCTCGCGGGTGAGCCGGTAGCCCGGGCGCGGCCGGTACGCCGAGGAGTAGGCGAAGCCGACGATCTCGCCGTCGTCGTCGGCGACGAGGAAGTGGTCGCCGGGCTCGGTGCTGGCGAGGCGGTGCTCCCAGTAGGCAACCGGTGGTGGGTCGAGGTCGAACGTCGAGATGCCGGTGCGGACCTGCTCGTCGTAGATGGCCGCGGCCCCGGGGAGGTCGGCGGGCGTCGCCGGACGTACGCCGGTCACGCGAGCAGGCCGTGGGCGCGGAACATCCGGTCGTAGATCTCGCGGACCACCGGCGTCTTGTGGCGGTTGTAGTCCATGCCGGTGCCGCCGCCGGGTCGGGCGTTCATCTCCGCAGCCGCCGCGCGCTTCGCCTCGGCGTACCTCGCCCGCTCCTCGGAATGCTCCGTCAGCCAGTCGTGGAACATCAGGTGCCGCACGACCTCGGGACAGTCCGGGCCGAAGACGTGCAGGTGAGCCATCGGGTCGTCGTGCTTGAGGAGTCGGTGCTGGTGCCACGAGGGCTCGCGCACGATGTGGACGAAGCCCGCCGCCTGGAGCGCCGGGACGTACGCCGCCTCGTCGGCGGGGTCGGCGACGACCAGGTCCGCGTCGATGATCGG
>JAICSK010000188.1 GCA_025936915.1 Nocardioides sp.
ACCGGCGCGCACAAGATCCGCAACGTGCTCGGACAGGCGCTGCTCACCCGGCGGATGGGCAAGACGCGGGTGATCGCCGAGACCGGTGCCGGCCAGCACGGGGTCGCCAGCGCGACCGCCGCGGCGTACTTCGGGCTGGACTGCACGGTCTACATGGGCTCGGTCGACGTCAAGCGCCAGGCACTCAACGTCGCCCGGATGCAGCTGCTCGGCACCGCGGTC
Source organism: Nocardioides sp. (assembly GCA_025936915.1). Lineage (GTDB taxonomy): Bacteria > Actinomycetota > Actinomycetes > Propionibacteriales > Nocardioidaceae > Nocardioides. The sequence goes on from JAICSK010000188.1 coordinate 223, forward strand.
GTGCCGGTCGACTCGGGCAGCGCGACCCTCAAGGACGCGATCAACGAGGCGCTCCGCGACTGGGTCGCGACGGTGGACCACACGGCATATCTCTTCGGCACGGCGGCCGGACCTCACCCGTTCCCGAGCATGGTCCGTGACTTCACCCGCGGCATCGGCGACGAGGCGCGGGCCCAGTGCCTCGAGCGGTACGGCGTGCTGCCGCGGGGCATCGCCGCGTGCGTCGGCGGCGGCTCCAACGCGATCGGGCTGTTCACGGCCTTCCTCGACGACGACGTCGAGATCCACGGCTTCGAGGCCGGCGGAGACGGGTTCGAGACCGGACGGCACGCCGCGACGATCAGGGCCGGCGACCCGGGCGTCCTGCACGGCGCCCGCACCTACGTGCTCCAGGACGAGGACGGCCAGACGATCGAGTCCCACTCGATCTCGGCCGGACTCGACTACCCCGGCGTGGGGCCGCAGCACGCCCACCTCGCGGCCTCGGGGCGCGCGTCGTACTCACCGATCACCGACGCCGAGGCGATGGACGCGCTCGCGCTGCTGAGCCGCACCGAGGGGATCATCCCGGCCGTCGAGTCGGCGCACGCCGTCGCCGGCGCGCTGCAGGTCGCGCGCGACTACGGCCCCGACGACATCATGCTGGTCAACCTGTCCGGTCGCGGTGACAAGGACATGGACACCGCGATCGAGTGGTTCCACCTCGGCGAGGCGGAACCCTCATGACCACCCCACGACGTTCCGAGGTTCCCCCGCTCCGCTCCACCACCGCACACCGCGTGGGCCCCCGATGAGCGTCTCCACCGCGTTCGAGAAGGCGCGGGCCGACGAGCGGGCCGCGCTGGTCGGCTACCTCCCGGCGGGCCTCCCCACCGTCGACGGCGGCATCGAGGCGATGCGGGCGATGGTCGACGCCGGGTGCGACGTGATCGAGGTCGGCCTGCCCTACAGCGACCCCGTGATGGACGGGCCCACGATCCAGGCCGCCGCCCAGCGCGCGCTCGACGCCGGCGTGCGCACCCGCGACGTGCTCCGGACGGTGGAGGCGGTGGCCGCGACCGGTGTGCCGACCCTGGTGATGACCTACTGGAACCCGATCGTCCGCTACGGCGTCGAGCGCTTCGCCCAGGACCTCGCGAACGCCGGGGGAGCGGGCCTGATCACGCCCGACCTCACCCCCGACAGCGGCGGCTCCTGGATCGCCGCCGCCGACGCCCACGGCCTCGACAAGGTCTTCCTGGTCTCGCCGTCGTCGACCGACGAGCGGATCGCCATGACGACCGCGGCCTGCCGCGGCTTCGTCTACGCGACGGCGGTGATGGGTGTCACCGGCGCCCGGGCGACGACCAGTGAGCTCGCCGCGCCGCTGGTGGCACGGGCCAAGTCGGTCACGCAGACACCGGTGGCGGTCGGGCTCGGGGTCGGCACCGGCGACCAGGCGGCCGAGGTCGCGTCGTACGCCGACGGGGTGATCGTGGGCTCGGCGTTCGTCCGCTGCCTGCTCGACCATGACGACACCACCCAGGCTCTGGCCGCGTTGACATCCCTGACCGACGACCTCGCCGAGGGGGTACGGCGTGCGTAGGTCGCTCCTGATCGCCCTCGCGCTGCTCGTGGGCGTGACTCTCAGCGCGTGTGAGAAGAGCTCGGCCGACACCTTCTCCGGTGCGGTGCTGCACCAGCCCTACCACGTGCCCGCGACCGAGCTGGTCGACACCTCCGGGCAGCCCTTCTCGCTGGCGACCAGCACCGACAAGCGGCTGACCCTGCTCTTCTTCGGCTACACCCATTGCCCCGACGAGTGCCCCACCACGATGGCGACGCTGGCCACGGCGATGCTCCAGCTCGACGCCACCGACCGCCGCAACGTCCAGGTGGTCTTCGTGACCACCGACCCCGCTCGCGACACCGGGCCGGTGATCCGGCACTGGCTCGACCACTTCTCGTCGTCGTTCGTCGGGGTGACCGGGCCGCTCGCGACGATCAAGCAGGTCGCCACCGACGTCGGCGTCCCGATCACCAAGGGCCGCCGCCTACCGTCGGGCGGGTACGACGTCACCCACGGCACCCAGGTGCTCGGCGTCGACGGCAAGAACACCGTGCCCGTCGTCTGGACCCTCGGCACGACCGCGCCGGAGTTCGCCCACGACATCCACCAGCTGCTCTCCTGATCCGAGGACCGATCCGTGACCGCGTTGTTCATCCCCAGCCCGTCCCAGGGCGTCTGGTACATCGGGCCACTGCCGCTGCGCGGCTACGCGCTGTGCATCATCGCCGGCATCATCGCCGCGATCTGGATCGGCGAGCGCCGCTGGGTCAACCGCGGCGGCACCCGCGGCGAGGTCACCGACCTGGCCCTGTGGGCGGTGCCGTTCGGCGTCGTGGGTGGCCGGCTCTACCACGTGATCACCGATCACGACCTCTACTTCGGGGCCGGTCGCTCACCCATCGAGGCGCTCTACGTCTGGCGGGGCGGGCTCGGCATCTGGGGGGCGATCGCCCTGGGAGCGGTCGGCGCCTGGATCGGCGCCAAGAACAAGGGCATCCGGGTGCCCCCGGTGCTCGACGCGATGGCGCCGGGGGTCCTCGTCGCCCAGGCGATGGGTCGCTGGGGCAACTGGTTCAACCAGGAGCTCTTCGGCAAGCCCTCGACCAAGCCGTGGGCGCTCGAGATCGACGTGGGCAACCGCCCGCCGGGCTACGAGCAGTACGCGACGTTCCAGCCGACGTTCCTCTACGAGTGCATCTGGGACCTCGGCGCGTTCGGCTTCGTGCTCTGGGCCGACCGGAAGTGGAGGCTCGGCCACGGCCGGGTGATCGCTCTCTACGTCATGGCCTACACGGCCGGCCGCGGCTGGATCGAGATGCTCCGCATCGACGACGTCGAGTACCAGCACGTGCTCGGTCTTCGGCTCAACGTCTGGACCTCGATCGTGCTGTTCTGCCTGTCCGCGACGTACTTCGTCGTGGTCGGCCGTACGCGCCCGGGTCGCGAGACGGAGGTCTACACCGAGCAGCGACTGGCCGCCCAGCGGTCCGCCGAGGGGGCGGACCAGGCGGGCGAGCAGCTCGTGGCCGCCGACGCGCCGGCATCCGCACCGATCCTGGACGACGACGATCGCCCGACCGGCTCCGAGAAAACGCGGAAGAAATCGTCCGACCCGCCGGACTGACCGGCGTTCCTTCCGCGTTTCTGCCACGAGGGCCCTCCCGCGCGACTGTCCGCGCCTCAGGACGTCACGGAACGCCGACCTTCTCGTTGTTAGCCTGAGCGCGCTAGGGCCAACGCCGTCCCCTGCACGCCTCGCCCGATCGCCTCGCGTCCCGACGTGTAGGCGCCGACGACGGGAGCACCGGATGCGCGCACCCCACGCTGGTCCACCCGCCCAAGGCCTGTACGACCCCCGCTTCGAGCACGACGCGTGCGGGGTCGCGTTCGTCGCGACCCTCTCCGGCGAGGCGAGCCACGAGATCGTCCACCAGGCACTGACCGCCCTGCGCAACCTCGACCACCGTGGCGCGGCGGGCGCCGAGGCCAACTCCGGCGACGGCGCGGGCATCCTGCTCCAGGTGCCCGACGCGTTCCTGCGAGACGTGGTCGGGTTCGACCTCCCGCAGCCCGGCGCGTACGCCGTCGGTACGGCGTTCCTCGAGGGCGACGCCGACCAGGTCGCGAAGACCCAGGCCCGGATCGAGGAGCTGGCCGAGGCGGAAGGCCTCACCGTCCTGGGCTGGCGCGAGGTCCCGGTCGATCCGGCGGGACTCGGGGCCACCGCTCTCGGGGTGATGCCGACGTTCCGCCAGCTCTTCGTCGAGGCCCGGGGGGTGCGGATCACCGGGATGGCGCTGGAGCGGATGGCGTTCTGCCTGCGCAAGCGGGCCGAGCACGAGACCGACGTGTACTTCGGCTCGCTCAGCGGCCGCACCGTCGTCTACAAGGGGATGCTCACCACCACCCAGCTCGACGCGTTCTATCCCGACCTCACCGACGAGCGCCTGGCCACGGCCCTGGCCGTCGTCCACTCGCGATTCTCGACCAACACCTTCCCGAGCTGGCCGCTGGCGCACCCGTTCCGGTATATCGCCCACAACGGCGAGATCAACACGGTGATGGGCAACCGCAACTGGATGCGGGCCCGCGAGGCCTTGCTCGACAGCGACCTGATCCCCGGCGACATCGAACGGCTCTTCCCGATCTGTACGCCGGGCGCGTCCGACTCGGCGAGCTTCGACGAGGTCCTGGAGCTGCTCCACATGGGCGGCCGCAGTCTGCCCCACGCCGTGCTGATGATGATCCCGGAGGCCTGGGAGAACCACCAGGAGATGGACCCCCAGCGCCGGGCCTTCTACGAGTTCCACGCCTCCCTGATGGAGCCGTGGGACGGGCCCGCGTGCGTGGTCTTCACCGACGGCTCCCAGATCGGCGCCGTCCTCGACCGCAACGGCCTGCGGCCCAGCCGCTACTGGGTGACCGACGACGGGCTCGTCGTCCTCGCCTCCGAGGTCGGCGTGCTCGACCTCGATCCCGCGACGATCGTCCGCAAGGGTCGCCTGCAACCCGGCCGGATGTTCCTGGTCGACGTCGACGAGCACCGGATCATCGAGGACGACGAGATCAAGGGCGAGCTCGCGGCCGAGCACCCCTACGACGAGTGGCTGCACGCCGGCCTGATCCACCTCGACGACCTGCCCGACCGCGAGCACGTCGTCCACACCCATGCGTCCGTGACCCGCCGGCAGCAGGTCTTCGGCTACACCCAGGAGGAGCTCCGGGTCCTCCTGTCGCCGATGGCGAACACCGGGGCCGAGGCGATCGGCTCGATGGGCACCGACACGCCGATCGCCGCGCTCAGCGACCGGCCGCGGCTGCTGTTCGACTACTTCGCGCAGATGTTCGCCCAGGTCACCAACCCACCCCTCGACGCGATCCGCGAAGAGCTGGTGACCTCGTTGGCCGGCACGATCGGGCCCGAGGCCAACCTGCTCGAGCCGACGCCCGCGTCCTGCCGCCAGGTGGTGCTGCCGTTCCCGGTGTTCGACAACGACGACCTCGCCAAGATCCGGCACGTCAACCGCGACGGCAACATGCCCGGCTTCATCACCCACGTCAGCCGGGGGCTCTACGAGGTCGAGGGCGGAGGCCCGGCGATGGCCCGGCGACTCGACGAGATCTGCGCCGAGGTGTCGGCCGCGATCGCCGACGGCGCCCGCGTGATCGTGCTCTCCGACCGGCACTGCACCGCGGAGCTCGCACCGATCCCGTCCCTGCTGCTGACCGGTGCCGTCCACCACCACCTCGTCCGGGAGAAGACCCGGACCCAGGTAGGCCTGCTGGTCGAGGCCGGCGACGTCCGCGAGGTCCACCACGTCGCACTCCTCATCGGGTACGGCGCCGCCGCGGTCAACCCCTACCTGGCGATGGAGACCGTCGAGGACCTCGCCCGCGACGGCTACTACGTGACCGTCGAGCCCGAGGTCGCGGTGACCAACCTGATCAAGGGTCTCGGCAAGGGCGTGCTCAAGGTGATGTCCAAGATGGGCGTCAGCACGGTCGCCTCCTACACCGGCGCGCAGATCTTCGAGGCGGTCGGGCTCTCCCGGACACTGGTCGACCGCTACTTCACCGGCACCACGTCCAAGCTGGGCGGGATCGAGCTCGACGTGATCGCCGAGGAGGTCGCTCGGCGGCACCGTACGGCGTACCCCCGCGGCGGGATCAGCCCGGCCCACCGCGAGATCGCGGTCGGCGGGGAGTACCAGTGGCGTCGCGAGGGCGAGCCGCACCTGTTCGACCCCGAGACGGTCTTCCGCCTCCAGCACTCCACCCGCACCCAGCGGTACGACGTGTTCAAGCAGTACACCGCCCGCGTCGACGAGCAGTCCGAGCGGCTGATGACGCTGCGCGGCCTGTTCCGGTTCAAGGCCTCCACCGGCACCGGCCGGGCGCCGATCCCGCTCGACGAGGTCGAGCCGGTCTCCGAGATCGTCCGGCGCTTCTCGACCGGCGCCATGTCCTACGGCTCGATCAGCCGCGAGGCGCACGAGACCCTGGCGATCGCGATGAACCGGATCGGCGCGAAGTCCAACACCGGCGAGGGCGGCGAGGACACCGACCGGCTGCACGACCCCGA
>JAICSK010000044.1 GCA_025936915.1 Nocardioides sp.
CCGCAGCACTGGCTCCAGCCCGAGGTGGTCGAGGGCATGACCCGGATCGGGAAGACGTCGCGCGAGCGGGGCGTCTCCGTGGCGATCCACACCCACGTCAACCACGCCAACTCGGTGACGCCGCTCGTCGCGAAGGCGGCGCAGGCGATGTTCGACGCCGGCGTACGCGACGTCCGCAACCAGGGCGTCATCCTCAACGGCGTCAACGCCGACCCCCACGCGCTGCTCGACCTGTGCTTCGCGCTGCTCGACGGCGCCCAGATCATGCCCTACTACTTCTACATGTGCGACATGATCCCGTTCTCGGAGCATTGGCGGGTCTCCGTCGCCGACGCGCAGCGGCTGCAGCACGCGATCATGGGTTACCTCCCGGGCTTCGCCACTCCGCGGATCGTGTGTGACGTGCCGTTCGTCGGGAAGCGGTGGGTCCACCAGCTGTCCGACTACGACCATGTGCGCGGCATCTCCCACTGGACGAAGAACTACCGCACCTCGATCGAGGCCTCCGACCCCGAGGCGCTGTCGCGGCACTACGAGTACTACGACCCGATCCACACCCTGCCCGCCGAGGGCCAGGCCTGGTGGGCCGAGCACGGCCGCCTCGACGAGTCCGCGCTCAAGGCCGCCGAGGTCGCCGAGGCCTCCCGCCGTACGGCCGCGCTGCAGGCTCACTGAGGGTCCTGGTGGGGGCGGCGGCGGGTTCTGCCGGTTCCCCCGCGTGGGAACCGACCGACAACCCCGCGCCACACTGGCGGGGTGGAGCGGGTGAGCAGGCGGGGCATGGTCGTCGCGGGAGCGGCGGTGCTGCTGGGGGCGTGCGGTGACGGGTCGGGCAGTCCCGGGGCGGCCCCCGGAACGCGACGGACCACCCCCACCGCAGGGACCAGCACGGTGCCCGCCACCCCGACGGGCGGGTCGCCCCCGGCACTTCCCGCGGTCAACGCCTGGCATCCCGACCCGAACGACCTCGCTCCGCTGGCCAAGCTCACCGCCGTACGCCGGATCGAGGCCACCGGCCACACCCATGACACCGCGCTGCAGGTGATCGACGCCCAGTACGGCGGCCTCCTCGCCGACACCGCCAGCGTCCTGGTGGTCACGCGGAGCTGGCAGCGGCGCGGGCACGCGATCACGGCGGACGGGCACACCTTCGACGTCCGCCTCACCCGCACGACAGAAGGCTGGCGGGTGACCGCCGTCCACCCGTCACACCCGGGACGCCCGGCTGGGGTGCTCACCCCCGCGGCCCGGCGGGTGCTCGCCAGCGATCGGATCAACCTGCCTCCGGCGGGGCGGCGGGACGTCCGCTCGGGCAAGGTGCACGAATCCGTGCTCGACGCCATGCTGAGGCTGGGTACGACGTACCGGATCCACGTCAGCGTGGTCCGCTCGGGCCACCCGATCCACGTCTTCGGCACCACCCGGCTCAGTGACCACCCGCAGGGTCGCGCGTTCGACACCTGGGCGATCGACGGCCAGCCGGTCGTCGGTGCGGGCACCCCGCGGGCGCTCGTCGAGGACTACATGCACGCGGCCGCGGCGGCCGGGTCGTACAACGTCGGCGGGCCCTATCTCCTCGGCCAGGCTCCGCAGTGGTTCAGCGATGCGACCCACCACGACCACGTGCACGCGGGCTTCAGCACCTGACGCACCGGAGGCACCTGAGGCACCTGAGCCCCGCGAACGTCACTCGCCGGAGCGCTCCTGGTACTGCGGCGGCACCGACGGCGTCGGCGGGGCCGTCGGCTCCGGTGCAGGGGGCGCGGCCTGCAGCCGCTCCGCCTCCTCGGGCGTGACGTACTGGGCGGCGCCGCAGAACGTGCACTGGAGCGTGTACTTCGTGCTGGTGCGGAACAGCGGGATCCAGAACAGCGTGAACTTGGTGACCACCTTGCGCAGCGGATGTGCCGTCGGCCGCTGGCAGCGACCGCAGACCAGCGTGAGCATGGCCAGCTGCGTCCCGTAGCGCCGGAACCCCCAGATGATGAAGAACATGTTTCCCTCCCGAGCGGACCGGCCCTCGGATGGCCGGGTCGCCGGCGCACCGTAACCCGCGGCGGCCCCTCGCAGCAGAGGAACGACGCGAACCTTTACTCGGTGACGGTCCGGTTCTCGTACGGCGTGCTGAGCACGATCGTCGTACGCGTGGACACGTTGGCGTCCGCCCGGATCCGCGCGAGGAGGTCCTCCAGGGAGTGCGGGGTCTCGACCCGTACCTTGAGGATGTAGGACTCCTCCCCCGCCACCGACCAGCACGACTCGATCGCCCGGATGTCGCGGAGCCGGTCGGGATAGTCGTCGGGCTGGCTGGGGTCGATCGGCGTGATCGAGACGAAGGCGGTCAGGGCCAGCCCCAGCTCCTCGTGGTTGACCGACGCGCCGTACCCCGTGATCAGACCACGTTTCTCCAGCCGCTTCACCCGCTGGTGCACCGCCGAGGTGGAGAGGCCCGTCGCCTTCCCCAGGTCGGTGAAGGACATGCGGCCGTCGGCCGCCAGTAGCCGGACGATCGTGCGGTCGGTGTCCTCCACGCCGCAGACCCTAGCGTCCCGGGCGGTCACGATGCGTAGGCTCACGCCCGTGGCGAGCGAACAGCGGCTGATGATCCTCGACTCCGCGTCGATGTACTTCCGGGCCTTCTTCGGCGTCCCCGAGGTGTCGGCGCCGGACGGCACGCCGGTCAACGCCGTCCGCGGGTTCCTCGACTTCATCAGCCGGCTGGTCGGCGACTACCGGCCGAGCCACCTCGTGTGTGCCTGGGACAACGACTGGCGCCCACAGTGGCGGGTCGACCTGATCCCGTCGTACAAGGCCCACCGTGTCGTGAAGGCCAACCCCGGTCCGAGGCCGGACATCGAGGAGGTGCCCGACCCCCTGGAGGTGCAGATCCCGATCATCCTCGAGGTGCTCGCGGCAGCCGGGCTCTGCGTGGTCGGCGCGGACGGCTACGAGGCCGACGACGTGATCGGCACCCTCGCCACCGGCGCGCCCATGGGTGTGGACGTGGTCACCGGCGACCGTGACCTGTTCCAGCTGGTCGACGACGCGCACGACGTGCGGGTGCTCTACATCGCGCGCGGCGTCGGCAACCACGAGCGCGTCACCGACCACGTGGTCGTCGAGAAGTACCGGGTGCTGCCCAGCCAGTACGCCGACTTCGCCACGATGCGGGGAGACGCCTCCGACGGATTGCCCGGGGTCGCCGGGATCGGCGAGAAGACGGCTGCCTCGCTGCTGCTCAAGTTCGGCGACCTGCCCGGGATCGTGAAGGCGGCCGAGGACCCCGGGTCCGAGATGTCGCCCGGCCCCCGGCGACGGATCCTCGACGCAGCCGAGTACCTCCTGGTCGCCCCCCAGGTCGTCGCGGTCACCCGGGACATCGACCTCGCGGCGTACGACGCGACGCTCCCGACCGAGCCCCGCGACCCCGCGCGGCTGGAGGAGCTCGCCGAGCGTTACGGCCTCGGCTCCCCCGTCACCCGGCTCCGGGCGGTGCTCGGCGGCTGATCCTCCCACCCTCGACCAGCGCCTCAGCGAAGCATCTCGGCGACCGCGATCCGGGCCGCCGACGGGCAGCCCTTGGTGAAGCCGTAGAACGGCCCGAAGTCCCGGGTGGCGGCGAACCCGGTGACGAAGAGCCCGGGGAGGGTGGTCTCGAAGCCCGGAGACAGGTCGGGGAAGCCGTCGGTGACCGAGACGCCGTCGAGCACCCCCGCAAGATAGGGCACCGCCGCCAGATCGGCCGCATATCCCGATGCCGCGATCACGTGATCGACCTCGAGCACGTCGCCGTGGGACAACGTCAGCCGGACCCCCTCGTGGCCCACGACGACCTGGACGACCTCCACATGGGGCCGTGAGGTCACCACGCGCGGGTCGAGCCGTGGCGTCAGCCAGGGCTCCAGGGTGAGCCGTCCGACGCGCCAGAACTCCGAGGCGATCGCCTGTCGATTCTCGGGCGGAAGGGCACGCCACCAGCCACGATGTGCCTCCGTCTGGTCGACGTAGGCGTCCACGAACGCCCAGCTGACCTTCTCGAAGGCCGGGGTGTCGTGGCGGTGGACCACGTCGACCCGCTCGGCGCCGTGGTCGCAGAGGAGCGCGGCCCACTCGTAGGCGCTCTGCCGACCGCCGATGATCGCGACCCGGGCTCCGGCGAGGTCGTCGAAGGTCACCCGTTCGCTGGTATGGGTACGACGGTCCGCCGGGAGGTCGTCGTACCAGGCGGGAAGGTGGGCGAAGTGCGCGATCCCCGGGGCCGCGAGCACCTTGTCCGCGGTGATCGTGCCGCCGTCGGCGAGCGTGGCCACGAACCGCCCCTCCAGACGCATGAGCGTGTCGACGTGCACGTCCTCGACCTCGAGGCCCTTCTGCTCCCGGAACCACTCGGTGTGGTCGAGGAAGACCGAGATCGGGATCGGGTCGTGCTCGTCGGGGGCGAAACCGCGCTCCTCGAAGTAGGCCGAGAACGTGTGGACACCGTCGGCGTCCAGCGTCCAGTCGCGGCCGGACCGCAGGAACATGCCCTCCGGCATCTGCTCGCGCCAGAAGCTCATCGGCCGGCCCACGATCCTGGTCCGGATCCCGCGCGCCCGGGCGTGCGCGACCGCCGAGTACGCATAGGGTCCCGCGCCGATCACCAGCAGCTCGGCGTCGGCCACGTCAGTCCTCCATCGGCGCGACGGCGACGACGCCACGGCGGATCCGGCGTACGACCTCGCGGGCGTTCTCCCGCAAAGGCCCCGGGCCGGCGGCGTCGGCCACCTGACCGCTCAGGTCGATCAGCTGCTTGATCCAGCGCACGAAGTCGCCGGCGGTCAGGTCGCTGCCGTCGAGGACGTCGCCGAGCTCGTCACCCTCCGTCCAGCGGTATGCCGCCCAGGCCAGCCCGGCGTCCGGCCGGCGGAGGAAGTCGAGCCGGTGCTGGCGCTCCACGTCGGCAAGCTCGCGCCAGAGCCCGTCGAGGTCGTCGATGGCGCGCTGGGTGTCGCCACCGGGGACCCGCGCCGACACGACGTCCTCGGGCCGCCTCGCCTCGTAGACCAGCGTCGAGAGCGCCGCCGCCAACCCCGCAGGACCGAGGCCGTCCAGCACACCCAGCCGCAACGCCTCGGCCACCACCAGGTCGAGCTCGGAGTAGATCCGTCGTAGCGGCCGCCCGAGGTCGGTCACGTCGTCGTCGGCGAGGTACCCCAGCGTCTCCAGCACCTCGCACACCCGGTCGAACTGCCGGGCGACGGTGTTGGTCCGCTGTTCCACCCGCCGTTCGAGGGTCGCCGCGTCCCGGTCGAGCTTGAACCACCGCTCCGCCCAGCGGGCGTGCTCCTCGCGGTCGGGGCAGGCATGGCACGGGTGCTCCCGGAGCTCGCGACGCAGCGTCTCGATCTCCCGGTCCTGTCTCGTCGGGCGTACGTGGGTCTCCCGCACCGGCGGCACCGGAGCGAGGCCGTGGGTCGCGTTGCGCAGGGTCGCGGCCAGGTCGCGCCGCATCTGCGGGTTGCGCGGGTTGAACTGTCGCGGGATCCGCAGCCGGCTGAGCGCCGTCACCGGTGCCGGGAAGTCCACCACGCTCAGCCGCCTCGCCTGGCGCTCGGCGGTCAGCACCTTGGGCCGCGGTCCGTCGGGAGACGTTCCGCGGTCGAGGACGACGGCGTACCCGGCGAACTTTCCGCCCGGGACCTCGATCACGTCGCCGCGGTGCAGCTGGGCCAGCGACGCGAGCACCTCGTCGCGGCGGTCGGCCCGTCTGGCCCGAGCGAGGTTCTTCTCCAGCTCGGAGACGCGCTGCCGCAGACCGGCGTACTCCATGAAGTCGCCCCGGTCGCACGTCGCCGCCTCGGCGTACCCCTGCAGCGCGTCCTCGCTCTTCGCCAGCTGCCGCGCCAGTCCCACGACGGCCTTGTCGGCCTGGAACTGGGCGAAGGACATCTCCAGCAGCTCGCGAGCTCGCGACCTCCCGACCTGGTGCACGAGGTTGACCGCCATGTTGTACGACGGGCGGAAGCTCGACCGGAGGGGATAGGTACGGGTGGACGCCAGGCCGGCGACCTCCGACGGGTTGGTCCCGGGCTGCCAGAGCACGACCGCGTGACCCTCGACGTCGAGCCCACGGCGTCCGGCGCGTCCGGTCAGCTGGGTGTACTCCCCCGGCGTGATGTCGGCGTGGGTCTCGCCGTTCCACTTCGAGAGCTTCTCCAGCACGACGGTGCGCGCCGGCATGTTGATGCCGAGTGCCAGGGTCTCCGTGGCGAACACCGCCTTGCACAGCCCGCGAACGAACAGCTGCTCCACGCACTGCTTGAACGCCGGCAGCATCCCCGCGTGGTGGGCCGCGATCCCGCGCGTCAGCCCGTCGAGGAAGTCGTGGTAGCCCAGCACCGCGCGGTCCTCGTCGGGCAGGTCGGCGCAGGACTCCTCGACGTAGGCGAAGATCTCGTCGCGCTCCTCCGGCGACGTCAGCCGGATGCCGGACCGCAGGCACTGCTCCACGGCGGCGTCACACCCTGCCCGGCTGAAGATGAAGACGATGGCCGGCAGGAGCCCGGCACCGTCGAGCCGGTCGAGGACGTCGACTCGGCTCGGGACCCAGACGCGTCGGCCGTTGCCGACGGGTCTCCGACCACCGCGCTGCGGCCGGCCCTTCGGCGTACGACGGTCCCGGATCCTGGTGCTCGCCCAGTCGTCGCGAGCGATCCGGAGCAGCTCGGCGTTGACCGGGGCGCCCTCCTTGACGAACCCGGCAGCCGCGTCGACGTCCGAGGTCGCGAACAGGTCGAGCATCCGGCGTCCCACGAGCACGTGCTGGTACAGCGGGACCGGTCGGCGCTCCTCGACGATGGTGACGGTGTCGCCGCGGACCGTCTCGAGCCACTCGCCGAACTCCTCGGCGTTGGAAACCGTCGCCGACAGCGAGACCAGGGCGACCGACTCGGGAAGATGGATGATCACCTCCTCCCAGACCGCGCCGCGCGAGCGGTCGGCGAGGTAGTGCACCTCGTCCATCACGACGAAGCCCAGCCCGACCAGGGTCCCGGAGCCGGCGTACAGCATGTTGCGCAGGACCTCGGTGGTCATCACCACGATCGGCGCCTCGCCGTTGACGCTGGTGTCGCCGGTCAGCAGACCGACCCGGTCGGCGCCGTACCGCGAGACCAGGTCGTGGTACTTCTGGTTGGACAGCGCCTTGATCGGGGTCGTGTAGAAGCACTTGCGGCCGGTCTCGAGGGCGAGGTGCACCGCGAACTCCCCCACGACCGTCTTCCCGGAGCCCGTGGGAGCCGCGACGAGCACGCCCTTGCCCTGCTCGACGACGCGACAGGCCCGCTGCTGGAAGTCGTCGAGCCCGAACTCGTAGAGGCCCGCGAACGTGTCGAGGACCGCTGGGCGGCTCATACGAGAACCGTAAGGGCCCCCGGGGCGCACTCGACGGTCAGGGGCAGCGGGGCGAAGCGCTCGCCATCGGCGTACGTGACGATCCCCGGGGCCGCGATCGTCACCGACCGGACGAGATGGTGCTCGTACTGCGGGTGGTGGACGTGGGTGCCCTTGAACAGCTTCGGGTACGTGCGGACCAGGTCGGGCTTCGAGATCGGCTTGATGATCACCACGTCCAGGAACCCGTCGTCGAGCACCGCGCCCTCGGTGATCCGCAGTCCGCCGCCGAACGACGGCCCGTTGCCCACCGCGACCAGCATCGCGTCGAGCGACACCTCGCGGTCGTCGAGCTGCAGCGTGTAGGGCAGCGGCTCGAAGACCCGCAGCTCGGCCAGCGTGGCGATGTTGTAGCGCATCTGGCCCTTCGGCCAGGTCATCCGGTTGGCCCGCTCGTTGACGACGGCGTCGAAGCCGGCAGCGAGGACGGTGACGAAGTACTGCGACCCGCTGCGGCCGAGATCGACCCTCCGGGTCCGCCCGGCCATGACCCGGTCGACGGCGGCGTCCGCGTCCTTGCGCGGGAGGTCGAAGTAGCGCGCGACGTCGTTGCCCGTCCCCGCCGGGACGATCCCGAGGCGGGTGCCGGTGTCCGCCACCGCCTGGACGGCGAGGTGGACCATGCCGTCCCCGCCGCACACGACCAGCGTGTCGATGCCCTCGTCGACGCACTGCCGGGCCAGGGCCAGCGCCTCGGCCGCGTCGCGTCCCTGCAGGTCACGGACGCTCACCCCCGCCCCCCGGAAGCGGTCCAGCACGCGCTCCCGCACCTTCCCGCCCCGTCCCTTGCCCGCCGTGGGATTGGTCAGGAGTGCGATCTCCGTGCTCGGCACGCGCGCAGACTACCGGTCGAGGCGTAGGCGTACGGCGTAGCAGCCCGGGCGCGCGCCGACCGCCTTGGCGAGCCGGCGGACGGCCTCGAGAGCGGTCTCGGTGTCGACCCGCGACCCCGGGACCACCAGCAGGATCCGGGGACCGTCGGCGGCCAGCAGCACCTCGCCGTGCCGCCACACCTGGTGGGTGCGAACCCGGACCGTGTCGGCCGCGACCGGCTCCGGGTAGGCGTCGTCCACGGCGAGGAGGTCGCACCCGATCGGCTCCTGACCGGGTGAGCTCAGGGAGCCGGCGACCCGGTGGCCGGTGGCGATCCCGCGCTCGGACTCCCAGGTCACCTCGCTCTCTCCCAGCCACGCGGGCAGGTCGAACGGGTCCGCCTCGTCGTACGACGGCGGCTCGTGCGGCGGGTTCACGATCGGGTCACCGACGGGTCAGATCTGCGAGGTCTCGTCGTCGGCCCAGCGGTCGGTTCGATGGGCGCCACGACCTCGGATCCGGTCGGACACGCGGGCGATGACCTCCGAGATCAGGAACAGGATCAGCATCGGGATCGCCAGCATCAGCATCGAGAACGGGTCGGTCGACGGCGTCGCCACCGCCGCGAACACCATGGTCCCGATGATGATCCACGGTCGGTGCCGGGCCAGCGCGCGGCCGCTGATCACCCCGGCGAGGTTCAGCAGCACGACGAACAGAGGGATCTCCATCGCGACGCCGAAGATCAGCAGCATCCGCATCTCGAAGGAGAAGTAGCGACCGAAGTCGATCAGGTTGGTGACCCCGTGGGGCACGAACGAGATCAGCACGGTCAGGCCCTTGGGCAGCACGTAGTAGCCCAGGGCCACGCCGCCGAGGAACAGCGGCCCGGCCACCGCGGCGAACATCCGGGAGTACTTCTTCTCCTTGGGATGCAGCCCCGGGAGGATGAAGGCCCAGATCTGGTACAGCCAGTAAGGACTGGCCGCGATCAGAGAAACCACGCCGCAGAGCTTGAACTGCAGCAGGATGCCGCCCGTGGCGTCGTTGATCACCGGCAGGGTCTTCACCGGGGGATGCCGGTGGGCCAGCGTGTCCCGCGCCTCGTTGTAGGGGTGCTGCACCAGCTCGAGCAGCTGCTGGTAGAAGAAGATGGCGACGCAGAACAGGACCACCAGCACCAGGGCGGAGCGGATCAGCCGCGCCCGGAGCTCGCGGAAGTGGTCCGACAGCGCCATCCGGCCGTCGGGGCCGACGGGGTTGCGCGGCTTCCCACGCAGGACGTCGACGACACCGACGAAGGACACGGGACAGGCCGCTCTCGCTCAGGTGCCGTCAGGCCGTGTCGTCGCGGCGCGCTGCCTCGCGCTCCGCGGCCTGCTGCGCCTCGAACGCCTCGCGCTCGGACGCCTGACGGGCCTCGAGCTCGCGCTGCGAGGCGGTCTTGCCGTCACCGGTCCCGGTGAGGTCGTCGTCGTCGTTCAGGCCCTTGGTCTCGGCCTTGAAGATGCGCAGCGCACGGCCGCTGCCGCGGGCGAGCTCGGGGAGCTTGGAGGCGCCGAACACCAGGACGACGATCACCAGGATGATGAGGAGCTCTGGCGTGCCGAGGTCGCCGATCAGCAGGGAAGACATGACGTGGTCCTGACGTTGGGCTTCGATTGCTTCGTCAGTCTAGCCCGCAGGGTGGTCGTACAGGGCCAAAGCCCGGCGGATCGCGTCGGCGGCGCCGTCACCGAAATGAGCGGGTTCGACGACCTCGGCGTACGGCGTGAGGCGGAGCAGCAGGCGCTGGAGCCAGCGCTCGTCGCCCACGAGGAGGTCGACGACCGAGCTCCCGCCGGGCCCGGGTCGGACGTCCTCCACCGTGTAGTACTCCTCCACCCAGCGGGCCTCGGGTTGCAGCCGGAGCGTGACCCTGGTGGCCTCCTCGCCGCCGAAGACGCCGGCGGACAGGTCACGCGGCTCGGTGTGCTCGGTGGTGACCTCGGAGTCGAGGACGGTCGCATCGTGGATCCGATCGAGCCGGAACAGCCGCGGCGCCTCGGCGCTGTGACAGTACGCGTCGAGGTAGGCCACGCCGTGGTGCGAGACGACGGCGTGCGGGTCGACGATCCGCTCCGACTCCTCGTCGCGGGCTGGCACGTAATAGGTCAGGCGCACCTGCCGACGGCGGCGGACGGCCTCTTCCAGCTCGGCACGCAGGGCGAGGGTGGCCGGGACGTCGTCACCGGGGTCGACGAACGGCGACCCGCCGGCGGCGGCGTCCTCGAGCTTGGCGAGGGCCCGGTCGACCACCTCGCGGGTGTCGGGCTCGGCCCCGGCCCGGAGCGCGCGGAGCGCCACGATGATCGCGCTGGCCTCGGTCGGGGTGAGCCGCAACGGTCGGGCGAGGTAGTCGGCGTTCGAGACCCGGATGACACCCTCCCCCTCGAGCGCGTCGAGGTCGACGTCGATCAGGTCGTCGGGGTAGCCGCCCGGGAGGCCGCACAGGAAAAGCACCCGCAGGTCCTGCTCGAGCTGGGGCGGGGGTACGCCGATGACGCGCGCCGCCTCCTCCAGCGACACCTGGTCGCGCGCATGCAGGTAGGGCACGAGCCGGAGCAGCCGGCTCACCTGCTCCCGAGCAGCACCCGTCGTCGCTGTCGTCACGATGCCACCCCCGCTGCCGCCCGCAACCGCGAGACGACCTCGTCGCGTACCGACGCCGGCCCCTCGACGTACAGGTCGGACCCGTAGGCGAGCAGCTCGTCGGCCTGGGCGCGGGGCAGGCGCAGCCGGTCCCAAGGCGTCTGCTCGTCGGGCCCGTCGACGTCGCCCTCGATGCTGGTCGCCTCGCGTCGCAGCACGGCTCCGGCACCCGGCCGGACCAGGACGACGACCTCCTCCGGAGGCGTCGCCGGCTCGAGCCGCCGCGCGGCCTCCCGGACGTCGATGCCGGGCGGCACGACGTACGATCCCGGCTGCCCGCTCATCGTCGCCTTGCCGACGACCCGCGACAGGCGGAAGACGCGCTCCTCGCCGCGGTCGGTGTCCAGCCCCACGACGTACCAGCGGCCGGAGTAGCGCACGACGCCCCACGGCTCGAGGTGCCGGGTCAGCGGTGCGTCGTACCCGGGTCGGCGGTAGTCGAAGGTCACCCGGCGTCGGGTCAGGGTCGCTTCCCAGAACACGTCGAACGACGGCTCGTCGGCGCTCAGGCGCGGTTGGGCGATCTCGAGGGCGTCCAGATCGAGGTCGAGGCCGGCCGCGGTCAGCTTACGAACGGCGTCGGTGGTGGCGTCGGCGAGCCGCGCGTGCTCCCACACCCGGGTCGCCAGCGCGACCACCTGCGCCTCGTCGGACTCGAGGCTGATCTCGGGAAGTGCGAACTCGTCGGCACGGACGCGGTAGCCCGGCTCGTCGTCGAAGTAGGCGTCCATCTGGCCGACCTCGATCGGCACGCCGAGGCTGCGCAGCTCCTCCTTGTCGCGCTCGAAGGTCTTCTCGAAGGCGTCGGTGGACGGCGCGTCGGCGTACAGGATCTCACGGATCCGGTCCTTGGAGACGTAGCGCCGCTGGACCAGCAGCATGATCAGCAGGTTGAGCAGGCGCTCGGTCTTGGACGTGCTCACCGGCTGCTGCTCCGCGGGGACATGCCGCTCATCCTGCTCAGGCAGCCCCGAGGATGTCGACCACGAAGTACAGCGTGTCGGTGCCCTTGATCCCGGCCTGCGGCTGCCCGGTCTTGCCGTAGCCCTCCTTGGGCGGGATGGCCAGGATCACCCGGCTGCCGACCTTCTGGCCGACGAGGGTCTTGTCCCAGCCAGGAATGACCTGGCCGGTCCCGATGCCGAAGCTGGCCGGCTCCTTGCTGTAGCTCTCGTCGAACGGCTTCGAGGCGCCGTACACCTCGCCGAGGTAGTTGACCGTGATGTTCTGACCCTTGGCGACCGTCCTGCCGGTGCCCTGGATGAGCACGGCCGAGCGCAGCTTCCCGTCGGGCTTGGGTGTGTTCTTGAAGTCCAGCCCGGTCACCGTCTTGCCCTTGCCGACGACCTTGGGAGCCCACGACGGCGACGGCTGAGCCTTGCCCTGCGGGCCCGTGAGTGGCGGCGCCGGCTTGCTGATCAGGTCGATCACGACGAGGAGCGGGTCGGTGGCCTGGATCCCGAGCTGGGCGTTGCCACTGGCACCGACGAGCTGCGACGCCGGCGCGGTCACGGCGATGCGGGAGCCCACGGAGGCGCCGGTGATGGCGTCGGAGAACACCGGGCTCAGCTGGTCGTTGAGCGTCAGCAGCTGGGCGCCGCCCTGGTCGTAGGTGCTATAGGCCTGCTGCTTGCTGGTGCCGTTGCCGATCCAGATCTGGGCCGAGACCTGGTCGCCGGAGTTGATCGTGTCGCCGGTGCCCTTGGTGATGGTCGTCGACTCGACCTTGGTCGAGGTGAGGGTGCCCTTCCACTCGATCTGGGGCTTCTGCCCCACCGCCCCGGTGATCGTCACCGCGTCCAGCGGACTGCTGCTGGTCGCCGTCGAGGACGACGAGCTGTTGTTGCTTCCGCACGCGGTCAGGGCGAGCAGCAGGACGGGGAGCACGGGAAGCAGGAGGCGTCGGAGACGTCGGGACACAGTGATTCACCTTCGACGGAGTCGTCAGGGTAGAGGATCGGACGGGCTACGGCCCGCCGGTCACCCTATCCGGCCCCCGGTGAGGCGCCGCATCGCGGCGTCCGCCCGGTGTGTGGGTCACATCCCGTCGATGAGACGCTGGACCCGCTCGTCGTACGCGCGGAACGGGTCCTTGCACAGCACCGTGCGCTGGGCCTGGTCGTTCAGCTTCAGGTGCACCCAGTCGACGGTGAAGTCGCGCCGGCGCTCCTGCGCCTTCCGGATGAACTCGCCGCGCAGCCGGGCGCGGGTGGACTGCGGGGGCACCGACTTGGCCTCGAAGATCTTCAGGTCCGAGGTCACCCTGCTGACCGCTCCACGGCGCTCCAGGAGGTAGTACAGGCCGCGGTCGCGCCGGATGTCGTGGTAGGCCAGGTCGAGCTGGGCGATCCGGGGGTGGCCGAGCGGCAGGCCGTGGGTGGCGCGGTAGCGGTCGATCAGCTTCCACTTGATCACCCAGTCGAGCTCGCGGTCGACGAGACCGAGGTCGTCGGACTCGACGGCCTTCAGGCCTCGCTCCCAGAGGTCCAGAGCCTGCTCGATCAGCGGCGTGGAGATCTCGCGGCGGTCCACGAAGTTGCGGGCCTTGGCGAGGTACTCGTGCTGGATGTCGAGGGCACTGGCCTCGCGGCCGTTGGCCAGCCGGACCTTGCGCTGACCGCTGACGTCGTGGCTGATCTCCCGGATCGCGCGGATCGGGTTCTCCATGGTGAGGTCGCGCATCACCACGCCCTCCTCGATCATCCGGAGGACCAGGTCGCAGCTCGCCACCTTGAGCATCGTGGTGGTCTCGCTCATGTTGGAGTCGCCCACGATCACGTGGAGCCGGCGGAAGCGCTCGGCGTCGGCGTGCGGCTCGTCGCGGGTGTTGATGATCGGGCGCGACCGGGTCGTCGCGCTGCTGACACCCTCCCAGATGTGCTCCGCCCGCTGGCTCACGGCGTACGACGCCCCTCGCGCGGTCTGCGTGACCTTGCCGGCGCCGA
The DNA here is from genome assembly GCA_025936915.1 of Nocardioides sp. Taxonomy (GTDB): domain Bacteria; phylum Actinomycetota; class Actinomycetes; order Propionibacteriales; family Nocardioidaceae; genus Nocardioides. The sequence continues at coordinate 13,881 of JAICSK010000044.1, forward strand.
CGACGATCTGACGGGTCACCAGGAAGGGGATCAGGACGTCGGCCAGCCGGTTGAACTCCCCCGAGCGGCTGACCAGGTAGTTCTCGTGGCAGCCGTAGGAGTTGCCGGCGGAGTCGGTGTTGTTCTTGAACAGGTAGATCTCGCCGGCGATGCCCTCGTCGTGCAGCCTCTGCTCGGCGTCCTTCAGCAGGCCCTCGAGCACCCGCTCGCCGGCCTTGTCGTGGGTCACCAGCTCTGCGACGTCGTCGCACTCGGGAGTCGCGTACTCCGGATGGCTCCCCACGTCGAGGTAGAGGCGGGCGCCGTTGCGCAGGAACACGTTGGAGCTGCGCCCCCAGCTCACCACCTTGCGGAACAGATAGCGCGCCACCTCGTCGGGGCTGAGCCGACGCTGACCCTTGAACGTGCATGTGACGCCGTACTCGTTCTCGATCCCGAAGATCCGCCGGTCCACATGGTCAGCCTACGGGCTCGGGTGGGCGTCGGGGGCCAGGCTGAGCTGGCGTCCGCTCTGGATTGCGGTTTGGCACCAAACCGCAACCAAATGCACAGAAATCATGCAGTTCTTGACCAATCGATCATCCCGTTGACTCGTCGCCAGCGGTTCAGCACGCGCTGACGTCCGAGCTCGCTGAACATGGAGTTCGCGACCAGCCGTTGCCAACGTCTCACCCGCGACATCCGATGAGGTCGATCCAGCAAGCGGTCGAGTTCGTGCATGACCGTCACCGGATAGTTCACCAGGTCGTCCAGCGTGTAACCGTGGATCCTGTATGACGCGCCGTTCAGGCCGCGTTCGCGCCGTACGTCGACCTTGTGCTGGTCCTTGCTCCGGTGGACCTCGCCGACGTATTCCTGAATCGCGTTCGTGCCCACGATCAGCAGGTCGGCACGACCGACGACGTTGCCGTATGGGTCGTGCAGGACCGCCTGGGGCTCGACGGGCACATCCATCGTGAGGTCGAAGAGGCGCAAGATCGTCTCCGGGCCCGATTCGGCGCGTCCATCGGAGACTTGCCACGCCCGACGGAGCACCGTTACCCCAGGTCTGGCGGAGTCGAGCAACGCTGACATTCGGCGCTCGTCGACGTCGCCGGCGTGCCGGGCGGCGTCGACCATGATCGCCGTATCGAGGAGACCGAAGTCTCGCGCTGCCCTGAGCAAGATCTCTTCAGGCAAGTCCACGGGAACACCGTCGATCACCTTCGTGTCGGTCGCTCTGACCAAACGTGAACAAATCAGGCCCGCGCGCTGGGGCCGTGAGGGATTGCCCTCGACTGCCGCGAAGACAGGGACCTGCTCGGGAAGCTTGGGTAGCTGCCATCCACGTAGCCGCGCGCCGGTCACATGCGTGAAGGCCGCCCGATCCGGGAGCACGAGCTGCCATGCCCTCAGCTCACGCACCATCTCGGCGTCGGTCGTCACACCGGGCCTGAGAGGCAGGTACAGACCGTGACTGACCCTGCGATGACCGGCCAACCTGACCTGGCCACGAATCGCCTCGACGCCTGGGACGTTGCCCGCCTCGGTCACCTGGTCTGCCATGCGCCCCATGGTGTCGCTCGAAGGGCGTTCGCGCTTGGGCCGGCAGCCCACCTGTGGACAAAGCCACTCTTGCAGCCCTTGCGCCAGCAATGGGGCAGTCGGCGATTGGTGGGAAACTGCATGGATTCTGTGCACTTGCTTGCGGTTTGGCAGCAAACCTCAACCAAGAGACAGCACGCTCACCCCGGCGTCGGGGGGTCCGAGTCGGCGGGAATGTCGGAGGGATCGATCTCCGGCTCCGGTGCGGACTTGGCGGACTCGGCGGGCGCGGCGGTGGTGGGACCACGGTCGCCGAGCATCGCCTCGAGCCGGGTGGGCATCAGCCTCAGGAACTTCCGCGGCTGGGTGCGCGTGCGGTCGAGGACGGCCACCTCGAGGTCGCCCGCGGGGATCACCCGCTCGGACGGCGCGCCGCCGTTGTCCTCCGGGCCGCGGCCGAGCGCGGCGACCGCCACGTGCAGCGCCGTGCTGAGGTCGGCGTTCTCGGTGTAGTGCTCGTGGAGGTAGGCCGCCACGACCTCGTCGGCGCCGCCCATCACGGCGTACTGGTGCTCGTCGGTGACCTGCCCCTGGTAGGTCAGTCGGTAGATCTGGTCCTCCGCGGCCGAGTCGCCGACCTCCGCGACGAAGATCTCGACCTCGTAGGGCTTCTCTCCCCCGCTGCTGAAGATCGTGCCCAGCGTCTGCGCGTAGGCGTTGGCCAGGCCGCGCCCGGTGACGTCGCGACGGTCGTAGGCGTAGCCCCGCATGTCGGCCAGCCGGACGCCGGCGATGCGGAGGTTCTCGAACTCGTTGTAGCGACCGACGGCCGCGAAGGCGATCCGGTCGTAGAGCTCGCTGACCTTGTGCAACGCCTGCGAGGGGTTCTCGGAGGCGAACAGGACGCCGTCGGCGTACTGCACCGCGACCACCGACCGGCCCCGGGCTATGCCCTTGCGCGCGAAGTCGGCCCGGTCCTTCATCAGCTGTTCGGGCGAGACGTAGAACGGCATGCTCATCTGTCGGGTCCGATCAGGTCAGGGCCGCGGCCGGGCCGTCGGGTCGGTTCATCCGTCCGGCGATCACCGAGTCGGCGATCTCGGCGACCTCGTCGTCGGCGAGCCGGCGGCCACCCTGGGCGGTGACCACCTGCACGACCGGGAAGATACGCCGGGTCAGGTCGGGGCCACCGGTGGCCGAGTCGTCGTCCGCGGCGTCGTACAGGGCCTGCACGAGCGCGGTCACGCAGTCGCTCTCGGAGAGGTCGTCGCGGTAGAGCTTCTTCAGCGAGCCGCGGGCGAACAACGATCCGGACCCGACCGAGTGGAAGGCCTTCTCCTCGTACCGGCCGCCGGTGACGTCGTAGCTGAAGATCCGTCCCTGGCCGGAGACCAGGTCGTAGCCGGCGAACAGCGGCACGACGGCCAGGCCCTGCATGGCCATGGCGAGGTTGCCCCGGATCAGGCCGGCGAGGCGGTTGGCCTTGCCGTCGATCGACAGCGTGGTGCCCTCGATCTTCTCGTAGTGCTCGAGCTCGGTCTGGAACAGCCGCACCAGCTCGACCGAAAGGCCGGCACTGCCGGCGATGCCGACGCAGGAGTACTCGTCGGCGGGGAAGACCTTCTCGAAGGTCCGCTGGGCGATGATGTTGCCCATCGTGGCGCGACGGTCACCGGCCATCACGACCCCACCGGGGAACGTCGCCGCCACGATCGTGGTGCCGTGCGGGGCCACATCGCCGGCGTGCCCCTGCGGTACGGCGCGCCGTAGCGGCAGCAGGTCGGGCGAGTGCCCGGCCAGGAAGTCGGCGAAGCTGGAGGTACCCGGCGTCATGAACGACGCCGGCAGCCGGGAGTCGTCCACCCCTACTGGCCGCCCTTCTGGATGAACGACTTCACGAAGTCTTCCGCGTTGGTCTCGAGGACGTCGTCGATCTCGTCGAGGATCGCGTCGACGTCGTCGTCGAGTGTTTCCTTGCGCTCCGCGACGTCGGACTCGGGCGCGACGTCGGTGACCTCGTCGGTCTCCCCCGACTTGCGCGGCTGTTTCTGCTCCTGAGCCATATGTTCACCCTAGCCGCTCGGCGGAGGCCACGAAGGCGGGTCCGGCGGGCCGGATCAGCGGGTCAGGGCGCGGAACAGCTCCTCGGCCGTCGCGCAGCGGTCGATCAGGTCGGCGACGTGCGCCTTGGAACCGCGCAGCGGATCGATCGTCGGCACCCGCTGCAGCGACTCCCGACCCGGCAGGTCGAAGATCACCGAGTCCCACGACGCCGCGGCGACGGAGTCGGCGTACTTCTCCAGACACCGGCCGCGGAAGTAGGCCCGAGTGTCCTCGGGCGGGGTGTGCATCGCCCGCTCCACGGTGTCGTCGGTGAGCAGCCGTTCGATCCGGCCGAGCTGGACCAGCCGGTGGTACAGCCCCTTGTCCGGCCGGATGTCGCTGTACTGGTAGTCGATCAGCTGCAGCTTGGCGTTGTCCCAGTCGATCCCGTCGCGATCGCGGTAGGAGTTGAGCAGCTTCAGCTTCGCCACCCAGTCGAGCTCCCGGGCGCAGAGCATCGGGTCCTGGGCGAGCCGCGTCAGCACCGACTCCCAACGGTCGAGCACGTCGACGGTCTGTGGGTCGGCGTCCGAGCCGAGCCGGTCGTCGACGTACTTGCGAGCCAGCTCGAGGTACTCCCCCTGCAGCTGGAGCGCCGTCAGCCGCCGCCCGTCGTTCAGGGAGACGACCTCGCGCAGGCTGGGGTCGTGCGACACGGTCCGCAGCGCGGCCACGGGTCCCTCCACGGTCAGGTCGCTGGTGATGAAGCGGTCCTCGATCATCGCCAGCACCAGCGCCGTCGTCCCGACCTTGAGGTACGTCGAGATCTCGGCCAGGTTGGCGTCGCCGATGATCACGTGCAGCCGGCGGTACTTCTCCGGGTCGGCGTGCGGCTCGTCGCGGGTGTTGATGATCGGGCGCTTGAGGGTCGTCTCCAGGCCGACCTCGACCTCGAAGTAGTCGGCGCGTTGGCTGAGCTGGAACCCGTGCTCGCGCCCGTCCTGACCGATCCCGACGCGCCCCGACCCGCAGACGACCTGGCGACTGACGAAGAACGGCGTGAGGTGACGGACGATGTCGCTGAACGGCGTCGCCCGGCTCATCAGGTAGTTCTCGTGGGCGCCGTACGACGCACCCTTGTTGTCGGTGTTGTTCTTGTAGAGGTTGATCGGGGCGGCACCAGGCGTCTGCCCGGCCATCCGGGCGGCGTCGAGCATCACCTGCTCTCCCGCCTTGTCCCAGCGCACCACGTCGAGGGGCGTCGTCACCTCGGGTGTGGAGTACTCGGGGTGGGCGTGGTCGACGTACAGCCGCGCCCCGTTGGTGAGGATCACGTTGGCCAGACCGAGGTCCTCGTCGGTCAGCTGGCTCGGGTCGGCCAGCTGACGGCTCAGGTCGAACCCCCGGGCGTCGCGCAGCGGCGACTCCTCCTCGAAGTCCCAGCGGGCCCGTCGCGCCTTGATCGTGGCACTGGCGTAGGCGTTCACGACCTGGGAGCAGGCCACCATCGGGTTGGCATGCGGCTGCCCCTGCACCGAGATGCCGTACTCCACCTCGGTGCCCATCACCCGGCGAACCGTCACGGGGCGAGCCTACGCGCCGGCGCGTGCGGCCCGCCGAGAGCGTTCGGCGTGGATCACCGAGGGGCGTGCGCGAGGAAGGACCGCGGTACGCCGGCGGTCCGGCCGTGCTTCACGTGCGGCCGGATCTTGGCGAAGGTGAACGTCAGCGGCTGGCCCAAGCGCAGGGCACCGACATCGCCGGTGGTGTCGCAGCCCAGGGTCAGCCTGGCGATCTTCGGGATCGTGACGTACTGGACCTGGTCGAGCGCCTGGCCGTTGGTGTCGCCCTCGACGGCGTTCACCTCGGCGTACACCTTCGCCAGGTCGCCGTCGTGGTAGACCTCGGGGTCGACCACGACGCACTGGATCCGGTCACCGGTGACCGAGCTCTGCCAGAGACCCGAGATCGTGATCCGGTAGCTGCCCTGGGGTGCGGGGACCGACAGGAAGTGCTCGCCGGCGGACAGCGGTCCGCCTGGCGTGCCGACGCGGTAGGTCACCAGCCTCGGCTCGAGCTGAGCCGCGGTGCGACCACCGACCTTGGCGGCGTTGAGGTGCTTGACGAGCCTGCCGCTGGTCACCGACAGCGGTGGGGACGACTTCCGGGTGGTCAGGGCCAGGGCCGGGCCGGGGCCGGTGTTCTCGACCGTCGTCGTCCCGGTCGTGACGTTGACCGAGTGCAGGATCAGGGTCTGCCCGGTGGCGGCGTACGACGCGAGGTCGATGCCGGCGACGAGGACGACGGCTGCGCCCAGTACGGACAGGGCAGCACGCAGCGAGCGGCGTATGGACATGGATTCCCCCCGGTTCGATGTCGTGACGAGTGTGGTGGCCGAGCGGGTCACCCGGCATGACCCGCACGGACCATCGCCATGGCTGTCGCGGGCCAGGGGTGCGCTGCGCGGGCAGTCGGGTCGGAATCTGATGAGGGCGGCTCGTCATCCCCTGATACACGCGGGGCCCGGCCCCGCGGGGGTCAGACTCCCGGCGTGCCCTCGAGGTCCGGGTCCAGGTCGACCACGACCACGGTCGGGCCGCCGTCGCGGTAGCTCACCCGGGCGAGCCGTCCCGACAGGTGGCTGTCGCGGGCGTGGTGCCAGCCATGGTTCAGGGCAGCAGCGAGCGCCAGGAAGGCGACGACGCCCCAGAAGAAGTAGACGGACTCAGGCACCGGAGCACCTCGCGCGGCCAGCGCACAGCCCAGACCTCGACACCATCGGACCCCCCCAAAGTGTGACGAGTCGAGTGTGCCGGGTCGTCCGGCTTCGCGCATGACATCGGCCAACCACGTGGGTGGTCCTGCTGGGTCATCTGAGAACCTGGGGTCGCGCCGGAAGCCCGGGCCGACCAGAGGTGCCGAGTACAGCTAGAGGTACTGGCCGGTGTTGGGCACGGTGTCGATCGACCGACCCGGCTCGGTGCCCTGCTTGCCGGTGATCAGGGTGCGGATGAACACGATCCGCTCGCCCTTCTTCCCGGAGATGCGGGCCCAGTCGTCGGGGTTGGTCGTGTTCGGCAGGTCCTCGTTCTCCTTGAACTCGTCCACGCAGGCCTGGAGCATGTGCTGGACGCGGAGGCCGTGCTGGTCGTGCTCGAGGTAGTCCTTGATCGCCATCTTCTTGGCCCGGTCGACGATGTTCTGGATCATCGCGCCGGAGTTGAAGTCTTTGAAGTACAGGACCTCCTTGTCGCCGTTGGCGTAGGTGACCTCGAGAAACCTGTTCTCCTCGGTCTCGGTGTACATCCGCTGCACCGTGGCCTGGATCATCCCGTCGACGCACGCGTCGCGGTTGCCGCCGAACTCGGCGACGTCGTCGGCGTGCAGCGGCAGTGTCGGGAGGAGGTACTTGCTGAAGATGTCGCGGGCAGACTCGGCATCCGGACGCTCGATCTTGATCTTCACGTCGAGCCGCCCGGGCCGCAGGATGGCCGGGTCGATCATGTCCTCGCGGTTGGAAGCACCGATCACCAGCACGTTCTCGAGCGCCTCGACGCCGTCGATCTCGCTCAGCAGCTGGGGGACGAGCGTGTTCTCGACGTCGGAGGAGACACCCGAACCCCGGGTGCGGAACAGCGAGTCCATCTCGTCGAAGAAC
>JAICSK010000226.1 GCA_025936915.1 Nocardioides sp.
CTAGTCCAGAGGAGGTGGAGACCGCTGTGCGTGCCTATGAAGTGATGGTCATCCTCGACCCGAGTCTCGAGGAGCGGACGGTGGAGCCGTCCCTCGACAAGTACCTCAACGTCATCCGCAAGGACGGCGGCAGCGTCGAGAACGTCGACGTCTGGGGCCGGCGTCGCCTGGCCTACGAGATCGCCAAGAACGCCGAGGGCATCTACGCCGTCATCAACCTGACGGCGGAGCCGGCGACGGTCAAGGAGTTCGACCGCCAGCTCGGGCTCAACGAGTCGGTGCTCCGCACCAAGGTGATGCGTCCAGACGCTCACTGATCGACCCGCGGGGTCTCTGTGGATCGATGGTGGCGCTCGTCGGTGCCACCGACCACGATGACCCTCATCGCACTCGCACATCCTCAAGGAGTCCTGACATGGCAGGCGACACCCAGATCACCGTGGTCGGCAACCTGGTCGACGACCCCGAGCTCCGCTTCACGCCGTCGGGGGCCGCGGTGGCCAACTTCCGGATCGCCTCGACGCCGCGCACCTTCGACCGCCAGACCAACGAGTGGAAGGACGGCGAGGCGCTGTTCCTGTCCTGCTCGGTGTGGCGACAGGCCGCGGAGAACGTCGCGGAGTCCCTGCAGAAGGGGATGCGCGTCGTCGTCCAGGGCAATCTGCGCTCGCGGCAGTACGAGACCCGCGAGGGTGAGAAGCGCACCGTCTTCGAGATCCAGGTCGACGAGGTCGGCCCGTCGCTGAAGTACGCCACCGCCAAGGTGACGCGCACCCAGCGCTCGGGCGGCTCGTCGTACGGCGGGCAGCAGGGTGGCGGCCAGGGCGGTCCGTCCGACAACGACCCGTGGGCCACGCCGGCGCAGGGACAGCCGGGACAGCAGGGCCAGCCCGCCGCCGGCGGCGCGCCGGCCAACGACCCCTGGGCCACGCCCGGCGTCGGCTCCGACGAGCCGCCCTTCTGATCCGCCACCACCGAGACAACCGCACACATCCAGTCCAAGCCCACCATTCCGGCGTGAGCCGGGCTCACTGAAAGAGAGCACCACAATGGCCAAGGCAGTGATGCGCAAGCCGAAGAAGAAGGTTTGCCAGTTCTGCAAGGAGAAGGCGACAGGTGTCGACTACAAGGACACCACGCTGCTCCGCAAGTTCATCTCCGACCGCGGCAAGATCCGTGCGCGTCGGGTGACCGGCAACTGCGTCCAGCACCAGCGCGACGTCGCGATCGCGGTGAAGAACGCGCGCGAGCTCGCGCTGTTGCCCTACACCTCGACCGGTCGCTGAGGGGAGGCACGATGAAGATCATCCTGACCCAGGAGGTCACCGGGCTCGGGCAGCCCGGCGACGTGGTCGAGGTCAAGGACGGCTACGGCCGCAACTACCTCCTGCCCCGCGGCGTCGCCATCCGCTGGACCCGCGGCGGTGAGAAGACCGTCGAGTCGATCAAGCGCGCCCGCGCCTCGCGCGCCGTCCGCGACCAGGACCACGCCGACCAGATCAAGGGCAAGCTCGAGGCCGCCCCCGTCGACGTGAAGGTCAAGGCCGGTTCGGCCGGTCGCCTGTTCGGTGCGGTCACCACCGCCGAGATCGCCGGCGCCCTCGCCGCGGTCGTCGGTGAGGACCTCGACCGCCGCGCGATCGCCCTGGGCAACCCGATCAAGACGCTCGGCGCCCACTCGGTGTCGGTGCGCCTCCACGACGACGTCTCCGCGACGGTGGCGCTCAACGTCATCCCCGCCTGACGCGCGCCAGGTTCCGCGTGGGGCGGTGAGCCAGGACCCGTTTCCGTCAGTCGAACCGGTCCTGCCTCACCGCCCCTTGCGGTCCTCGACCACGTCGGCCGCGGGCAGGGCCCAGGGGCGGGCGGAGTAGCAGAACAGCAGCACCACAAGCAGCAGCAGGCTGAGGTTGCTGAAGACCGCGGTCGCGACGACGAGGGAGTCCAGACCTCCGCCGAGCACCACCGGCGGGAGCAGGAGTACGACGACCAGCAGCAGGCGGGTGGTCAGCAGCCAGCTCCTCGCCCGGTGGTCACCGGCCGAGCGGGCGATCTCCGCGAGCGCATGGGACAGCACGACCAGGGTGAGGATCTCCGGGATGCTCGCGGCCCACGCCAGGGAGTCATCGGTGACGTTGAGCGCCTCACGCGCCGACGGCACCCACACCGCCACCGAGACGACCAACGAGACCGCGGCCAGCGCCTGCAGGGCTCCCCGCTGGGGCACCGGGAGCGGGCCGAGCCCGACCAGGACCAGCACCCAGCCGATCGGGTCGGGCAACGCGTCGTACCCGTTCACCGAGGCGGTCAGGAGGACCACGACCAGGCCCATCGCGACGGCCTGGAGCGGTCTCACGGCGGTCAGGCTAGCCGCGCGGCGTACACCTGTGAATGAACAGTGGATATCCCCCGTTCAGACCAGGGGTCGGGCGATGTGTCGACAAACCAACGTGCGAATCCCAGATGTCGAAAAGGTGAACGAGGTTCCTGCCCGACTTTTTGGTCTGCACATCTGTGGAACCGCGAACACGCAGGTCAGCGTCGTGATAGGGGTCGGATCCGGAGGTCTGTCCACACGTTGTCCACGGATGCGGCCACAGCCGGGTGCGTGTCGTCCACCCGACGACCCCAGTTATCCCCAGCCCCTGTGGACAAGGCCCTTCCTGGGTGGTCCGAACGGCGCCTAGATTGCCGCCTCGGTGGGCATTCGCACGGGATCGACCCGGGAGCACGACGGTCGGCAACGAGCCGGTCGCCGCTGTCGGTGGTCATCCCTAGCGTCACTCCTGTCACATCCGCCGGGTGCGCGGGGCGCCGGCGGCGCAGCAAGAAGGGGCGTGTGAGTGAGCATCACGGAGCAGGGGTCGTGGGACGTGCCGGGCCTGCCCGAGCCGTCCCGCGATGACTGGGGCGACGGCCCCGCGGCGTACGAGCCGGGCGAGCGCCCGAGCCGTCCGGGCGACCGTACGCCGCCCCAGGACAACGCCGCCGAGCAGAGCGTGCTCGGCGCGATGCTCCTCTCGAAGGACTCCATCGCCGACGTCAGCGAGGTGCTCCGCGGCGCGGACTTCTACCGGCCGGTCCACGAGGTCATCTTCGACACCGTCATCGACCTCTACGGCCGCGGCGAGCCGGCCGACCCGGTCACCGTCGCCAACGAGCTCGGCCGCCGTGGCGAGCTGGCCCGCATCGGCGGCGCGCCTTACCTGCACACCCTCTCGGCCAACGTCCCGATCGCGGCCAACGCCGGCTACTACGCCGAGATCGTCCGCGAGAAGGCGATCCTCCGGCGGCTCGTCGACGCCGGCGCGCGCATCGTCCAGATGGGGTACGCCGGGCAGGGCCAGGTCGACGACGTGGTCGACGCCGCACAGGCCGAGGTCTACCAGGTCACCGACCGGCGTACGTCGGAGGACTACGCGCCGCTGAGCGACATCATGGACGGCGTCCTCGACGAGATCGAGGCGATCGGCAACCGCGACGCCGGGCTCTACGGCGTACCCACCGGCTTCGCCGACCTCGACGACCTGACCAACGGTCTGCACAACGGCCAGATGGTGATCGTCGCCGCACGCCCCGCCATGGGCAAGTCGACCCTGGCTCTGGACCTGTGCCGGGCGGCGTCGATCCACAACAACATGACCTCGTGCTTCTTCAGCCTGGAGATGACGCGCTCCGAGATCACGATGCGCCTGCTCAGTGCCGAGGCGCGGGTACCGCTCAACCACATCCGAAACGGCCAGATGAACGACGACGACTGGCAGAAGCTCGCCCGCAAGATGGCCGAGGTGTCCAGCGCGCCGCTGTTCATCGACGACTCGCCCAACATGACGATGATGGAGATCCGGGCGAAGGCCCGGCGGCTCAAGCAGCGTCACGACCTCCGGCTCGTGGTGATCGACTACATGCAGCTGATGACGTCGGGCCGCAAGGTCGAGAGCCGCCAGCTGGAGGTCTCGGAGTTCTCCCGCCAGATCAAGCTGCTGGCCAAGGAGCTCCAGGTGCCGATCATCGCGCTCTCCCAGCTCAACCGTGGTCCCGAGCAGCGCGGCGACAAGCGCCCGATGATGAGCGACCTGCGTGAGTCCGGCAGCCTCGAACAGGACGCCGACATGGTGATCCTGCTGCACCGCGACGACGTCTACGAGAAGGAGTCGACGCGCCCGGGTGAGGCCGACCTGATCGTGGCCAAGCACCGCAACGGCCCCACCCGCGACATCGTCGTCGCCTTCCAAGGGCACTACTCCCGATTCGTCGACATGGCCCACTGAGCCGCGGGCGCAGCGCCGTCACCTCGACGAGGCGGGTGCGCCGGAGTGCTCCTCGCTCCAGGTCGTCCCGCCGTCGTTGCTGGCCCACAAGGCACCCTCC
>JAICSK010000262.1 GCA_025936915.1 Nocardioides sp.
ATGAGGAGTCCCGAGTCGCCGCCGTGGTGTCCCACCTGCGCGAGCACTTCGGCCGCATCGTCGTCGTGGACGACGGAAGCAAGGACGCGACGGCCGCCGTCGCTCGTTCGGCGGGGGCCTCCGTGGTGAGCCACCCGACGAACCTGGGACAAGGCGCAGCTCTGCAGACAGGCTTCGCCTACGCCCTGCTCGACCCCGGGATGCGCCACGTGATCACGTTCGACTCGGACGGGCAGCACCGCGTCGAGGACGCCTTGGCGCTCCTCGAGATCGGACGCTCCACCGGGGTCGACGTCGTTCTCGGGTCCCGCTTCCTGCGGGGCGACACGACCATGCCGCGCTCGCGCCGCGTCGTCCTCCGGGCCGGCATCGCGTTCACCCGAGCCACCACCAGGCTCCCGGTCACCGACACGCACAACGGACTCCGCGTCCTGAATCGACGCGCGGTGGAACAGATCGACCTCACGCTGTCGAACATGGCCCACGCCAGCCAGCTCCTCGGGCTGATCGCCAAGCGCGGCCTGTCGTGGACCGAGGCACCGGTGGTCATCGACTACGCCGACGAGACCCGCCGACGGGGTCAGTCGAACGTGAATGCGCTCAACATCGTCTTCGACCTGGCTCTCGAACGGCTGCGGTCAGCCGGCTGACCGGCCCGGTCGGGTCCTCAGCCACCTCAGCCGAAGAAGACCTGTGCCTCGGCGTACTCCTCCGGTGAGACCAGCTTGAGCTCACCGGTGCCCTCGATCAGCGGGACGCGGACGATGTCGGTGCCGCGCAGCGCGACCATGGTGCCGAAGTCCTTCTCGGCCACGGCGTCGATCGCGTGCAGCCCGAAGCGGGTCGCGAGCCAGCGGTCGAACGCCGTCGGCGTGCCACCGCGCTGGACGTGACCGAGCACGACGGCCCGCGCCTCGGCTCCGGTGCGCTGCTCGATCTCGAAGGCCAGGCGGTCACCGATCCCGCCGAGGCGGACGTGGCCGAACGAGTCGACCTCACCCGAGACCAGCGTCATGTCGCCGCCCTCTCGGGGTACGGCGCCCTCGGCCACCACGATGATCGGCGAGTACTGCGTCTCGAAGCGCTTCTTCACGAGGTCGCAGACCTCGTCGATGTCGAACGGCACCTCGGGGATGAGCACGACGTTGGCGCCGCCGGACATCCCCGCATGCAGCGCGATCCAGCCGGCGTGCCGGCCCATCACCTCGACCACGAGGGCCCGGTGGTGGGACTCGGCGGTGGTGTGGAGGCGATCGATGGCCTCGCTGGCGATGTTGACCGCGGTGTCGAAGCCGAAGGTGAAGTCGGTGCCGGAGAGATCGTTGTCGATCGTCTTCGGTACGCCGACCACGTCGACGCCGAGATCGGCCAGCTTGGTCGCCACCCCGAGCGTGTCCTCGCCGCCGATCGCGACGAGCGCGTCGACGCCGGCTGCGACGAGGTTGTCCTTGATCCGCTCGACGCCGCCGTCGAGCTTGAACGGGTTCGTCCGGCTCGAGCCGAGGATGGTGCCGCCCCGCGGCAGGATGCCGCGCACCTGCGCCACCCCGAGCTCCATCGTGAGCCCCTCGAGGGGCCCCTTCCACCCGTCACGGAAGCCGACGAACTCGAACCCATGGACGCCGACGCCCTTGCGCACCACCGCCCGGATCACGGCGTTCAGCCCGGGGCAGTCGCCGCCGCCGGTGAGGACTCCGACCCGCATCATCACTCCTGACTGGGAGCACCGATCCTGATTGGATCGTTACAAGCAAGCCGCAGCCTAGAGCCGGGCGCTCCCCCGGCGTCAACCGGCGGCACCGGCCGGCACGCAGCAGTTACGACGGGCTCCGGCCGAACCGGGCCGCCCCCCGCCGATGCGATGCCGACCGACCCGAGACCGGGCCCCGCCGCCGTGTCGGCGAGGCCCGGCCGTCGAAGGGGCGGAGCTCAGATCGTCAGATCTGCTGGAGCGCCTCGCCCACGGTCTTCTGCAACGCCGGACTGCCGGCCTTCACCAGCGCCCGTGCGCCCTCGGCGACGATCGAGATCACCGGGTCGGAGACGGTGTCGAGGACGTCCCCGCGGTGCGGCCACGGCCGGCGCGGGCCGTTCCCGCAGTACCAGTCGTCGAAGTCGGCGACGGCCGAGAGCGCCGACAGCTTCTGCTCGGCCGTGGCCGGCTCGGTCGAGGCACCCCGAGCGCCGTGCGCGGCGTCGGCCACCATGCGGATCGTCTCGACCGAGCCGACCTCGGCCAGGCGGCCGAGCACGACCGACGAGAGCACCGCGTCGACCTCCCCGATGGTGCGAGCGCGGATCAGCAGCTGCCACGGGACGTGGCTCAGGTCTGCGTCATCAGTGAACATGCGTGTTTCCCTCCATTCGGGCCGGCCCCGTGCCGGGCCCTTCCTCGAGGAGGGAGCCGCGGGAGACCGAGATACCGCGACCCGAGGTCACGCAGGGGTGGTGGGCGCGTCCGACGGGGCACCGACCGGGCCGTCCGGCGAGACGGGCGGACCGAGGCCGGGCTCCGGCTCGGCCACGTTGGTCACCGGCCGCGCCACCTGCGGCATCCGGCGCGCGAGCACCTCGACCAGCGCGAACCAGAGTGCGCAGACCGCGATCGGCCCGCCCCACGCGGCCAGCGCACCGCGGTCGAGGAGGGCCGAGTAGAACAGCGGCGACACCGCCGTGGAGGCACTCCAGGCGAGCTGGGTCGAGGCCATGTAGCGACCTCGCGCCTCCGGTGGCGGCGTCTCGGCAGACAGTGCCGAGACG
>JAICSK010000058.1 GCA_025936915.1 Nocardioides sp.
CGCCCGCGCCGCCACCCCCCCCCCCCCCCGCCGCCGCGGGCGGCGGGGCGGGGGTGGGTGGTGGGGCGGCGGCCCCCGCGCCGCCCCCGGGCGGGGGGGCACTGGGGCCCGTCGCGCCCCCCCCTGACTCGGTCGCCCAGGTGGCCGATCACGACGCGGCTCCCGGAGCGAGGTCGGGCCGGGACGCGGCCGGGCCCTGGTAGCGCGTCCGGCCCTCGGCCGGTGCCCGGTGGGCGAGCGCCGCGCGCAGCATGGCGCGACCCCGGTGGATGCGCGACCGGACGGTGCCGAGCTTGGCGTCGAGGATCTGCGCGATCTCGTCGTACGACAGCCCCTCGACGTCGCAGAGGACCACCGCGGCCCGGAACTCCGGCGGAAGGGTCGAGAGCGCCTTCTCGATGTCGTCGTCGAACCTCTGGTCGGCATAGGCACGGTCGGGGGTCGGCTGGTCGCTGTGGAGCCGGTCGGCTCGCTCGTCGGAGAGCGCGTCGAAACGGATGCGCTGCTTGCGGCGAGCCTGGTCGAGGAACAGGTTGGTGGTGATCCGGTGGATCCACCCCTCGAACGTGCCCGGCTCGTAGGTCGACAGGCTGCGGAAGACGCGGACGAAGACCTCCTGGGTGAGGTCCTCGGCGTCGTGCCGGTTTCCGGTCAGCCGAAGGGCGAGGCGGTAGACGCGGTCGGACTGCTGGTCGACGATGTCCTCCCAGCTCGGGACGTCGTTCGACACGCCTCCGTTCGACTCGCCTGGGCTCACGAGCTCCTCCTGCCGACGTCTGCGCGCCGGATGTGATGCCGACCTGAACAGCGCTCTGCCTCCGTCCTGGAACTCTCGTGGCCACGGCTGAGAGGAACCTGTGAGTCAGGCACCCCGCACCGTGTGAATCTCGTCTCTCCAACGAACGACGGGGTGCCCGGTGTTCCCCCGGAGCGGGGCTTTCGTCGCGATAGGGTCGCCTCGACCGCCACTGACCGGAAGGCCGCGCGATGACCGTCTCCCCGCCCAAGCCCGCCACCTGGTCCTACGCCGAGGGGTTCGTCGAGGAGGACGAGGTCCTCGCGGCGGCCCGAGCGCGGTCCGAGGAGGTCGGCGCGGTCGCGATCGGGTCCGGCGGCGGCGCAGCGTTGCGGTTCCTGGCGTCGGTGATCGAGGCACGGGCGGTCGTCGAGGTCGGCACGGGCACGGGCGTCTCGGGGCTCTGGCTGCTGCGCGGGATGCGCTCCGACGGCGTGCTCACCACCATCGACGTCGAGGCCGAGCACCAGCGGCTCGCCCGTGAGTCCTACAACGACGCCGGCATCCCGCCCCAGCGAGCGCGGACGATCGCGGGCGCTGCCCTCGACGTACTACCTCGGCTCACCGACGGCCACTACGACCTGGTCTTCTGCGACGCGGACAAGGCCGAGTACGCGGCGTACCTCAAGGAGGCCCTCCGCCTGCTCCGGCCGGGCGGGATCGTCGCCTTCGACAACGCGCTCTGGCACGACCGGGTCGCCGATCCGTCCCAGCGCGACGAGGAGACCACCGTGATCCGCGACCTCGGCAGGGAGATCGCCGCGAACGACACGCTGGTGCCGGTGCTGCTGCCCGTCGGCGACGGGCTGCTGGTCGCGAAGAAGGAGTGGGCGAGCGAGGACGTCCTGACCTGATGGCGGCCGACAGTCAGCCGGCGATCCCCGCCAGCGGATCGGGGCCGGTCAGCCAGGTGAGCAGGAGCCGCGGGCCGAAGCCGGTCGGTCCCTTCGTCCACTCGTAGGAGTCGTTGGGGGCGTCGCCCGAGGACGCGATGTCGAGGTGGGCCCAGGGGACGTCGCCGGCGAAGTGCTGGAGGAACAGCGCCGCGGTGATCGCGCCCGGACCTCCGGGGGCGTTGGTGGCGTCGGCGACCTGGGAAATCAGCGTGTCCTCGTAGTCGGGTTCGAGCGGCATCCGCCACAGCGGCTCGCCCGCCGCAGAGCCCGCTGCGACGAGGGCCTCGGCGAGGCCGTCGCGGTTGGCGAAGCACCCGCCGGTCCACTGGCCGAGCGCCACCTTCATCGTCCCGGTCAGGGTCGCGATGTCGACCATCACGGCCGGGTCGAGCTTGTCGACGGCGTAGGCCATCGCATCGGCGAGGACCAGACGACCCTCGGCGTCGGTGTCCATCACCTCGCTGGTGCGACCGCCGTAGTGGGTGACGACGTCGCCCGGCCTGAGGGACGAGCCGCCGACTGCGTTCTCGGCGGCGGGGACCAGGGCGGTCACCCGCAGCGGGCAGCCGAGCGAGCCGAGTGCGCCCATCACCGCCATCACGACCGCTCCACCGGTCATGTCGCGCTTCATCGTGGACATGCCCTCGGCCGGCTTGATCGAGAGACCGCCGGAGTCGAAGGTGATGCCCTTGCCCACCAGGACGACGCGAGCCGCCTTGCGGGCTCCGGAGGGGGCGTAGTCGAGGCGGATCAGCCGGGGCGGAGTGGCGGAGCCCTGGCCGACGCCCAGGATCCCGCCGCAGCCCTGCTTGGCGAGCCGGGCCTCGTCCCATACCTCGACGCCGAGGCCGTGCTCGGCCGCGATCTGCTCCGCCTGCTCCGCCAGCCACTGTGGCGACTTCAGGTTGGACGGCACGGTCGCCAACATCCGGGAGCGCCAGCCGGCACCCCCGAGCGCGAGCCCGCGCTCGAGCGCCGCCCCGTGGTCGTCCTCGGAGAGCCCGGCCAGCACCACCCGGCGTACGGGCTCGTGCTCCGGGCCCTGCGAACGCCAGTGGAAGACGAACGATCCGAGCATGGTGCCGACGACGTACGCCGTGAGGGCCTCAGTGTCGCCCCCGGCGACGACTGCCGACGCCATCGACTCGTGGTCGAACGTCGCGCGTGCGACCGCCGCGCCGGCCCGGCGGAAGTCGGTGGGCGTGCCGTCGCCCAGCCCGACCAGGAGCACCAGTCGCAGGTCGGAGCCGCCGACGGGGAGCGCGACGACCTCACCGCCCTTGCCCTTCGCCCGCCGCGACGTGAGTACGCCGGCGAGATCGAGTCCGAGCGAGTCACCCGCGGCCGCGGCTCCCGCGCCGAGCACGGGGGTGTCGTCGACGACGGTGAACGGGAAGGCGAGGACCTCGACCCCGGTGATCTCGTGCGCGGCGTGGGCACTCAGGGCGAAGGCGGGAGGTGAGACCTGGGCCGGAAGAGTGGAGATCGGGGTGGGCACGTCAGCCCACGACCTCCTTGAGCGCATCGCCCAGGGCGCCGGCCTCTTCGGCGTTCAGCTCGACGACGAGACGGCCACCGCCCTCGAGCGGCACGCGCATCACGATGCCGCGGCCTTCCTTGGTGACCTCGAGCGGACCGTCACCTGTCCGCGGCTTCATTGCCGCCATCCGCGCACCTCATTCTTCTCGTTCTTGCTGATCAGCCATGTGGCCGGGACTCGCGGCGCGCGGGACAAGAGACCCCCAGGCGCCTGATGCGGCCACCATTATTCCCCATCCCTTCGACGGGCGTCCTCGAACCCTGTCGCAGACGCCGGGCCGGACCCAGCCCGGGAACTGGCACAGTGACCGCATGCGCGCGCGGTCGGCCCTGTTCGACGTGTACGGCGACCACCTGCGCTCGCGCGGCGACCAGGCTCCCGTGTCCGCACTGATCCGCCTGCTCGAGCCGGTCGGGATCGCCGAGCCCGCGGTGCGTACGGCGATCTCGCGGATGACGGCCCAGGGCTGGCTCGAGCCGACGCGGGTCGACGAGGCACCCGGCTACCGGGCGTCCGCCCGCGCCATCGAACGGCTCACCGAGGCCGCATCGCGGATCTACCGCAGCGCTCCCGAACCCTGGGACGGCCGGTGGCGACTGGTCTTCCTCGAGGCTCCCCGGGCGCGGGCCGAGCGGGACCGGCTGCGGCAGGAGCTCACCTATCTCGGGTACGCCGAGCACGCGCCCGGCGTCTGGCTGTGCCCGTACGACCGGCCGGAGGTCGACCACGTCGTCGCTCGCGCCGGAGGATCGGCCCGGCACGCCGTCGCCGTCGAGCTCGATCCCGACCCGGTCGGCGCCTGGGACCTGACCGGCCTGGCCGCGTCGTACGCCGCCTGGCCGGACGTCGCCGATCGACTCCTCCGCGCCGAGCCGGCGCCCGCCGACGAGGACGAGAAGGCGTTCGCCGCGCGGTTCAGGCTGGTCCACGAGTGGCGCAAGTTCCTCTTCGACGACCCGGGGCTGCCGGCCCAGCTGCTGCCGGACGACTGGCCCGGGGAGCCGGCCGCCGCGCTGTTCACCCGCGAGGCCGGCCGGCTGAAGCCGGCCGCCGACCGGTTCGTCAGCCGCTGCCTCGGCACCGCCTGATCGGCGTGTGAAAGCCTGCGTCCATGTCTGCCGACGTCTCCCCCGTCCTGCTCGAGGTCGCCGACGGCGTCGCGACCGTGACCTTCAACCGCCCCGAGGCGATGAACAGTCTCGACGTGGCCACGAAGGAGGCGCTCCTCGACGTCGTACGCAAGGTCGCCGACGACCCGGCCGTGCGTTGCGTCGTGCTCACCGGGACCGGCCGCGCGTTCTGCGTCGGTCAGGACCTCAAGGAGCACGTGCAGCTGCTGGAGAGCGGTGCGACCGACACGCTGTTCACCACCGTCGAGCGGCACTACAACCCGATCGTCACCACGATCGTCGGCATGCGGAAGCCGGTGATCGCGGCCGTGAACGGCGTCGCGGCCGGCGCCGGCGCCAGCCTGGCGTTCGCGTGTGACCTGCGGATCCTCGCCGACACGGCCGGGTTCAACCTCGCCTTCGCCAACATCGCGCTCTCCTGCGACACCGGCTCGAGCTTCACCCTCCAGCGGCTCGTCGGACGGGCCAAGGCGATCGAGCTGCTCTACTTCCCTCGCACGGTGCCGGCCGACGAGGCCCTCACGCTCGGTCTGGCGACGCAGGTCGTGCCCGCCGGCGAGCTGGCCGAGGTGGTCACGGCGCTGGCTGCCCGGCTCGCGGCCGGCCCCACGGTTGCCCTCGGGTCGATGCGCCAGTCGGTGACCTTCGCCGCCGACCACACCTTCGTCGAGGCCGTCGAGCTCGAGTCGGCCGAGATGACCCGGACCGGCAAGACCGCCGACCACGCCGCCGCGGTCGCGGCCTTCCTGGCGAAGGAGAAGCCGGTCTTCGAGGGGCGGTGATCAGCCCCGCTCGACGCCCTTCACGCCACCACGCCAGGCGCCGAACAGCTTCAGGATCCTCCCCGGTGCGGCCCGGAGCTTCGCCCGCGACGGGTGGGCGCCGTACTCGACGGTCAGCGCGAACCCCGTGAACTTGTGGTTGAACCACATCGTCATCGTCCCGTGGCAGGTGCTCCCGCAGTCGAGCCGCGACATCGGCAGGTCGAGCGCGCGGGCCACCCGCTTGGAGAACTTCGGCCGCTCGGTGACGTCGACGGCGTGCAACGGCTGGTGGAAGGAGAGGACGTACGCCGGCCGCACCTTCGACAAGAACCGCATCATCGCCCGTGTCTCCGGCTCGGAGCGCGGCGCGGGACCGGACTCGTAGTTCCCGTCCAACGGCACCCACTTGTAGGGGTAGTTGCGGTTGAGGTCGACGCCGTGGGCGTTCTTGCGGGTGTGGTGGGCGAAACCGTCGGGGTTGTAGACCGGCACGACCCAGAGGTTGAGGTCGTGCACCGGGGCGCCGTTGACCAGGTTCATCAGGATCCGCCGGGGCGCGGGCTCGTTGCCGTGCATCAGCGAGATCAGCACGACCTTCTTCCGGCCCGGTTCGCCGAGGTGCCAGGCCACGATCTTGCGTCCCTGAACCGACGTACCGAGGACCCGCTTGCCGATCACCGCGGGCCGGCCGTCGGCGGCGTTGCCGGACAGCCACGGCAGCACCAGGAACGCCGGGACCAGGCACAGCGCGAGGAGTGCACCGAGCAGCGCGGAGGACGGGGTACGTCGAGTGCGAGAGGCCCGAGACATCAGCGACTCAGATCTGGGTGGCGTAGAACCAGGTGAACACGACCACACCCACCAGCATCCCGACGTGGGCCAGGATCGACAACCCCGGGCCTTCCGACCAGCTGTCGTCGGTGCTGTCCGAGGCGTGCCGGCCGCGGCTGGGCAGCCAGCGCAGCAGGATCATCAGGCCCGTCAGCGCGGTCAGCCAGTAGAAGAACAGTGCGACCACGCCGACCAGCGACATGCCGTGCCCGGTGACCAGGAAGATCACCCAGAGCACCAGCCCGACGACGCCGAACCCCGAGTGCATGTTCACCGTTCCCATGCCCACCTGGTGCTGCCCGGCGGCGCGTGCCTGGGACAGCCGGACGCGGGTCAGGACCACCACCACCGCGGAGAGGAAGGTGAGGACGTAGACGATGTACTCGGGTTTCACGGCCCCACAGTGTGCCCTAGTCGGAGACCCCCGTGTCACCCTCGGCCGCCTCGCGCTCCTCGGCCAGCCGGTTGAGCAGGGCGTCGACCTCTGCCATCCGGTAGCCGCGGAAGGCGATCGGGAAGCGGATGCGGCGCAGGTCGTCGGCCGTGATCGGCCCGTCGGCGGGCACGAGCGTGTCGGGGGCGTCGTCGTAGGCCGGCGACATCGGCGCGCCGCGCCCGGCTGCCACCACGGCGACGCCGCCCAGGGCGAGCACGATCAGGATCGCGAACAGCCACATCATGGCGCGATCCCGTCCTCCCGCCGACGTTCACGGGCCGCGACCATGAGGGACACGGCGTGGTCGACGTCGTCGGTGAGCTGGAGCATGTCGACGTCGGTCTGGCTGATCGTGCCGTGCTCGAGCGCGCGATCGCGGAGCCAGTCGATCATGCCCTGCCAGTACTCGCTGCCGAGCAGCACGAGCGGGAAGCTGGTGACCTTCTGGGTCTGCACCAGGGTGAGCGCCTCGAACAGCTCGTCGAGGGTGCCGAGGCCGCCCGGCAGCACGACGTAGCCCTGGGAGTACTTCACGAACATCGTCTTGCGGGCGAAGAAGTAGCGGAAGTTGATGCCGACGTCGACCCACGGGTTGAGCCCGCTCTCGAAGGGCAGCTCGATGCCGAGGCCGACGCTGGTGCCGCCGGCCTCGCTGGCGCCCTTGTTGACCGCCTCCATCGCGCCGGGCCCGCCTCCGGTGATCACGGCGAACCCGGCGTCGCTGAGCTTGCGACCGACCTCCTCACCGATGGCGTACACGGGGTCGTCGGGCTTGGTCCGCGCCGAGCCGAAGCAGGCGATCGCCGGGCCGAGCTCGGCCAGCGCCCCGAACCCCTCCACGAACTCCGCCTGGATGCGGAGCACGCGCCACGGGTCGGTGTGCACCCAGTCGCTGGGACCGCGCGAGTCGAGCAGGCGTTGGTCGGTGGTGGTGCCGTCGACCTGGCGACGACGCATCACCACCGGGCCCTTGTACTTCTCCTGCTTGTGGTCGGTCATCGCACGCCAGTCCCCGTCGTCTCGTCGTTCGCCAGCCACCCGGTCAGTACCCGCTCGCAGTGTCGGATCTGCTCGATCGGCACGAACTCCTCCTGCTTGTGCGCCAGCATCGGGTCACCCGGCCCGAAGTTGACCGCCGGCACCCCCAGCGCGGTGAAGCGGGCGACGTCGGTCCAGCCGAACTTCGGGTTCACCACCCCACCGACCGCCTCGACGAACGCCTTCGCCGCCGGCCGGTCGAGGCCCGGCAGGGCTCCGGGCGCGCTGTCGGTGACCCGCACGTCGTACCCCTCGAAGAAGTCGCGCACGAACACCTCGGCCTCGGCCTCGCTGCGGTCGGGGGCGAAGCGGTAGTTGACGCCGACCGCGCACAGGTCGGGCAGCACGTTGCCGGCGACGCCACCGGTGATCGCGACCGCGTTCAGGCCCTCGTGGTAGGTCAGACCGTCGATCACCGGCATCCGCGGCTGGTACGCCGCGAGCCGCGCGAGCACCGGGGCCGCCGCGTGAATCGCGTTGACGCCCTTCCAGGCCCGGGCGCTGTGCGCGCGCTCGCCGTACGTCGTGACGTCGACGCGCATCGTCCCCTGGCAGCCGGCCTCGACCACGCCGTCGGACGGCTCCATCAGGATCGCGAAGTCGGCCCGCAGCAGGTCGGGGGCCTCGGTGGCGAGGTGCCCCAGTCCGTTGAACTCGCTCTCGATCTCCTCGCCCTCGTAGAGCACGTAGGTGACGTCGCGCGCCGGGTCGACGACGTTCGCCGCGAGCTTGAGGACGACCGCGTCGCCGCCCTTCATGTCGCAGGCGCCGAGACCGTGCAGCGCGTGGCCGTCGTCGCGGCTCGGCAGGTTGTCGTTGAGCGGCACCGTGTCGAGGTGCCCCGCGATCACGACCCGCTCGCCCCGCCCGAGGTCGGTGCGCGCCACGATCGTGTGGCCACGCCGTACGACGTCGAGGTGCGGCAACGGCGTCAGCGCCGCCTCGACCGCATCCGCGATCGCCTGCTCGTCCCGGCTGACCGATGGGATGTCGACCAACTGCGCGCACAAGGTCGCGACGTCGGCGGTCAGGTCGAGCTCCACGGTCCCATCCAACCAGCCGGGTTCGTCGGGCCTGCCGTTTGGCAGCAAACCGCAAGGAAGTGCACAGAAAACATGCAGTTCTTGACCAATCGGCGCCCGTGTTGAGGACGCCGGAGCGAGTCCCCGAGCGGGCTGTCAACCCCGAGCTGGCGGCCGGTGTCGGGCCCGGCTCAGCTCGATCACCGGCTCGGCCACGTCGGCCTCGCGGACCTCGAAGGACGCCGCCAGGGTCTCGCGCTGGATCAGGCCGGCGTGGGTGCGCGCGGCGTCGGCGGTGGACGCCGGAGCCGAGACCGTCAGTGCGATCCGGTCGGAGACGTCGAGGCCGGCGTCGCGGCGGGCCTGCTGCACGGCCCGGACCAGGTCGCGGGCGACTCCCTCGGCCTCGAGCTCGGGCGTGACCGCGGTGTCGAGGACCACGAAGCCGCCTCCCGGGAGCAGCCCGGTCGCGGAGTCGTCGCCGCCCGCGGCGACGGTCTCCAAGGCGTACTCCCCCTCCTCCAGAACCAGCCCGCCCGCGGTGACCACACCCTCGTCGGACACCGACCAGTCGCCGGCCTTCGACGCCCGGATCGCGGCCTGGACGTCCTTGCCGAGCCGGGGACCCGCGGCCCGGGCATTGACCGTGAGCCGCTGCGAGACGCCGTACGACGTGGCGTCGGGGTGGTCCTCGCCGAGCAGCCGCACCGTCTTCACGTTCAGCTCCTCGGCGATCACCGACTCGAAGCCCTCCAGCCGCTCGGCCCCGGCGACCACGACGGTCAGGGTCGACAGCGGCAGCCGGTTGCGCAGCGAGGCACCCTTGCGCAGGGCCGACCCCGCCGAGCAGACGTCGCGCACCTGGTCCATGGCGGCGACGAGCTCAGCGTCGGCCGGCAGGTCGTCGGGCGACGGCCAGTCGGTCAGGTGCACCGAGCGTTCGCCGGTGAGGCCGCGCCAGACCTCCTCGACGGTGAGCGGAAGCAACGGTGCGGTCACCCGGCAGACGGTCTCGAGCACCGTGAAGAGTGTGTCGAACGCGGCCACGTCGACGTTCCCGTCCGCCGCCCAGAAGCGCTCGCGCGAGCGCCGGATGTACCAGTTCGAGAGCACCTCGAGGAAGCGCTGTGTCGTGTCGCAGGCGTTCGCGACCTCGTAGGCGTCGAGCTGCCGGGTCGAGACATCGACGTACTCGCGGGTCTTGGCCAGCAGGTAGCGGTCCATCACGTGCTCGGACGCGGTCGACCGCCGCGCGTCGTACCCCCCACCCTGCACGGCGTTGGCGTAGAGCGCGAAGAAGTACCAGCAGTTCCACAACGGGATCAGCACCTGTCGCACGCCCTCGCGGATCGCCCTCTCGGTGACGATCAGGTTGCCGCCGCGCAGGATCGGCGACTGCATCAGGAACCACCGCATCGCGTCCGCGCCGTCGCGGTCGAAGACCTCCCGCACGTCGGGGTAGTTGCGCAGCGACTTCGACATCTTCTGCCCGTCGCTGCCGAGCACGATGCCGTGAGAGAGGCAGGTCTCGAACGCCGGCCGCTCGAAGAGCGCCGAGGCGAGCACGTGCATCGTGTAGAACCAGCCGCGCGTCTGGCCGATGTACTCGACGATGAAGTCGCCCGGGAAGTGATGGTCGAACCAGTCCGCGTTCTCGAACGGGAAGTGCACCTGGGCGAACGACATCGATCCCGACTCGAACCAGCAGTCGAGCACGTCGGTGACCCGGCGCATCGTCGACCTCCCTGCGCCGATCGGACGGGGGTCGTCGGGGTTGGGCCGGGTCAGCTCGTCGACGTAGGGCCGGTGCAGGTTGTCAGGACGTACGCCGAAGTCGCGCTCGAGCTCGTCGAGCGAGCCGTACACGTCGGTCCGGGGGTACGCCGGGTCGTCACTGCGCCAGACCGGGATCGGGCTGCCCCAGAACCGGTTGCGCGAGATGGACCAGTCGCGGGTGTTCTCCAGCCACCGGCCGAACTGACCGTCCTTGACGTGCTCGGGCACCCAGGTGATCTGCTGGTTGAGGTCGAGCATCAGCTCGCGGATCTTCGTGGTGGACACGAACCACGACGACACCGCCATGTAGATCAGCGGCTCGCGGCAGCGCCAGCAGTGCGGGTAGGAGTGCTCCCACGACTCGCGCCGCAGCAGCAGCGTGCCCGGCGTGACCGCGCCGGTGTCGCCCTCTCCACGGGTCATGTTCCGGAGGTGCTCGATGATCGGGATGTTGGCGTCGAAGACGTGCAGGCCCTCGTACTCGGTGATCGGGTGGGTGAACGTGCCGTCCTTCGCCACCGCGACGACGAGCTCGATCCCCTCACGGTCCGTGATCGTCTTGTCCTCCTCGCCGAAGGCGCCCGCGCTGTGCACCAGGCCGGTGCCGTCCTCGGTGGTGACGAAGTCGGCCTCGACGACGCGGTGAGAGTGCGGATGCCCCTCGAAGTAGGTGAACGGCGGGGTGTAGCGGCGTCCCAGCAGGTCGCGTCCGGTCAGCCGCTCGACCACCTGGTCCTCGACCGACTCGCACGAGTCGTTCTTCAGCTCCCGGGCGTACGCCGCGAGCCGGGCCGCACCCACGACGTACCGCTCGGTCGTCCCGGTGAAGTCGGACTCGACCACGACGTACTCGATGTCGGGGCCGACCATGATCAGCAGGTTGGACGGGACGGTCCACGGGGTCGTGGTCCAGACCAGCGCGATCTCCCCGGTCTCCAGGCGACAGCCGACGGTGACCGCCGGGTCCTGCCGCGGCTGGTAGACGTCCTCGTCCATCCGCAGCTCGTGGGCGGACAGGGGCGTCTCGTCGTTCCAGCAGTAGGGCAGCACCCGGAAGCCCTCGTAGAGCAGCCCCTTCTGCCACAGCTGCTGCAGCGCCCACATCACCGACTCCATGTAGTCGAGATCGAGGGTCTTGTAGTCGTGGTCGAAGTCGACCCAGCGGGCCTGACGGGTGACGTAGTCGCGCCACTCCTGGGTGTACTCGAAGACCGACTTGCGGCACTCGGCGTTGAACGCCTCGATGCCCATCTCGAGGATCTCGTCGGTCGTCTTGATCCCGAGCTGGCGCATCGCCTCGAGCTCGGCCGGCAGCCCATGGGTGTCCCAGCCGAAGCGGCGCTCGACCCGACGGCCGCGCATGGTCTGGTAGCGCGGGATCAGGTCCTTGACGTAGCCGGTCAGCAGGTGGCCGTAGTGCGGGAGGCCGTTGGCGAACGGCGGGCCGTCGTAGAAGACGAACTCGTTGTCACCGTTCGCGCCCGCGTCGCGTTGCTCGACGCTGGCCCGGAAGGTGTCGTCCGCCTCCCAGTACGCGAGCACGCCCTCCTCGATCTGCGGGAAGCGCGGGGTCGCGGGGACACCGTCGCCCGGGGCGGCATGGGGGTCGTTGGTGACCTTGGGGTACGTCATCGGGGTCCTCGTCGGTTGAGCCTTGCCGAAACCACGAGGACGACGGTTGCCGCGGTACCACCTCGCTTGCCCGTCGTACGACGGACCGCTCGTTGTGGGCTGTGACGGGCCCACCCGTCCGGTTCTACGGGGCCGGCGCGTTCTTCCCCGGCCGGCCCTTTCTTCCGGAGGCTCGCCGCTGATGACGGCTCGAACGCCTGTGCTCCCAGCCTACGGCGCGCCGCCCGACGGCTGCCACCCGGTTCGCCCCGAGCCCGGGCGACGACGGGGCGATGACGGGGACATCCCGCGCTCACGCTGTAGGTTCGCGCGCATGCCGCGGACAGGCCGGGATGCCCGGGTGCTCGACCCGGTGCTGGCCGGGGTCGTGGCCCTGCTCGTCTATGCCCAGCACGGGTTCGAGAGCTCGCTCGGCCGCGACCAGGCGACGTTCGTGTACGGCGGGGTGCGGTTCGCCCACGGGACCCCGCCGTACCGCGGCATCTTCAACTCCGTCGGCCCGCTCGGCGACATGGTGTCGGGGGCCGGGACGAGGCTCGGGTGGCTGGCCGGTCTCGACGAGCTGACCGGGGCACGCCTGATCTATCTGGCGTTCTCGGCCGCGTGCGTCGCAGGTGTCAGCGTGCTGGCCCGGGAGGCGGTCGGGTCGCGAGCGGCCGGACTCCTGGCGCCGGCCGTGTTCCTCACCTTCGCCAGCTTCCTCAAGCTCGCCACCGGCGGGCCGCGCGAGAAGACCGTCATGGTGCTCTGCCTGGAGATCGCGCTGGTCCTCCTGCTGCGTCGCCGCTGGTTCGCGGCCGGGGCGTTCACCGCCCTGGCGACCCTGACCTGGCAGCCGGTGCTGCTGGTCGCCGTGGCAGCGGCCGTGGTCGCGGTGCTGACCACTCCTGACCATCGGGTGCGCGCAGCGGTGGAGTTCGTCGCGGGTGGGGTGACGCCGAGCCTGCTGATGGCCGGCTACTTCCTGGCCGAGCACGCGCTTCACGTGGCGTGGTGGGGCTTCGTCACGGTCAACGTCGGTTACACCGCCCAGCCCTCCATCCTCGACAGCTGGTCGCTGGTCACCGCCGACTACGGCTGGTCGCTGGTGCTGATCGGCCTCGGTCTCGTCGGGCTGCTCGTCACGGTGCTCCTCGTGCACGGCCGCGCACTCCTGGTCCTGGGCATCGGCGGGCTCGTCGCCGTCCTCTGGACGTGCTACGCCATCAACGGTGGGGCCGACCTGTTCGTGGTGCTCCCGTTCGCGGCCGTCGGCGCAGCGGCGGCCGCGACGCGGCTGGGGGCACGGGTCGGCCCGACGACCGCACTCCGGCTCTGCGTGATCGCGGTCGCGGCATGCGTGGCCGCGTCGTCGGTGGAGGCGGTCACGTCCCGCGACCACCGGCTCCCGACCGAGCGTCGCGACGTCACCCGCATGATCGGTGCCGTCCCGCCCGGCTCCAGCGTGCTGTCGCTGAGCGCACCGGAGGTCCTGGTGCTGGCCCACCGGACCAACCCCTACCCCTGGCAGCTCTCCAACGGAGCGATCTCGGCGTTCCTCGACGACCACCTCGCCGGCGGACTCCCGGCGTACGCCCACCGGGTCCGCCGGCTGCATCCGGCCCTGATCGCGGTCGGTAACCGCAGCACGGTCGGCTGGCTGCATCGCGTGCTCGAGCGCGACTACACGCGGGTCGGAAGGGGCGACCACTGGGTCTGGTACGCCGCCACGAGCCTCGGCAGCCCCACTCTGACGCACCTCGGACAGATCAATCGCGATGCGTGGGCGACCGGCTGACACCGATTTGAGCTGACCTCGTCGCAGGGGCAGAGTGCCCTTGTGACCGAGCAGCCCGAGCAGCCCGAGCGCCAGTACCCCGACATGTGGGTCGACCCGGCCGACGACCCTCGCGACACCGGGACGACGCCGCACGGCGAGAAGGAGGTCCTCGCCGACTACCTCGACCACTTCCGGATGACGCTGGAGATGAAGTGCGAGGGCCTCGACGCCGAGCAGATGGCCCAGCGGAGCGTGCCCCCGTCCACCATGTCGCTCCTGGGCCTGATCCGGCACATGGCCGGGGTGGAGTTCCACTGGTTCCGGCGGTTCCTCGAGGGCCACATGGAGCTCGACCGCCCCTTCAAGTCGCCCGACGATCGCGACCTCGACTTCAACGGCGCCGTCGCGGACGACACCGTGGTGGCCGAGGCCTGGGACACGTGGCGCGCCGAGGTGGCCCACGCCCGCGAGGTGTACGACGGCTTCGACGACCTCGGCACGATCGCCGGGCCCGAAGGGAACCAGGCAGAGATCCGCGAGATCATCGTCCACATGATCGAGGAGTACGCCCGCCACTGCGGCCACGCCGACCTCCTCCGCGAGCGCATCGACGGCCGCACCGGTCAGTAGGTTGGGCGCGTGAGCGCGCAGCAGGCACACGGCTGGGGACTGGCCAGCGTCGTCACCGACGGACCGGCCGACGGCACGGTCCTGGACACCTGGTTCCCCGCCCCGTCCCTCATGCCCGACGCGGGCCCGGACCAGGGCACCGCCCCCGAGGCGCTGGAGGGCCTCGCCCGCGAGCACGCCGTACGTCGGGTGCGCGTCGAGGTGCGGCACGTGCAGATCGACCTCTCGGCCCCGCCCGCGGACGCCTCGGACGCCTACCTGCGGCTGCACCTGCTGTCTCACCGGCTGGTGCGCCCCCGCGGCGTCAACCTCGACGGGATCTTCGGCGTCCTGACCAACGTCGTCTGGACCAGCGCCGGGCCGTGCGCGGTCGAGGACTTCGAGTCGACCCGGATGCGGCTGCGGGCGGACGGCCCGCTCCAGGTGCACGGGATCGACAAGTTCCCCCGGATGACGGACTACGTCGTGCCGTCGGGGGTCCGGATCGCCGACGCCGACCGGGTGCGCCTCGGCGCCCACCTGGCCGAGGGCACGACCGTGATGCACGAGGGATTCGTCAACTACAACGCCGGCACGCTCGGCTCGTCGATGGTCGAGGGCCGGATCAGTGCCGGAGTGGTCGTCGGCGACGGTTCCGACGTCGGGGGCGGCGCCTCGATCATGGGCACCCTCTCGGGCGGAGGCTCGCAGGTGATCTCCATCGGCGAGCGCTGCCTGATCGGCGCCAACGCCGGCATCGGCATCTCCCTGGGCGACGACTGCGTCGTCGAGGCCGGCTGCTACGTCACCGCCGGCACCAAGGTGACGCTGCCCGACGGCCGGGTGGTGAAAGCCCTCGAGCTCTCCGGCGGCGACCACCTCCTCTTCCGGCGGAACTCGGTGACCGGCACCGTCGAGGTCGTGCCGTGGCGCGCCGGCGGGGTCGCGCTCAACGAGGCGCTGCACCGGAACTGACCGGTCGATCCATGGGGTTGGTCAAACGCGTCGCCGCCGTCGCGGTTCCCCTCGGCCTGGTGGTCGGAGGCGTGGCGTACGGCGTCTCCCGGCACGGCTCGGGCGACGACAAGACCCTGGGCGAGTGCACGACGAGGGTCGACGGACTGACCGTCGTGCTCACCGACGAGCAGGCACGCAACGCCAGCCTGATCTCGGCGATCGCGATCCGGCGCGGCATGCCCGCCCACGCGGCGACGATCGCGCTCGCCACGGCCCTGCAGGAGTCCCGGCTCTACAACCTGCGTGGGGGCGACCGCGACTCCCTCGGTCTGTTCCAGCAACGGCCGTCGCAGGGTTGGGGCACCCGGCAGGAGGTGCTCGACCCGGTGCACGCGACCAACGCGTTCTACGACGCACTGGAGAAGGTGCCGGGCTGGGAGACGCTCGCGGTGACCAAGGCGGCGCAGGCGGTGCAGCGCTCCGGCTTCCCCTCGGCGTACGCCGGGTACGAGCGCGACGGACGGGCGCTCGCCTCGGCCCTGACCGGCTACTCGCCGGGCGCGTTCTGGTGCCACCTGCCGGCACCTCCGACGACCGCGCCGCCGACGGCACGACGCGTGACCGCGCTGCGCGCCGCGCTGGTCCCGGCGTTCGGCCCGGTCGCTCCCGTGGTGTCCGCAGGCGGGCACGTGCAGGTCCCCGTGACCTCGACCGCGCACGGCTGGGCGCTGGCGTCGTACCTCGTCGCCCACGCCTACCGCCTCGGGATCTCGAGGGTGACCTATGCCGGCCGCGCGTGGTCGGCCGACAGCACGGCGGGATGGCGGGGGATCGAGGGAACCCTCGATCCCAGCCGCGTGACGGTCGACTGACCGACGACCTGCGAAGGTTTTAAGGAACTTGCCATCGAAAACCCCGCACGCGGGCTGTCCGTGCCCCTACTCTGGGTCTCCACCGCAGAGCCCGGGGGGGCTTTGGGCAAACATGTGAGCCCGGGGGGGCTTGGGGGTTCTGATGACCAACAGCACGACGATCTTCACGGTCGGGACGGCGCTGCGACGTGCCGAGAGCAACCACCTGCCGGTAGAGGTTCTGGTGCAGGGCCACTGGCTCCGCGGCACCGTGGCCGGCGTCGACGGTCAGGGCGTCATCCTGAGCACACACTCCGAGCACGCCGTCGTGCGGCTCGAGTCGATCTCGGCGGTGCGCATCCCGGAGACGATGAACGACGCTCCGGTCGCCGAGACCTTCGACCAGCACCACGAGCTGGCCGTCGCCGAGGCCCGCGAGGACGACGGCGCCTTCGCCATGCCGGGCGCCAGCCACGCCTGACGCTGACGCACTCGACGCCGAGATCGCTCGACTGGCTCAGAGTCGAGCGGCCACGGCAGCGATGCGCTCGTCGGTCGCGGTGAGTGCCACCCGTACGTGGCGCGCCCCTGCACGCCCGTAGAACGTCCCGGGAGCGACCAGGATGCCGCGTGTCGCCAGGTCCGCCACCGTCTTCGTGGAGTCCTCGTCGCGGGTGGCCCACAGGTAGAGGGACGCCTCGGAATGGTCGATCCGGAACCCCGCCCGCTCGAGCGCCGCCTTCAGGCTCGTACGGCGAGCCGCGTAGCGCGCGTGCTGCTCGTCGGCATGGGTGTCGTCTCCCAGGGCGGCCGCCATCGCGACCTGCTGCGGTCCGGGCTGGATCAGGCCGAGGTTCTTGCGGACGGCCAGGAGCTCGCCGACCACCACCGGGTCACCGGCCACGAAGCCGCACCGATAGCCGGCGAGGTTGGACCGCTTCGACAGCGAGTGCACCGAGAGGATCCCCTCATGGCTGCCTCCGCAGACGTCGGGGTGGAGCACCGACACGGGCTCGGCCTCCCACGCGCACTCGAGGTAGCACTCGTCGCTGACCAGCAGCGTGCCCCGCTCGCGGCACCAGTCCACGACCTTCCGCAGGTGGGCGACCGGCAGCACCCGACCGGTCGGGTTCGACGGTGAGTTGAGCCAGAGCAGGGCCGGGCGCTCGGGACCGAGCGCGGTCAGCGCGTCGGTAGGCACCACCCGGGCGCCGACCATGGCCGCCCCGACGGCGTACGTCGGATAGGCGAGCTCGGGGATGACGACCGTGTCCTCGGGGCCGAGGCCGAGCTGCACCGGCAGGGACGAGATCAGCTCCTTGCTGCCGATCAGCGGGAGGACGCCGTCGAGGCCGAGGCCGGTCACCCCGTGCCGGCGGGCCAGCCAGTCGACGGCCGCCTGCCGGGTCTCCGGCAGCCCGATCGTCTGCGGGTAGCCGGGCCAGTCCGAGGCTGCCTCGAGAGCACGTCGTACGACGTCGGGCGTGGGGTCGACCGGCGTACCGATCGAGAGGTCGATGATGCCGTCGGGGTGGGCACGCGCCGTGGCGGCGTACTCCGTGAGCTGGTCCCAGGGGAAGTCGGGGAGACGCCGGGAGACCGGCGGTTCGAGACGGCGCGGACGCGCCTCCTCAACCACCGGACCTATTCGTCGTGCTCTTGGGGCGGGAGCTCCGCGACCAGGGGGTGGTCGTGGTCGATCTCGCCGAGCTTGGCGGCACCGCCGGGTGAGCCGAGCTCGTCGAAGAAGTGGACGTTGGCGTCGTAGTAGGCCTTCCACTCCTCGGGGGTGTCGTCCTCGTAGAAGATCGCCTCGACCGGACAGACCGGCTCGCAGGCGCCGCAGTCCACGCACTCGTCGGGGTGGATGTAGAGCATGCGCTTGCCCTCGTAGATGCAGTCGACCGGACACTCGTCGACGCAGGCCCGGTCCTTGAGATCGACACACGGCTGGGCGATGACGTAGGTCACCTGGTCCTCCTGAACGGGAAGCAGAGCTCTGTTGCCCAGAGCCTAGTATCCCGGGGTGCCCCCACCCGGAACCGCCCATGGCCTGGGCCCCCACGTCGTCGGGCAGCGGGTCGTCGTACGTCGGGTGGTGCCGGGCGAGACGGGTCCGTCGGGTGGTCCGGCGATGACGGACGTGCTCGGGACGCTGGTCTCGTGGGGAGCCTCGACATGCGTGGTGGCCCCCGAGTCGGGCCCTTCGGTGACGATCTCGCTGGCCGACGTCGTCACCGGGAAGCCGGTCCCGCCACGCGGGTCGGTGCGGCAGCGGGTGTCCGTGCGCGAGGCCGAGATCCGGGCGCTGCCGCTGTGGACGTCGCCGACCACCGCGCCGCTCGGTGAGTGGGTGCTCCGCCTCGTCGAGGGCGAGCGCGGGCGCGGCTCTCGGCGGGCGAACTCCTGCCTCGCCGTGGGGGACCCGGGCCTGTCACTCGCGGAGGCAGCCGTGCGGGTGCAGGAGTTCTACGCCGCTCACGGGCGGGTCGCCACGGCGCAGGTGGAGGTGGGCTCCGAGGTGGACCGCGCGCTGACTGCGGCCGGATGGGCCGAGAGCGAGCCGGAGGACGCGCCATACCTGGTCGGCTCGCTGGTGATGGCGCTCCGTGCTGCCGGATCGACGGACGGGGTCGAGGTGAGCGCCGAGGAGACGCGGCTGCTGGCGACGGTCACCGTCGACGGGCTCGAGGCCGGCCGTGGCCGCGCGGAGCTGAACGGCGAGTGGCTGGGCGTGCACGGCCTGCGGGTCGACGAGGAA
>JAICSK010000022.1 GCA_025936915.1 Nocardioides sp.
CCCGAGGCCGCGCGGATGGTGGCGCCCACGCGCGCGGCAGCATCTCGATGCGGACCTGCGCTGATCAGCTCGTCCACCGCGGCCGCGATCGCGACGGGCTTGGCTGCCTTGCTCAGCAGCCGACCCGCGCCGGCGTCGAGCAACGACTGGCCGACCATCTTCTGATCGAGCATCGGGTGCATCGGCATGACCAGCACCGGGAGGTCGTGGGCCAGCGCGAGCATCGTGGTCGCGTGGCCACCGTGCCCGATCACCATCGACACCGTGGGCAGCAGCTCGGCGTGCGGGACGAACCCGCGGAGCTCGACGTTGGGCGGGGCGCTCAGGTTCTCGGTCCCGATCGAAGGTCCGACCGTGGCGATGCCCCGCACGTCGAGCGTGCCGAGCGCGCCCAGGATGTTCTGCATCGCTCGCGCCTGGCCCGGGAAGTTGACCGTGCTCAGACTGACGAGCACCGTCGGCTCGGTGGGGGCAGCAGAGACGCCGGTCACAACGGGTCCCGTGTAGTGCAGGTTGCCGGGCCGGCGACCCCTGGCGGCGGGATCGAGCTCCTCGATCGATGCGACCATCCGCGCGGCTGCGCCGTTCAGGAGTCCTCGGGCCGGAATCCGCTTGATCGCCATGCCGATGCCCATCGGGCCGCGCAGCCACCTGCGGACCAGGTACGCGTCGTACATGTGCTCCAACACCACGTATGGGACTCCAGTGGCCGCGACCGCCTGCATCGCCCCGAACAGGATGCAGTCGACAACCACGACATCTGCGGGCTCGCGCTGCATCTCCGCCACGACGTCGCGACCCATCGCCCGGTCACCGAACACGCCGACGTAGTCGATCGGGGTGTTCTTGGCAACAGCGGTGAATGGCCGGGCCGTGGGAAACGGCCTGAAGTCGAGACCCGGGCCCGTCACGTGCGCTTCTTGGGCAGAGTGCCCCAACACACGCACACGATGCCCGCGCTGCTGCAGCTCGGCTGCGATCCCGAGAGCGGGTGGGACGTTGCCACCCCCGTCCCATGTGACGAACAGGACGTTGCTCATGAGGGATCTCCTTCGTTCCGGACGCCTGCGAGGAGCGACGTCACCAGTTGACGCATGAGTTGTCGGGTTCGTGTCTCTGAGTAGCGACGGTCGATGCGCAGCAACTTCCAGGTGTAGACATCGGTCGCCACGACGAGGAGGTCGATGAGCGGATCGCGTGGGCCGGCGAACGGCGCGAAGACGTCTGTCACCCAATGGCGGTGCATGGCCCGGCCGCGGCGGACCAGCTCGGCCAGCTGCGGGTCCGTCGACTCCTGGGCGAGCATCAGGAGCGCGGTCCGTCCACGGTCTTCGTAATGTTCGACGATCACCGCCACCGCCGCATCGACGTCACCGACGGGAGCCCGGCGCTCCTCGGTCACCCTGGCGATCGCGTGGTCCATGGTCGCCTCGGCCAGACCCGCACGACTCTTGAAGTGCCGCAGGATGGTCTGGACGCTCACAT
Organism: Nocardioides sp.; assembly: GCA_025936915.1. Taxonomy (GTDB): domain Bacteria; phylum Actinomycetota; class Actinomycetes; order Propionibacteriales; family Nocardioidaceae; genus Nocardioides. The sequence continues at coordinate 1,486 of JAICSK010000022.1, forward strand.
CGGCTGCAGCCGCGACGTCGTCGAGGGAGATGTCGGGGAACATCCGCTCGCGACCGAGCTCGAACAGCGCCTCGATGATTCGTCGTCGGGTCTCGGCCACCGCCTCGGCGCGAGCGCCCATCGTGTAGGGCCGGGTGGTTTTCATGGAAGTGAACGTTGACATGAAAATAGTTTGAAGTCAATAGGCACTCACGCGAAATCACGCCCGTCAGCACACCGGTCGTTCCCCGGCTCACGTCGCCGAGGAGGGGCCACCGTCCCGTGCTGGCGGAGGCACACATCCGTGCCCGACGCGCGGCCGTCTCGCGTCAGGTCCCCGGCCTCGCCCCGCGGTGCGGCGCGGACTCATGGTGCTGAGCGCCCACCTATGGAAGCGTTGATGGCTTCCTGCCACGAGTGCAGGAAGGCGTCGTACGCCGCGGCAAACTCATCGAGCTCAGTCTCGGCGGTGGGTGCCAGAGGCGTCAGCTCGTAGGTGACTTCGACCTCGGTCTCGTTGCCTGCCACCGCATCCAGCACGACCGTGACCGTGCCGGCGCGGTCGCCGGGTGTCACGCGCGCGTAGCCGATGCTCACCCCTTGACGGCATTGGGTCACCACCCAGGTGGTTGCTCGATCGTGCCCGTGCGCCTGGGTCTCGAAGACCGTGCCGGGTCTGCTGTCATCGGTCACCGGGACGGGGAAGTGGGGGTCCCAACCGTGCGCCCACGCTCGTTCGCCTCGCGGTGTGAACAGCGCGAAGGCCTGTGTGGCCGGGAGCGACACCGTGATGCGCCCGCTGAGCCGCCTTGTCGCAGCTGTCATGTCGGCTCCTCCAGGGAGTGCGCATCCGCGGCTGTCAGGTGCAAGCCGTAGACGGCCTTGAGCTTGTTGATCTTGTCGATGACCGTCGCGTCGAACGGCACTCTTCCTTCGAAGGCATGCAGGACGATGCCCTCGACCAGGTCGCCGAGTGACATGTCCAGGTACTCGGCGAGCCCCTTGAGCACCTTGAGGGTGTTGCGCTCGATGCGAAGGCCGGTCTGGGCGCGCTCGACTGTTACCACGGTACGAATGTACCAGCAAGAGCGTGCATCCGGTGGCGTGACCGCCGGGGTGGGACACTCGAGCCGATGACCCTCGCGACGGATGGGCCGGACCCGCAGGCGCGCCAGGCGTCCGGTCAGTGGGGCGAAGGCGCCGAGCGGGCCGACACCACCATCGCGCTGCTGATCGGCGTCTACGCCGTGTACGCGCTCGCGTTGTGGCCTCTCGTGCCTGCATTGATCGGGTCCCACCCCTTGCTGCTGGAGATCATCAGCGGGTCGACCTTGGCCGAGGTGACCGTCGGTGCGCACAGCCGGCTGGGCGAGCTGCCGTTGTGGTTCGCGGTGGTGGCCGGTGTGCCCGGCTCGATGATGTTCGACTGGGTCTTCTGGTGGGCAGGTCGGCGGTGGGGTGACCGCGCCCTCCACCTGATGCTGGGCCGCGACGGGTCGCCACGCGCGGTAGCGAGACGTGAGGCACGTGCCGCGCGGCTCGAGCGGATGGCCGAGCGGTTCGGTCCGGCGGCGGTCGTGCTGGCGTACTACCTCCCGCTGCCGTCGCTGTTGATCTACGTGGCCGCCGGCCTGTCGGGGATGCGCCTGCGCACCTTCCTGGCTCTGGACGTCGTCGGCACGGTGCTGTGGGTCGGCCCGATCGTCGGCCTGGGGTACGCCGTCGGCCGGCCCGCGGTCGACGTGGTCCGTCGGATCGACCACTACTCCACGCTCCTGACCATCGTGGTGGTCGTGGTGGTGATCGGCGTCCAGGCTCGGAGACGTCGTCGCGCCGTTCCCTGAGCGTCCGGGGCGCACGTGGCGGCGTATCGCCGGTGTATCGACAACCGGATACGTGCTGACAACGCCGCACTGCCTTGACTGGTGCGGTGATCGATCACGAGGCAGCACCAGTGCTGGCGTGCGGGAGCCGACGACAGGACCGACCGGCCACCGGGGATCCCACGCTCACCCCGCGGGCCGACGGGGGCCTGCGCGTGACGGTCCAGCTCCCGAGGGCAGCGGTGGACCCCGGCCCGACGACGCAACAGCCGGTGCCAGCGCTGACCCGGGCACCGGGAGCTCCGCTCGGGCAGTAGCCACCTGCGTCTCGAGGGGCGGCGAGTCAGCGCCCGGGGTCGGACGACCTGCCGGCGAGGATGTAGCCGTTCTTCGGGCGTCCGGTGGTGCCGTAGCGCGGCTCGAGGCGGACGATCCCGTGCTGCTCGAGATAGCTGAGGTAGCGGTGGGCGGTGCTGCGGCTGATCCCGATCTCGGTGGCGACCTCCTCGGCCGAGACGTTCCCGCCGTCGGCGACGGCTCGTCGTACGAGCTCCAGCGTCGGGGCGGAATGGCCCTTGGCCGGGCGGTCGAGGTGGGGTTCGATCGGACGGAGCATGCCGTACAGCGCGTCGACCTCGGCCTGGTCGGCCTCGTGCAGGTCTGCCATCCGCTGCCGGAGCCGGCGGTAGGACTGCAGCCGTTTGTCCAGCGCGGCGAATCCGAACGGCTTCATCAGGTAGTGCACGGCGCCCAGCTGCATCGCCGTGCGCACGGTGGCCACCTCGCGGGCCGCGGTGATCACGATGACGTCGGGCGCGTCGGGTTGCTCGAGCAGCTGGCGTACGACGTCGAGGCCGTCGCCGTCGGGGAGGAACACGTCCATCAGCACCAGGTCGGGCTTGATCGTCTCCACCGTCGTGAGCGCGTCGGCCGCGCTGTGGGCGGTGCCGACGACGCAGAAGCCGTCGCTCCGCTCGAGGAAGGCGGCGTGGATGGCGGCCACGCGGTAGTCGTCGTCCACCACGACGGTGCGGATCGCGTCGGTCATGCCGACCGCACCTCTCGTCGTGGCCGGTGTGCGGCACCGACGGGCAGACGTACGACGAAGCGCGCACCCGGTCCGGCCACGACCTCGATCGATCCGCCGAGCCGCTGGACGAGCCGATGGACCAGGGCGAGTCCGATCCCTCGCCGTGCGCCGTCCTGCTCCGGCTTGGTGGTGAAGCCGTCGAGGAAGATCCGGTCGCGCAGCTCCTCGGGAACACCGGGACCGTTGTCGGTGACCTCGATCAGGATCTCCTGGTGGTCCTCGCAGATCTCGACGTCGATCCGCCCGCCGTCCGGCGCCACGGCCTCCAGGGCGTTGTCGATCAGGTTGCCGACGATCGTGGTCAGCGCGTGCACCTTCTCGGGAGTGTCACCGAGCCAGCTGTCCTCCGAGAGGCGGAGGTCCACGCCACGCTCGCTCGCAGCCGCGGCCTTGCCGAGCAGGAGACCGACGATCGGCGGCGCCGAGATGCGTTCGCGGACGGCGTCGGCGAACGCCGTCTGACCGGTTTGTACGTCGGTCAGGAACGCCAGCGCGTCCTCGTGCTCGCCCAGCTCGATCAGTCCCGCGACGGTGTGCATGTTGTTGCTGAACTCGTGGTGCTGGGCGCGCAGCGTGTCGGTCAGCCGTCGTACGCCGTCGAGCTCGCGCAGCAGCGCCGCGATCTCGGTGCGGTCGCGCAGCGTGACCACGGTGCCGTGCGGGCGCCCGCCCAGGAACACCGGCATCTTGTTGACCAGGAGCGCGAAGTCGTCGGTGAGGACCACCGCGTCGCGGGCCCACTCGCTCCCGGTCAGGACGTCGAGCAGCCGGCCCTGGGGCAGCACGTCGGGCAACCGGTCGCCGGTCGGCGCGACACCGAGGCCGAGCAGCCGTCGCGCCTCGTCGTTGACCATCGTGATCCGGTCGTCCGGGTCGCAGGCGATGACGCCCTCCCGGATGCCGTGCAAGGTCGCCTCGCGCTCGCGGAGCAGCAGCGCGATCTCGTCCAGCTCGAGGCCGAACGTCCGCCGCTTGAGGTGGCGCGCCAGGAGCCAGGAGGCGATCGCGCCGCCGCCGAGGGCGAGCAGGAACCACACGGCGTACGACGGCAGCTGCTGCCTGAGGACACCGGCCACCGTCGTCTCCTTGACGCCGACCGAGACCTCGCCGATGACCTTCCCGCCCGGTCCCCAGACGGGGGCCTTGCCGTTGGCCGACAGCCCGAGCGACCCCCGGTCCGTGCCCATGTGGGTCCGGCCGTCGAGGACCGCGAGCGGCTCGTCGTTCTTCTTGCCGATCAGGGCCGGGTTGGGATGGGTCATCCGGATGTCGTGGCGGTCGAAGATGACGACGTACGTCGCGCCGGTCGCGGTCTCCACGCTGGAGGCGATGGTCTGCAACGGCTCCGTGCATCCCGCGGTCTCCTCCAGGCACGCGCGCACGTCGGACATGCCGGCGACCGTGGAGGCGATCGCCACCGAACGCTGCTGGTACTGGTGATCGAGGGTCGATCGGGCCTGGCGGGCGAACAGCGCGAACCCGATCACCACGGTGGTGAACAGGATGATCAGCTGTGCGGCGAAGATCTGCGTCGACAGCCGGCGCGCCATGACGGGCATCCCTCCATTGTGAGCGCGGGGCCCGGCCCCGGCCAGCGGGCGACCGCCGGGAAGAACGCACAAAACTCCGCCGAATCGGCAATACCGCCACTTGCGCACAGAAGATTCCGGTGTGACGGGCGTCATGTCTAGCGTCCGGCGTCAGCCAACCACTGACGCTAGGAGAGCTCGATGTCGTCCACGACAACCCGATCCGCGAGCGCCCACCCCAGCGGCGCCCGCATCGCGGTCACCGGACTGACCAAACGGTTCCTGACCCCGTCCGGCTCGGCATTCACCGCGCTCCGGGACGTCACGTTCAGCGTCGAGCCGGGCCAGTTCTGCGCGATCGTCGGCCCGACCGGCTGTGGCAAGTCGACGACCCTCGGCATGGTGGCCGGTCTCGACCGCGCCAGCGCCGGCTCGGTCGAGGTCGGCGGCCACGAGGTCCAGGGCGTGACCCGCGGCGTGAGCTTCATGTTCCAGGCCGACGCCCTGCTGCCGTGGAAGACGGTGCTCCACAACGTGATGCTCGGCCCGATCCTGAACCACACCTCGAAGAAGGACGCCGCCGCCAAGGCTCGTGACTGGCTGCGACGCGTCGGCCTCGCCGGCTTCGAGGACCACTACACACATCAGCTGTCGGGCGGCATGCGCAAGCGCGTCGCGATGGCCGCGGCGCTGATCAACGAGCCGGCCATCCTGCTGATGGACGAGCCGTTCGGCGCGCTCGACGTGCAGACCAAGGCGATCATGCAGACCGAGCTGATCGGCCTGTGGGAGGAGCTGCGGCCCACCGTCCTGTTCATCACCCACGACCTCGACGAGGCCGTGGCACTTGCGGATCGAGTCATCGTGATGACCGCCGGGCCGGGGGCGGTGAAGGCGTCGTACGACATCGACCTCCCGCGTCCGCGCGGCGCGGTCCAGGAGCTCCGCTACGACCAGAGGTTCCTCGAGATCCAGCACCACATCTGGCAGTCGCTCAAGGACGAGGTCGAGCGGGCGTACGCCCGGGATGCGGCGGTGCCGGCATGAGGACGACGACCGCACCCACACGGACCGACGAGACCGGCGACACCCGGTTCGCCGCTGCCGACAAGGCCGCCTCGACGGCCGCCCGGCGCCTGCGCTGGCGCCGGCGTGGCCTGGTGTGGCTGGCCCGCCTCGCCTTCGTCGGGTTCATCGTCGGCGGCTGGCAGTTCTGCACCGGGTGGACGCCGAACGGCTCGTCCACGCCGCTCGTGGACCCGTTCTTCTTCGGTCGTCCGAGCCTGGTCTGGCAGCGCACCATCGAGCTCTTCCGGGACGGCACGTCGTACGGCTCGTTCTGGTTCGACATCTTCACCACGATGCACGAGGCCGTCTACGGCTTCTTCTGCGGTGCCGTCGCCGGCATCGTCCTGGGCGTCGTGCTCGGGCAGAGCGCGTTCCTGGCCGACGTCATCGGGCCGTTCATCAAGATGGTCAACGCGATCCCGCGGATCGTGCTCGGGTCGATCTTCATCGTCGCCTTCGGTGTCGGGAGCACGCCCAAGATCCTGCTCGCGGCGGTCCTGGTGTTCTTCGTGGTCTTCTTCAACGCCTTCCAGGGCGTGCGCGAGGTCGACCGCAACATCGTGGCCAATGCGCGGGTCCTCGGCGGCTCCTCGCTACAGATCGTGCGGCACGTGACCGTGCCGTCGGCGCTCACCTGGATCACGGCCAGCCTGCACACCGCGTTCGGTTTCGCGATCGTCGGTGCGCTGGTCGGCGAGGTCCTGGGCGCGCAACGAGGTCTGGGTCTGATCATCCGCACCTCGCAGAACCGTTTCGATCCGAACGGTGTCTTCGCCTGCATGCTCGTCATCGCGGTGATCACCCTCGGCGCCGAGTTCCTGATCGGTCTCGTCGAGAAGCGACTCCTCTCCTGGCGCCCCGTCGACCAGTCCACCTGGTCAGGCGTCTGACTCCCTCACCGAGAAAAGGAATACGCACATGTTGAGGAAGACCATGGCCGCCCTGGCGGTCACCGCATCGATGGCCGCCGCACTGACGGCCTGCGGCAACAGCAGCCACAGCGGCGCCGACGGACTGCCGGTCGTGAAGATCATGGTCGGAGGTCTGGACAAGCAGATCTACCTGCCGTTCACCCTGGCCAAGCAGCTCGGCTACTACCAGAAGTACGGCGTCGACGTGCAGCTCTCCGACGAGGTCGACGGCGGCGTCGGAGCCGAGGACGCGATGGCCTCGGGCCAGGTCGACATGGCCGGTGCCTGGTACATCCACGCGTTCGACTTCCAGGCCCAGGGCAAGGACGTCGAGGGCGTCGTCCAGCTCGGCGGAGCGCCGGGTGAGCGTGAGATGTGCGCGTCCGACAGCGGGGTGCACTCCGGTGCCGACTTCAGCGGCAAGACCCTGGGCGTCACAGACCTCGGGTCGGGCACCGACGAGCTGACGCAGTTCATCGCGGTCAAGGGTGGGCTCTCGCACTCGGTGTACCACACGCTCGCGGTCGGAGCCGGGTCGACGGCGATCGCCGCGATCCAGAAGGGTTCGGCCGACTGCGTCATGACGACCCAGCCGACGGTCGCGGCCTTGGAGAAGAAGAACCTGGCCTACTCGGCCGTCGACCTGGCCACGACGTCCGGTGCCACGAAGGCACTCGGCGGCGCCTGGCCGGCTGCCACGGCTCTCGCCCGGACCGACTGGGTCGACTCGCACAAGACCGAGGTCCAGGGCGTGGTCACCGCGCTGGTGGCGACCATGCACTGGATCGCGACCCACTCACCGGCCCAGATCGCGGCGAAGATGCCGCCGGACTACGTGTCCAACGACCTGGTGTCGAAGGCCGACTACATCAAGGCGCTGACCCAGGACAAGGGACAGTTCCTGCCCGACGGGATCATGCCGCCGAGCGGCCCGGCCACGGTGGCGGAGACCGAGAAGGTCATCGGGACCGACGTGTCCGGCGTCGACCCGACCAAGACCTACACCAACGAGTTCGCCCAGGCGGCGGACCAGAAGCTCGGCATCAGCTGAGCAACGGCCATGGGGCGGGACCGACCTCGGTCGGTCCCGCCTCGCGCGCGCACGCGAGACAGGACGGTGGGAACCGGATCCGGAACGCGACCAGGAACGGAGCTCTTCGACAGATTGGACTATGCGGTCCAGAGACCTATGCTGACGCGATGACCGACGAGGCGCGCCAAGGCCTCGGCGCGACGGCGCCGGGCCCCAAGACCCGCCGCGGCCAGGCCAGCCGGGAGCGGCTCGTCACCGCCGCCGTGGCGTCGGTCGTGGAGCACGGGATCAAACAGTTGCGGGTCGACGACGTCTTGTCGGCGGCCGGTTCGAGCAAGAGCCAGATGTACCACTACTTCGCCGACCGGGACGCGTTGATCGACGCCGCTGTGGCGCACCGGTGCGAGGAGTTCCTCGGCTTGCTCGAGTGCGCCTTCGACGATGTCTCGACTCTCGACGCGCTGGCGGCCGTGCTCGATCATTTCGCGTCCGACTACGCCGCTCACCTCAGCGGCTGTCCGATCGGCACCCTGGCCGGGGAGCTGACCGAGGGCCCCGAGCCCGCCCGCCACACGGTGGTGGAGGCCTTCGGCACGTGGGAGGGCTACCTGACCTCGGCGCTGCGCCGTATCCAGGCCGGAGGGGACCTGGGGCCCGGGCACGATCCGGCGGAGCTGGCGCTGGGGCTGCTGGCCGCCCTGGAGGGCGGCATGTTCCTCGGTCAGGTACGACGTAGCGATCGACCGCTGCGGGTGGCCCTGGACACCGCCATGGCCCACCTGAAGAGCCTCCGGCCATCTCTGGACTAGATGGTCCAGTTTCCGTTAGCCTCAGGAGAACTGGACTAATTGGTCCACTTCTGCATCCGGGAGGCCGCCATGTCTGACCCCGCTCTGTCCATCCGACACGGCATCAAGATCCTGCTGCTGGTCTGCGTCGTTCAGTTCATGGACGTGGTGGACACGGCCATCCTCAACGTCGCCCTGCCCAGCATCGAGCGGGATCTGAGCTTCACCCAGCAGAACCTCCAGTGGGTGATCAGCGGCTACCTCGTGAGCTACGGCGGCTTCCTGCTGTTGGGAGGTCGGGCCAGTGACCTGCTCGGACGGCGGCGCATGCTGGTGACGGGGACGGCGCTGTTCGCGGTGTTCTCCCTCTGCGGGGCGCTCGCCCCCACCAGCCAGACCCTGGTCGTGGCACGCGTCGCGCAGGGTCTGGGGGCGGCGATCATGGCGCCGGCCGGGTTGTCCATCCTGATGACCACCTTCCACGGCCCCGCACGCAACAAGGCCCTGGGTGCCTGGGGCGCGATGAGTGCTCTCGGCGCGGCGGCGGGGATCTTCTTCGGCGGCGTCTTGTCCGAGGGCCCGGGCTGGCGCTGGGTACTTCTGGTCAACCTGCCGATCTGCGCGGCCTTGCTCGTGGCGGCGATGAGGTTGCTGAGGCCGGATCAGCGGGGAGATCGTCGGGCGAGGTTCGATCTCGTGGGCGCAGTCCTCGTCACCGGTGGGATGTTGCTGGGCCTGCACGCACTGATCGAGGCTCCCGTCCGCGGCTGGGGGACTCCGCGGAACATCGGAGAACTGGTGACCTCCGCCCTCCTCCTGGCAGCCTTCGTCGCCAATGAGATGCGGGTCGCTCAGCCTCTGTTCCCGCTGACCTTGCTGCGGATCCGCGGCATCGCGGCGGCTGACCTGATCCAGCTCGCGGCCTTCGGAGGCTTCACCGGATCGTTCTTCTTCCTGACTCTCTACATGCAGAACGTGCTCCGTTTCTCGCCGATCCAGAGCGGTTCGGCGTATCTCCCGGTCACCGCCGTCATCATGGTCACGGCCGGGATCTGCTCGGCCCTGATCGGTCGGACAGGGACCCGTCCGATCATCGTGGTCAGCGCCGTGGTTGCGTCCGGCGGCATGTACCTGCTCTCGAGGATCCCCACCGACGGTTCCTACATCCCCGACCTGCTGCCGGGTCTCCTGGTGATGGGGGTAGGGCTCGGCGCGCTGCTCGTCACGGTCACCAGCGCGGCGAACGCAGGGGTCCCTGGGGACAAGGCCGGACTCGCGGCCGGGCTGCTCAACACGTCCCAGCAGATCGGGACCGCGCTGGCCATCGCCATCTTCTCCGCGCTCGCGACCAACCGCACCGACCACCTCATCACCACCGGGACAGCTCCGCCGGACGCACTGACCGCCGGCTTCTCCCGAGCCGTGCTGGCGGGCGCGGTCTTCGTCGCCGTCGCCGCTGTGATCGGACTCCTCGCGCCCAACACCCGCACCGTCACGACGATGGCCGGAGTCGCCGCCGAGGACGCCGAGCCCGTAAGGGCCGGCTAGTGCCGCCATCATCTGCCGCTGTACGCCGGCCGCGAGGCGGGCCGCGCTGACTGTCGGTGGCTCGTGCCAGGGTCATCGGGCATCGGGAGGTGTCGGATGGCCGTGTCCTACCAGTTGGTGATCGACTGCCAGTCGCCGGAGCCGCTCGCGCTCTTCTGGGCCGAGGCGCTGCACTACGTCGTCGCGCCGCCGCCCTCGGGATTCACGTCCTGGGACGACTACTACCGGGTCAACGGGGTGCCCGAGGAGCTGATCGGCCACGGCATCGATCGGATCGTCGACCCGCGCGGCGAAGGCCCGGCCATCTGGTTCCAGGTCGTCCCGGAGCAGAAGTCGACCAAGAACCGCATCCACGTCGACGTCAGCGCCAGCGGTGGTCGTCCCATGGAGTCCACTCCCGCACAGGTCGAGGCCGAGGCGGCACGGCTCGAAGGCCTCGGCGCCACGCGGGTCCATCCTCGCAGCGACGTCCCGGACGATCACTACGCCGTCGCCATGACCGACCCGGAGGGCAACGAGTTCGACATCAACTAATGCGCCGTCAGCCGGCGGCTGAGCCCACCTGGGATGCTGGTCCGGCGGGAGGAGGCGCGATGGGTGCGGACTGGACGAGTGTCGCCGAGATCGGTGGTACGCCCTCGACCCGAGCGAGCGAGGGATTCGCCGAGCGGGCGACCGAGCTGCAGGCCCGCGTCCATGAGGCGCACGCCTACCTCACCGCGGGTCTCGGCACCGACTTCGATCCTCTGGTGATCGTGGCCGACCCCACCGACTGGGCCTTGGGCGAAGACGAGGCGCCGCCGTACGGGATCCCCTACGCCACCGACGAGCTGGAGCTGGTCATTCCCGCGGACCCGACGCAGAACTTCCTGGTCGACACCTACGCGGCCTTCGGCTCGCGTGAGTCAGCGGAGCGGTTCGCCGACCTGATCGCGGTGCACGAGCTGGGCCACCTCCACGTGGGCGAGCTGAGACTCGAGCTCCCGCAGGGGTGGCTGTCGGAGTTCCTGGCGACGTACCTCGCGTGCTGCTTCCTGACCGCACACCGCCCCGAGGACGCCGCTCTCTGGTACACGCTGTCGCGTGCTCACGCCGAGGGGTTCGTCCCCGAGCACCGCTCGCTGGAGACGCTCGACGAGCTCTACTTCGGTGTCGGACCGGACACCTACATCTGGTATCAGAACACGCTCACTCTCATGGTCGAGCGCGTCGCCCCCGACCTCGGTCTGGACTTCGCGCTGCGGCTCAGGTCGGCCGGGCTGGGATCGGACAGCGACACGCGGACGACTCTGGCCGCGGCCGAAAGCATCCACCCCGGTTTCGAGGCCTGGGCGGCGTCGTTGCGAGAGACCTGACCGCCGACCTCATCGATGATGCCCCCGAGCCCGCGACCAAGCACAAGGTCCGCGCGAGTGGCGGCATGCTCTGGTTCCCCTCGGCGCCTTCGTGAGAGCAAGCCGCTGCGCCTCCGGAGGAGCGTCACTTCGCGGGTTGTCGGGTGGTTCTTCGACTCGTGGCCGCCCCTGGACGTGCTGGGGCAACGGCCCGCGGGTCGCCGGACGAAAGCTAGTCCGCGAGCACCCCACGCATCTGGTACTTGAACGCGAAGCCCGTCAGGTCGCCGTCAGCTCCGCTGTTGGTGCTGTCGAACAGGCAGAACTGCACGAACGCCGCACCGGTGCGCAGTGCCGGTGCCGAGCCGGAGTTCGCCCAGAACGGGTCGTCCATCACGGTGTAGGTGTCGGTGCGGACCGTGCCGTCGCAGGTCGGGAGCAGTCCGCGGTCGGTGATGAAGTAGTTGAAGTTCGTGCTGTAGAACGTCGTCGCCCAGGCACTCGTCGTGTGGTTGGAGGCGTTGACCCTCGGTCCCTGCTTCACCGCGATGAACAGGTGCGCGCCGCCGTCCTCGCCGCCGTAGCAGCGGTACGTCGCGGAGACGGTGGCGGTGCCGTCACCGGCATGCACGATGGGCGCGATGCTGAACACCTCGGGCGGCTGGTAGGTGTCGTCGGCGTGGGCCGGTGACGTCGCGGTCGCGGCAGCCACGGTCCCCGCCAGGAGTCCGATCGAGCAGAGAGCGGCACGGAGCTTCATCAGAGACATCCCTTCGCAGGAGCACGGTGATCGCACCGTACGGCGCGTCCGGCGAGGTGCGCGTCCACCTGAGGAACGACTTGAGGTCAGCCACGAGGCGCAGGTACGACGACGCCCGGCGGGAAGTCCGCCGGGCGTCGCACGTGGTGCGGGGTCAGTACAGCGAGACGCCGTAGGCGCTGAGAGCCTCGGTGACCGGTTGGAAGAACGTCGTACCGCCGGTGGTGCAGTCGCCGCTGCCGCCGGAGGTCAGGCCGATGCCCTTGGTGCCGTCGTACAGCGGACCACCCGAGTCGCCGGGCTCGGCGCAGACGTTGGTCTGGATCAGGCCGGAGACGGTGCCGCCGCCCTGGTACTTCACGGTCACGTTCAGTGCCTGGACGGTGCCGGAGTGGACGCCGGACGTCGAGCCGTCACGGGTGACCTTCTCCCCGACGTAGGCGTTCGCCGCGGTGTATCCGCCGGGGTGCGACAGCGAGGTGTTGGAGTACTGCACGAGGGCGTAGTCGTTCTTCGGGAAGCTGTAGCCGATGGTGGGACCGATCAACGTGCGGTGGGCGAGGTCGGTGTACCAGGTCTTGGCGACCTTGCCGCAATGGCCGGCGGTGAGGAAGTAGTAGGTGCTCCCCTTGACGACGTTGAAGCCGAGGGAGCAGCGGTACTGCCCGCCGTAGATCGCATCACCGGCGCTGAGGTCGGTGTGGAAGACACCGTCGGTGTGCCGGATCTGCAGCGCGGACGCATCGGCGCCGGCGGACGTGCGGATCGCGGAGACGTCGGCGCGCGAGACCGTGCGGTCGACGGTGACGACGACCTTGTCGGTGGTGGGATCGACGTACCACGCGATGCCCCGGACGCCGGCGGTCTGTACGCCGTGGCTCGCCGCGAGCAGCCGGGTGTCGTTGCCGTGCCCGGGCATCGAGGTCGCGGGCGACTGGACGAAGCCGAGCGTGGCGACGAGGCCGAGGAGGATCGCGGACAGCCGCAGTGGCCGGGCGAAGGGGCGAGGTCTGGTCATGGTTCCTCCCGAGAGTGGTGGACTGTCCGGCAGCCTGCCACTGTGCGGCGGTCGGGGAAACCCACCCCAGGGGTGAGCGAGGAATCCGATTGCCCGGACCCGTGCGGCCTGTCACCCTCCGGAGGTGTCATCGGAGACCCTTGGCCCGCCGTACGACCGCTTGCTGGCGACCGCCGAGACCGTCGCGCGCGAGCGGCCGGAGGTCGACCTCGAGCTGGCGCGCGAGGTGTTCCAGGAGGCGGCGACCCTGCTGTACCACGGTCTCGTCCTCGACGGTCTGGACGAGCACGATGCCGACGCGGTGGTCGCGGGGCTGTGTCTCGACCTCGTGTCGCCCGATCCCGGCGAGGCGATCCGCGAGAGGTCCCAGGCCACGTCGGCGAGCCCCGGCGACCTGCACGAACCCGAGAGCGTGTCGCGCGCCCTGCTGATCGCGGCGGCGACCTTCAAGCTCTGAGCAGCTCGCGCGCGGGTACGGCGGACCCACGTGATCGGTTCACCACCTCGGGTGAGTCCTTCCCCATGCCCGGTCCACCGAACGCGCGGCGTGTCCGTGACGTGGCTCCTCGCACATGGGCTCTCACCGAACGGACAGGAACGCGTCATGCACCAGAACAGGAATCAGCGGCGAAGGCGGATCCTCGTCGTTCTCGCCGTCGCGTCGGCCACGATCGCGGTGTCGGCATCGGCCGCATCGGCGTCGATCCGTGCCCGCGTGGACCGGGACTCGGGCGTGCTCACGATCGTCGGTGACGCCCGGGGAGGCACGCTCATCGTGAGCCGCGACCGGCGCGGCCTCATCGAGGTCAACGGCGGCACGGTCCCGATCCACGGCGCCCGCGCCACGGTCACCAACGTCGCGCGCATCGTGGTCCTGGGCGGTGCCGGCGACGACCGCATCGCGCTCGACGAGGCCGACGGCCCGTTGCCGAGAGCCGTCCTGCGTGGCGGCACCGGCGACGACGAGCTCTTCGGCGGGTCGGGCAACGACCGGCTGTTCGGAGGGTCCGGCCGCGACACGCTGCTGGGTGGTGCCGGCCACGACCGGCTCTCCGGTGGCGCCGCGCGTGACCAGCTGATCTGGAACCCGGGCGACGGCAGCGACCTGGACGAGGGCGGGGACGGGTCCGACTCCGTGATCGTGAACGGCGACACCGTCGGGGAGGCGTTCACGGCCGCGCCCGACGGCACGCGGGTGAGGTTCGATCGGATCTCCCCGGCGCCGTTCACGCTCGACATCGGTACCACCGAGCACCTCGTGGTGAACACCGGCGAGGGCGACGACTCCTTCGCGGCCTCCGGCGACCTCGCTCCACTGATCCATCTCCGGGTCGACGGAGGTGCCGGTCACGACCAGATCACCGGGAGCAACGGCGACGACACGTTGGTCGGCGGTCCCGGCGACGACACGGTCGACGGCCGCCAGGGAGCCGACCTCGCCTCCCTCGGGGACGGCAATGACACCTTCGTCTGGGAGAACGGCGACGGAAGCGACGTCGTCGACGGCCGGTCGGGACAGGACTCCTTGATCGTCAACGGTGCGGCGTCGGCCGAGAGCTTCGACCTGTCGGCCGACGGCGCGCACGCGCGGCTGTCGCGAGACCTCGGCCAGATCGACATGGACCTGACCGGCATCGAGCAGGTCGACGCCAACCCGCTCGGCGGAGCCGACACGTTCACCGTGAACGACCTCTCAGGCACCGACGTGACGGCGGTCGACATCGGCCTGGCCCCCGCGCCACACGTGAAGGCCGGCGACGGAGCGCCGGACCACGTGATCGTGAACGGCACCGACGCCGCCGACTCGGTGACGATCGACGGCTCACCGGCGGATGGCGTCGCGGTCCAGGGCCTGGCCGCGCGGGTCGACGTCTTCGAGACCGACGGCTCCGCGGACGGGCTGACCGTCAACGCCCTGGCCGGCGACGACACCGTGAACGCGACCGGCCTGGCAGTCGGGGCCGTGTCCCTCACCGTCAACGGCGGTGCCGGCACCGATGACCTCTCGGGCGGGCCCGGCACGGTGCTCGTCCAGTAGCGCCCACAGTCCATCCGACCCGGCCGTTGGGGGGCGGCCCGGGTCGGATGCCTCATCCCACCCGGATCAGAGGAGGACTGTGCCGTGCCCCACCATCCGTTCGTCGACCGACACCCGCCGACGAGGACGCTCCGCCATCGGCCGCCCGCTCGCGACGCCGAGTCCGCAGCAGACTGAGGTCAGGCGACGTTGAGGGCGTAGGCCACCGCCGCCGGCACCACGACCCAGGCGAGAGCCAGCAGGATCACGGCGTACACCACGAAGTCACGGCTGCGGTCGCGCGGCGGGTCGCCCGCGGCGCCGATGGTCGCGTACAGAGCGCGAAGCGGGGTGTCGAGGGCGATCCGGGTACGACGGCGGGCGATCGCCGCGGCCGTGATCACGCACCAGAACGCCGCGACCGCGAGTGCCGCGGTCACGAGCGCGACGACCACGAGGACCAGTGCGCTGCGCGTCACCTCCTGGACCGTCGACGACAGCAGGGAGAACGCGGCACCGCCGACCAGGAACGCCGGCAGCCCTCCGGCCCGGCGGGAGAGGTCCTCGGTCACCCGGTCGAGCTGGCGGCGGGCGAGCGTCAAGGCACGGTACGCCGCGCTGCCGGGGACGCTGTTGGCCTCGCGCAGCGCGTACATGCGCCGCAGGTGCCCGATCACCGATCGCTGATAGCTGCGCACGACGACCGCGACCAGTACCTGCACGAGCCGCGAGGCGAGCGGCGTGAGGAAGCCGGCGCGCACCGACGACGGCACTCGAGCGCCGTTGCGGTCGAAGACCTCGATCGCCCGCATCACCGTGCGATGGGCCTCGGGGAAGCGGTCGGGCAGGTGCAGCGACGGCCGCTGTCCGAGCTGGGTCAGCATCTCCGACTCCACCCGGCCGGCGGCGCCGAACTGCTCGAGCATCACGTCGGCACGGTGGGGGTCGTCCTCGCGCAGCAGGCGCAGCGTGTCGAGTCTCTCGGTCAGCTGGTCGAGGATGAACCGCTCGCCAGGCGCTTCCTTCGCGGGCGCACCCGCGCTCGGCTGCTCACTCGCCGGGTGACCGTCTGCTGTCACGACGCGCAAGGTACCGCAGCAGACGGGGACGGCAGCCCACGTGCGAGCGCGCCGCCGTGTGGTCATCGTCGGTCCGGGGTACGTCGCGGGTGACGGAACGGGGAACCATGACGACGCCGCAGCGGGTGCCACACCTGGTGAAGCGACTGCCGCGCGAGGGCGGAAGGGCGGTGGAGCGTCGGGTCGACCGGCTGGACGGCTGGCAGCGGCGCCACCGCGTGCTCGGGGTTCCGATCGCGGTCGTCTACAAGTTCTTCGACGACCAGGGCGGCTACCTCGCGGCCGTGGTGACCCACTACGCCTTCGTCGCGATCCTGCCGCTGCTCCTGATCGCGTCATCGGTGCTGGGCTTCGTGCTGCAGGGCGATCCCGCCCTCGAGCAGCGGATCCTGACCTCGGCCCTGGCGCAGTTCCCGATCGTCGGCACCCAGCTCGGCCAGCCGGGCGGCATCCAGGGCAGCGGACTGGCGGTGGTGATCGGCATCCTGACGGCGACGTACGGCGCGATCGGCCTGGGACAGGCCGCGCAGAACGCCGTCAGCGTCGTGTGGGCCATCCCGCGCAACAGCCGGCTCAACCCGGTGATCAGCCGCTACCGCAGTCTGGTCTGGATGACCCTCGCCGGCATCGCGCTGGTGTTCATCGCCGTGCTGAGCAGCCTGTCCAGCCACCTCGAGGTGTTCGGCACCGACGTCGGCGTCGGCGTCCGGGTGCTCGTCCGCTCCCTCACCGTGCTGATCGACGCCGTCGTCCTCGCGTTTCTGATGCGGATGTCCACACCGCAGAAGGACCACTGGCGCGACGTGCTCCCGGGTGCCCTGCTGGTCGCGGTCCTCTGGCAGCTGCTCCAGCTGGCCGGCGGCGTCTACGTCGCCCACGTGATCGCGAACGCGAGCGAGATGAACAGCGTCTTCGCCGTCGTCCTCGGCCTGATCGCCCTGCTGTACGTCGCCAGCGTGATCGCGATGCTCGGACTGGAGACGAACGTCGTGCTCGGCAAGAGGCTCTACCCGCGGGCCCTGCTCACGCCCTTCACCGACGACGTCCGGCTGACCGACGCCGATCGCCGGGTGTATCGCGAATATGCGAAAGCCCAGCGGCACAAGGGGTTCGAGCACATCGAGGTCACCTTCGAGGACGAATCCCGCGACTGAGGGCGGCGGCGGGGGACATCGTCTGAGTCGGGGACCGGACGCCCTCCGGCCCGCTGCGCACGCCTGGGCATCCCGACCGACAGCGAGCAAGCCGGACGGCTACGCCCGCGTCGGCGCCGGCATCTGCCCGGACCCGGCCATCGCGGTCTCGGACGGCATCAGGATCCAGAGGATCGGGTAGATCAGGAGCTGACTGCCGGGGATCACCAGCAGCAGCAGGACGAAGAGCAGTCGGGCCGTCCACGGGGCGAGGCCGAAGCGTCGCCCGAGACCGGCGCACACGCCGCCCAGGACGCGCCGATCGGACGACCGGACGAACCCGTTGCGGGCGAAGGTCTGGCGGATGTCGTTCATGGTGTTCCTCGAGTCAGGGAGCAGGGCGCTTCCCTGCTGACTCCACTCTGCGTCGTACGACGACACCGGCACATCGGGACCGGCCCTGACCCGACCCGGACACATCCCCGAGACCTCAGGGGGTGTAGATCCACGCGCCGGAGCCGAGGGTGAGGTGCTGGCCGGAGTAGCTGGCACCGCCGAACGCGACGAGACGACCGTCGACCCAGACCGCCGAGGCGTACACCTCCGGCGCTCCCGCCGGACGCGGCAGCGGCCAGGCGTCGCCGGTCCGGTCGTCGTACACACGGCCGTCGGTGGCGAACCACCCGGAGCCGTTCGGCGGCCCGGGCCAGCCGCTGCTCGTCGTGACCCAGCCTTGCGGCGCGCGCTCCAACACGGTCGGCAGCGGCTGCCACCGCCCGGCGCCGGGGTCCAGGATGCCGCCGAAGGGATAGGCGCGTGGCCAGGTGTACTCGTCGCCGCGGTCCTGGAAACCTCGGGTGGGATCGACCAACCGCTTCCCCGTCCAGGTCCAGCCCCGCTCCATCTGCCCGCTCGGCGGCAGGCGACGCCAACGCCCGTGGTCCCACACGTCGGCGATGGCGGGTGAGCCGCGGTGGATGTCGTAGGGACGGCTCTTGTCGTAGCCCGCGAGCACCGGGCCGGACGGCGTCCCGGAGACCGTCGCCTCGCCGAGACGTGGCCGGAGGGTGTCGCGCGGGTAGGTCGTCCAACGCCGGGCGCGCGCGTCGTAGGCGACCACACGCGACAGGTCCCGGGACTCGCCGAAGATCACGTCCCCGACCGGCGAGAGCCCGTAGTTCCGCGCCCAGCGGCTGCGGAAGGCGGTCCAGGTGTCGTGGCCGAGGTCGTAGACGAACCACCCGCCTGCGGTGTCGACGATGATGCGACCCGCGGCGTACGCCGCCTCGGTGTCCGCGTCGACGTACGCCGGCGCCGGCGCCAGCCGACGCCACGTTCCCGTCCGCACGTCGTACGCCGCGGCCTGGCGGGTCATGCCCGACCTGCCCGGTCCCTGCGGGTCCAGCTCGGCCGCGTCGCAGCTGACGCGCGGCGGGCACGGACGCCGGTCGCCACCGAGGTAGACGACCTCGCGACCGGTGGACAACCCGAGTGCCCTCGCCGTCGCCGGGAGAGGCGGGGGAGGAAGCGCCCGCCACCTGCCGACGGGTTCGGGCCGGACGGCGTCGTGGGACCCGTGGACGAAGCAGCCGGACGCGGTGAATGCCACGACCAGCAGGAGGCCAGCCCTGCGACGCACGGCTTCACCTCCCAGGTCGTCCAGAGCAAGGATGCGACGGATCTCCGCCGCGGTGGGTTCCCTCGGGCGCGGCGCGTCGTCAGCCGGAGGCCGGCCGCAGCTGGTCGCGGCGGCGGGTGAGGTAGGCCGTCTCGGCGGTGTTGCCGGCCAGCTCGATCGCCCGGTCGTACGCCGCACGCGACTCCTGGCTGCGCCCGAGCCTGCGCAGGAGGTCGGCCCGGGCGACGTGGTAGGCGTGGTAGCCACCCAGAGCCGAGTCGAGCCGGTCGACGATCGCCAGCGCGACCTCCGGGCCGTCGAGCTCGGCGACCGCGACGGCCCGGTTGAGCGCGACGATCGGGGACGGGTCGATCCTCACGAGCTGGTCGTAGAGGGCCACGACCTGCGACCAGTCGGTGTCGCGCACGTCGGCCGCCGAGGTGTGCACGGCGTTGATCGCGGCCAGGATCTGGTACCGACCGGGTGCGACCCCCGACGCGAGGCGCTCGCGGACCAGCCGATGGCCCTCGGCCACCAGCGTCGGGTCCCACGCCCCGCGATCCTGCTCGTCGAGCGTGACCAGCTCGCCGTTCGGCGCGACCCGGGCTGTTCGTCGCGCCTCGGTCATCAGCATCAGGGCCAGCAGCCCGGCGACCTCGCCGTCGTCGGGCAGGAGGACCCGGATCAGCCGGGTGAGCCGGATCGCCTCGGACGTCAGGTCGTGCCGCACCGGGTCGGTGTCGGGGCCGGTCGCCAGGTAGCCCTCGTTGAACACCAGGAACATCACCTGCAGGACGCCGGAGACGCGGGTCGGCAGGTCCTCCGCCGCGGGGACGCGGTAGGGGATGCGGGCGGCCTTGATCTTGGCCTTCGCCCGGGTGATCCGTTGCCCCATCGTGGCCTCCTGCACCAGGAACGCGCGGGCGATCTCGGGCACGGTCAGGCCGCCCACCATGCGCAGGGTCAGCGCTACCCGCGCCTCCATCGCGAGGGCGGGGTGGCAGCAGGTGAACACCAGGCGCAGTCGCTGGTCCTCGATGGCCCCGACCGGCTCCGGCGGCTCGTCGTCCATCATCCGCGTCGCCGCCTCCTGCTTGTCGTCCCGCTTGTTCTCGCGTCGTATCCGGTCGATCGCCTTGCGCTGGGCGGTGGTGGTCAGCCAGGCGCCCGGGTTGGGTGGTACGCCGTCGCCGGGCCAGCGCTCGACGGCGGTGGCGAACGCCTCGGCGGCCGCCTCCTCGGCGATGTCGAGGTCTCCGAAGCGCCGGGCCAGGACGGCGACCAGCCGCGCCCACTCCTCGCGGTGGGCCCGGACCACCGCCTCCTCGGCGTCGCTCACGCGACGCCCAGGAACGGTCGCACCTCGATCTTGCGGTGGCAGGCTCTCGAGGCCTCGGCGGCCAGCCTCAGGGCCACGTCGAGATCGGGCGCCTCGATCACCCAGAATCCGGAGAGGTACTCCTTGGTCTCCACGAACGGGCCGTCGGTGAACAGCGGCGCGTCACCGCGGTTGTCGATCACGGTGGCGGTGTCGGGTGCTGCCAGGCCACCCGCGAAGACCCAGGTGCCGTCGGTCTTCAGGGCGTCGTTGAACACGCGGATGTCGGCCATCTCCTCGTCGGTGGCCGAACCCGTCGGACCGGTCGTGGTGTCGATGACGGAGAGCAGGTAGTGCATGGTCGGATCATCCCCTGCTGTCGTGGAGCGTCGGTCGGTAGGTCAGCTCCAGGGTGCGGCCGTCGTAGGTGTGGCTGTCGAGCAGCTCGAGGTCGAAGTCCTGCGCGTTCGCGAAGACCGGCTCCGTGCCGGTCTGGCCGGTGATCACGGGGAAGACCGTCAGCTGGACCCGGTCGACGAGGCCGGCCGCGAGCAGGGCCCGGTTGAGCCTCAGGCTGCCGTGCGAGCGAAGCGGTACGTCGGACTCCTCCTTCAGCCTTCGTACGACGTCGAGCGCGTCGCTCCGCTCGAGCGTCACGTCGGGCCCGGCCAACGGATCCGACAGCGTGGAGGACACGACGGTGATCGGCAGCTGCCACATCCGGGTCGCCCACGCGTCGACGGACACGTCCGGCTCGGCACCCTCGCCGAGGAACCCGGCGAATGCCTCGTAGGTGGCGGGACCGAAGACCATCCGCTGCGGATCGCGGTAGACGTCCTCGCGGTGGGCGAGCAGCTCGGGGCCCTGCTTGCCCCAGTACCCGCCCCAGTCGCCGCGGTGCGTGCCGAAGCCGTCGACGCTGGTGAAGACGTCGAAGGTGTAGGTGGTGGTCATGATGGCCTCCTCGCGTACGGACGGCGTGGGTCGCCTCTCACCCCTGCTACGAACGCCCCGGCGTCGATCCGACAGCAGCAGACCTACCGTCTCCCGGATCAGCTGGTGGCGCCGGCCGCGGGGCGGGGCTCGACCTCGTGGTGAGGGCGTGACTGCCACGCAGCCCAGTCGGCGCTGACCTCACCGGCTGTGCGGAGGAGCCTGGGCAGGTGGGCCTCGAGGAGGTGCTCGGTCGAGGTCTCGGCCGCGTGGACGGTGACGTTCATCGCGGCGCGGACGGCGCCGGTGCCGTCGCGGACGGGCACCGCGATCGAGCGGACGCCGGGCGCGAGCTCCTCGTCTGCGAGGGCCCAGCCCCGGGCGCGCACCCGGGTGAGGTCGTCCAGGAGCCGACGCCTCGACGTCTCGACGAGCTCGACGGACGGCACCGACGAGCGCGACGGCGTCCGCAGGACCTCGTCGAGCTCGTCGGGGGGGAGAGCGGCGAGGAGGACCTTGCCCTGCGAGGTGACCGGCGCGGGGAACAAGGTGCCGATGTCGACGCGCAACGCGATGATCTTCGGCACCGACACTCGTGCGACGTACACGATGTCGCTGCCGTCGAGCTGGGCCATCGACGAGGACTCGCCCGTCTGCTGCACCAGCGCCTCGAGGTGCGGCCGGGCGATCTCCCAGAGCCCGAGCGACGCGACGTACGCCGTCCCGAGCGTGATCACCTTCGGCGTCAGCGTGAACGCGCCGTCGACCGACCTGACGTATCCGAGCTCCTCGAGCGTCAGCAGGAGCCGACGTGCCGTGGGCCGTGCCAGACCGGTCGCCGACGCGACCTCGGCCAGCGACATCGCGCGGCGCGCGGCGTCGAAGCAACGGAGTACGTCGAGCCCGCGGGCGAGCGACTCGACGAACTCCGGTCCCGAGCCCCGGCCTGCCATCGACGCCGTCCTCAGGTCACTCGTCGACGCCGGGCTCGCCGAACATCGATCCGCGCGCGCCGTGGGTGCTGTCGGACTGGTAGTCGGTGTACTGGTACGGGTTGTCCAGGACCTTGCCGCCCTCGGGCATCTCCGGGTGCATGCCGGCCTGCCAGGTCTCCTCGCCCATCGCCGAGCGCAGGTGGTCGACGGTCGCGTCGATGCCTCGTCGTACCGCTGCGGCGTCGAAGCCGACCAGCGCGCCGGCGTCCTTCACCACCTTTCCGTCGACGACCACGGTGTGGACGTCGCCGCGCTGGGCCTGGAAGGCCACGTGGCCGTAGGGGTTCAGGACCGGGAAGGACACCGGCGACGCGTCGTTCTTGATCAGGATCACGTCCGCCTTCGCCCCCGGGGTCAGCCGGCCGAGGTCGTCCCGGCCGAGAGCGCGGGCGCCGCCGCGGGTCGCCCAGTCCACGACGTGCTCGGCGCGCAGCGACAGCGAGGTGACGGTGTCGCCCTTGACGTGTGCCTCGAGATGCTCGCGCGAGCGGTCGGCGCCGAGCGTGGTCCGCATCGCCGAGAACAGGTCGCCGCTCCACCACACGCTGGTGTCCATCGACAGCGAGACCGGGATGTCGAACTGCCGCACCTGCCAGGTCGGGGGGTAGCCCTGACCCGCGCTCTGCTCCGACTCCGTGGACACCGAGACCGAGCCGCCGGAGGCCGCGATGCGTTGGTAGGAGTCGGTGCTCAGCGTGGCCGCGTGCACGTAGATGTTCTCCGGTGCGGCGAAGCCGTTCTCGTGGATCAGCCGGATGCCGTCGTCGTTGGTCGCACCCCAGACGCCGGCGTGGGTGGTCACCGCCAGGCCGAGGTCGCGCGCCACCTCGAACGCCGCCCGCTCGGGGAACGACGGGTCGCCGGTCACGTCGAACGCCAGCTGGAAGCCGAGCCTGTCGCCCGCGCCGGTACGCCGGCGTTCGAAGAACTCCCGGACGGACGGGTCGGCGGTCCACTCCCACGGACCCGCCTGGATGTTGCCGTAGGCGAGCACGAACCGCCCCGGCGTCGCCTGCAGCGCGTCGACCGCGGCGTCGGCGTGGTCGACGGTCTGCAGCCCGTGGGACCAGTCGACGGTGGTGGTGACGCCGGCCTCGAGCGACTCCCAGGCCGAGAGCAGGTTGCCGGCGTGGATGTCCTCGGGGCGGAAGGTCTTGCCGTGCTCGAGGTAGTACCAGACGAAGTACTGCGTGAGCGTCCAGTCCGCGCCGTAGGCCCGCATGGCCGTCTGCCACATGTGCCGGTGCGTGTCGATCATCCCCGGCATCACGATGCCGCCGCTCGCGTCGATCTCGCGGGTCCCGTCGGGGACGTCGAGAGCGGGCCCGACGGACTCGATCCGGTCTCCGACGACCAGGACATCGCCTCCCGTGTGGATCGTGTGGCTGTCGTCCATCGTCAGCACCGTGCCGCCGCGGAAGACGATCGAGTCGCTCATGGCCCCTCCCGTACGGATGTCCGCTTTGCGGTCAATCTCGTCCTGCGTCTCGTGGGTGTCAAGACCTTGACGCGCTGGAGGCACGCTGGTGAACTCGGTCGGACAGGTGTCCGAACTCAGGCAAAGGAGCGCGGCGTTGGCCGATCGCCCGACCGGACCTCTCTCCGGGCTCCTGGTCGCCGACTTCTCGCGGGTGCTGGCCGGGCCCTACGCCACGATGCTGCTCGCCGACCTCGGCGCCGACGTGGTGAAGGTGGAGGCGCCGGCCGGTGACGACACCCGGGCCTGGCGGCCGCCGGTGCGCGACGGCATCTCGACGTACTACCTCGCGGTCAACCGCAACAAGCGCTCCGTCGCCCTCGACCTCAAGGAGGACGGCGACCTCGAGCTCGCCCGCGAGCTGGCGTCACGAGCCGACGTGATGATCGAGAACTTCCGCCCCGGCGGGCTCGAGCGTTTCGGCCTGGGGTACGACGACGTCGCGGCCGGCAACCCGGGGATCGTGTACGCATCGATCAGCGGCTTCGGTTCGACGGACAGGGGCCGGGTGCTGCCGGGCTACGACCTGATCGTGCAGGCGATGTCGGGCCTGATGAGCCTGACGGGT
The DNA here is from genome assembly GCA_025936915.1 of Nocardioides sp. Classification (GTDB taxonomy): domain Bacteria; phylum Actinomycetota; class Actinomycetes; order Propionibacteriales; family Nocardioidaceae; genus Nocardioides. Next base: position 25,505 of record JAICSK010000022.1, read on the forward strand.
TCTCCCGAGACAGAACCTTTCCGATCCGGGATCTCCGTCTTCGACGTGATGGCCGGCATGCACGCCACGATCGGGATCCTGGCCGCACTCGACGCGCGGCACCAGACCGGCCGCGGCCAGCACGTCGAGGTCAACCTGCTCTCCTCGGCGCTCTCCGGGATGGTCAACCAGACCAGCGCCTACGTCGCCGGCGGCGTGGTTCCCCAACGGATGGGCAACAGCCACCCGAGCCTGTATCCCTACGAGCCCATTCCGTGCGCCGACGGCGAGCTGATCATCACGTCGGGCAACGACGTGCAGTTCCGCAAGCTCTGCTCGGTGATCGGGGCACCCGAGCTCGCCGACGACCCGCGGTTCGTCCGGATGGACGTCCGCAACGCCCACCGCGACGAGCTGCGGCCGCTCCTGATCGAGCGGCTCAAGACCCGGACGAAGCAGGAGTGGTTCCGCGACATCATCGCCGCCGGCGTCCCGTGCGGGCCGATCAACGACGTCTCGCAGGGCGTCGCGTTCGCGACCGAGATCGGGCTCGAGCCGGTGGTCGAGGTCGGCGTGGGAGAGGCGATGGTGCCGTCGGTGCGGCACCCCATCCGGTTCTCCGAGACGCCGGTCGACTACCGCTACCCGCCTCCGGGGCTCGACGAGCACGGCGAGCAGATCCGCGCATGGTTGTCCGGCGAAGCCCCACTGGTCGACGAGTCCGACGAGCCCGCGACCAACGATGCTCCGGCCAAGGAGGACGCCGGCGATGACTGACGGGCTGGAGTTCCCGACGTCGTTGGGGACGTCGAGTGCCGACGAGATCCGGCTGCTCGGGCAGAACCTCACCGAGGACCTGATGGGCCAGGTCGGGTTCGGCGAGCTGGCGTTCTGGCTGGTGAGGCTGCGCCGCCCGACACCCGCGGAGGTCCGGGTGTTCGAGGCGGTGCTCGTCGCGTTGGCCGACCACGGGTTCACCCCGACCGCGATCGCCGCCCGGCTCACCTATCTCTCGGCACCCGACTCGCTCCAGGGCGCACTCGCGGCCGGTCTCCTGGGAGGGGGATCGAGGTTCCTCGGTGTCACCGAGGACTGCGGCCGGTTCCTGCACGCCGTACTCGACGAGCAGGTCGAGCTCCCCACCGATGACGAGGGTTGGGACGCGCTGGCCCTCGACGCCGTACGACGTGCGCGTGAGGCCGGGCGGTACGTCCCCGGTCTCGGCCACCCCGTGCACAAGGAGCTCGACCCGCGCACGCCGAGGCTGATCGCCATCGCCGAGGAGGAGGGGTTGCGCGGCCCGCACCTCCGGCTGTTCGAAGCCATCGGCCGCACGCATTCACAGGTCCTGGGAAGAAGACTTCCGCTCAACGGTGCCGGTGTCTGTGGCGCCGCCCTCGCCGACCTCGGGCTGCCGGTCGACCTGCTCCGCGGCTTCGCCCTTCTCGCCCGGGCGGCCGGCCTGCTCGGCCAGATCGCGGAGGAGAGCCGACGTCCGATCGGGATGGACGCCTACCTGACCGTCGACCGCAACGCCGTCTACGTCGACCCGACACTCACGGAGGAGTAGGACATGGCCACCGTCGCCGCGGTCATCGCCTCGACCCACCACCCCTTCTACTACCGCGCCAGCACGAGCACCGGCGACGAGCGGCCGCCGTTCGCCGACGAGTGGCAGGCGAAGATCGAGACGTTCCGCGAGACCCTGACGCGCGCCGAGCCCGACGTGCTGGTGATGGTCGGCAGCGACCACTTCCATCAGCTGTGGCTCGACAACATGCCGCAGTTCCTGGTCGGCAAGGCGCCGTACTACGACGCCAACTGGTACAACGAGGAGCGCGAGTTCGGGCTGCCGCGCTTCCGCCTCGAGGGCGACGAGGAGCTGTCGCAGCACCTCCTCCGCGGCGGCCTCGACCGCGAGTTCGACCTGGCGTTCAGCAACGAGCTGCGGATCGACCACAGCATCACCTGCCCGATCATCACGCTGCGGCCCGACGCCGACCTGCCGATCGTGCCGGTCTACACCAACATCTTCGCGCCACCGCTCCCGCAGCC
>JAICSK010000066.1 GCA_025936915.1 Nocardioides sp.
CATGAGCCGCACCGTCCAGGTCACCTTCGACTGCCACGACCCCAACGCTCTGGCCGCCTTCTGGAACGAGGCACTCGGCTACCGCTACGACTCCCCGCCGCCGGGATTCGCCACGTGGGAGGAGGCGCTCGACCACTTCGGAGTGCCGGAGGAGGACCGCAACAACGCGTCCGCGTCGGTCGACCCCGAGGGCGTCGGACCACGGCTGTGGTTCCAGAAGGTGCCCGAGGGAAAGGTCGCCAAGAACCGGTTGCACCTCGACGTCCGCGCCGCGCCCGGGCTCCAGGGTGACGAGCGGATGACGGCCCTGGAGGCCGAGTGCGAGCGGCTCGTCGCCCTGGGCGCCACCCGGTGGCAACGCTTCGACCCCGCGCCGCCGGTCGGCGCAGGGCACATCGTGATGCAGGACCCGGAGGGGAACGAGTTCTGCCTGGACTGAGCGGTCAGCTCAGCCCGGGTGTGGCCATCTCCTCGCTGGCGGGGCGGTGCTGGTAGTTCAGCAGGAACACGTTGGACCGGGCCGGCTTGAGGCGCGAGGCGATACCTGACAGCTCGAGGAGCAGGGCGCCCGCTGGTCGAATCGGATCGTTGCTCATCCCCTTGCTGGCCACCACGGTTGCCGTGGTCTTCAGGGAGCCCATGTGAGCGCGCGTTGTGGGCCGTCCATGTTCGAGTCGTGTGCCTGACACCGCGCTATGGACCGTTCTCAAGCACACGACCTTGCCAATGTCACTGAACGCTGATGAGCGGTCGTGGCGCCGGACACTTGGCTGTCAGGATCCGATCGGCCAGAAGGCGCACTCATGGCTACGAGACGAACGTCCGCACGCGCCTGGGTCTCGGTCAGCCGCTCCCCTGGTGCTGGGCAAGGTACCGCTCGACCCGGCGGTCGGGCACGAGCCACATCAGTGCGACGGTCACGAAGGGGATGACGCCCAGCCAGGGTTCGACGAAGGCCAACAGGATGCCGACGGCGTAGATGACCGGCGAGAGCTTGCCCTTGAGGTCCTCACCCACCACCTCACGCAGCTGGGCGCCGCCCTCGGGCATCCGCGTCATGCGGATCTGCAACAGGTAGTAGGCGATCCCGGCTGCCAGGAGGTTGACGCCGTAGACGACCGTCGGGGTCTGCTTCAGGTCGCTCTCGGCGACCCACGAGGTCGTGAACGGGTAGAGCGAGAGCCAGAACAGCAGGTGCAGGTTGGCCCAGAGCACCGAACCGTCCACGTAGTTGCAGATCTGGAACATGTGGTGGTGGTTGCTCCAGTAGATCCCGACGTAGACGAAGCTCAGCACGTAGGTGAGCAGCCCCAGCCCCGAGTCGTGGACGAGGGAGTGCAACGTCGGATGCTCGGCCGAGGGCGGCTTCAGCTCGAGCACCATCACGGTGATGATGATCGCGAGCACGCCGTCGCTGAACGCCTCGAGCCGGCCGGTGTTCACGCGCCGATCCTAGGACGCGTGGATCGGACCGGCGCGTGACCCGATGCTCAGCAGAGGCCGTGCTTCAAGGCGGCGACGTCGACGGGCCTGCCCTTCTCGTCGTGGCCGGACCGCAGCTGGCCGGCGACCGACCAGAAGACCGACGAGTAGCCACCCTGGTCGGCGATGTGCCGCAGCAACGCCCACGATCGGCTGCCTGCGAACGCGTCGATCGCGGCGCTTCGGTCGGCGGCCGACCCGTCGGCGTACCGATCGAGCCAGGCACACCCCACCGATCCGGCGACCCGCGCGGCGGACTGGTACCCGTCGTTGAACCCCAGCAGCGAGACCTGGTCGGCGGTGAACCCGGGCGGCGTCTCGACACCGCGCAGGAGGTGCTGGATCGCCTCGTCGCGGTTGTACGGCGTCACGGTGCCGGGTGGCATCGAGCGGGCGAACCCGGCCTCGTCGGTCTGCACGAGGTCGGCCAGCACGGCTCGGAAGTCCGTCTCGCTCATCCCCTGGCCGCGGACCTCCAGGAACCGGTCGCCGTCCGGGGCACGGAGCACGGCGTGGTCGTCGGACGCGTAGGTGAAGAGGCCGGCCGACCGGCCGAGCAGGGTCGTCGCCTCCGGTGATCCGGCATCACCCGTCCGATCGGCCACGTACGACGGGTACTCGGATGCCGGGTAGGTCGTGACGTCCACCAGCGCGTCACCGCGCTGGTAGAGGACGTCCCTCCCGTAGGCGTCGTCGGACAGCCCGGTGACCGCCCAGCCGTCCTCGTTCAGCGCCACGTAGGCGCCACCCGACACGATGGGCGCCGTCCGGGCCAGCTGGTCGGCCGCCGGCGGCGCCGCCCGCGTCACCCGGACCCTCACCTGCGGCGTCAGTGGTCCGCCCGACGAGTGCGGTCGGACCGTCAGCTTCGTGATCGTGTGGCTCTCGCCCGGGGCGCTCGACCGGTGGACGAAGCCAGACCCGTCGGGACGCGGAGAGGTGGTGCTCCGGGGCCGCTGCCAGGCGGCGAGCCCGGCCACGGTGACGACCACGGCGGCTGCGGCGGCCACGGAGACCAGGCGCCGGCGATGGCGGGGCGCCAGGTCGACGAGCGGGGCGCGCTCGGCGTGCTCGACAGGCGTGCGCAGGATCTCCTCGAGGAGCTCGGCACGACCGGCGTGGACGGGCAGCTCGGCGACCTCGCGGTCGGTGATCGGGTGCGGTGACGTCGGGGTCATCGAGGCTCCTCGGGCAGCAGGTCGGAGGTTCTGCTCAGGAGGTGTCCGGTGAGACCGCCCTCGTGGCAGTCGTCGTCCGGCGGGGCTTCGCCGAGCGCCTCGCGCAGCCTCACCCGCGCGCGAGACAGCCGCGACCGCGCGGCCACCGCCGAGATGCCGAGCACCTCGGCGATCTCACGCGGCTCGAGCTCCTCCCAGGCATGGAGCATGACGATCTCGCGGTCGGTCATGGAGAGGCGCGCGAGCGCGGCGGCGTACCGCACGCGATCCACGACCGCGAGCGCGTGGTCCGGCGCGCAGGCCGCCAGCTCGGCACCGAGCCGCTCTCCCAGCGCCAGCCGTCGCCGGTCACCGCGGCGCTGGTTGGCCAGCACGCGCCGCGCCACGGCGTACAGCCAGAGCCGCGTGCGCGGCTCGTCCGGTACGTCGGCGAGCCGGCGCCAGGCGACGAGGAACGTCTCGGCCACCACGTCGGCCGCGTCCTCGGGCCTCGCCACGCGTCGGAGCGCGTAGCCGAGCACTCGGTCGAAGTGCTCGGCGTAGACGTGCCGGAACCGCTCCTGGTGCCGGGGCGGCGGCTCGCTCATCGATCCCCCATACCGGACTCATGTCCGGCTCCGTGCCGATCGTGGCACGTCACGTGGGGGAGGTGTCAGCTGTAGTCGCGGAAGCCGCGGCCGGTCTTGCGGCCGAGGTAGCCGGCCGTGACCAGGTGCTCGAGCAGCGGAGCGGGGGCGAAGCCCGGCTCGCGGAACTCGAGATAGAGCTCGCGCTGGATCGCCAGCGACACGTCGTTGCCGACCACGTCGAGCAGCTCGAACGGCCCCATCGGCAAGGCACACCCGAGCTTCATCGCGGTGTCGATGTCGTCGGCGGTCGCGTAGTGCGCCTCGAGCATCCGGACGGCGTCGTTGAGGTAGGGGAAGAGCAGGGCGTTCACGATGAACCCGGCGCGGTCACCGCACGACACCGCGACCTTGTCGAGCGTCGCGCACAACGCGACCACCGTCTCGTGCACGTCGTCGGAGGTGGTGACCGTCGAGACGACCTCGACCAGCTTCATCACCTGGGCGGGGTTGAAGAAGTGCATCCCGATGACGTCCTGCGGCCGCTTCGTCGCGGTCGCGCAGGAGATGATCGGCAGGCTGCTGGTGGTCGTGGCCATGATGGCGCCCGGCTTGCAGATCTCGTCGAGGTTCTCGAACAGGGTGGTCTTGACCGCGAGGTCCTCCACCACCGCCTCGACGACCAGGTCGCAGCCCGACAGATCGTCGAGCCGGGTGGTGCCGGTCAGATGGCCCAGGGTCTCGGACTTTTCGGACTCCTCGAGCTTCCCCCGCTGGATCGCCTTGTCCAGCGAGCGCTCGATCGTCGTACGGACGCCCTCGACCTTCGCGTCGGAGCGGCCGACGTAGGTCACGTCGTACCCGGCCTTGGCCAGGACCTCCGTGATCCCCGTCGCCATGGTGCCGGTGCCCACGACGCCGACGGAGCGGATCGGACGCTTCAGCTCGGGACGGTGCTCGGCGTCCGGCGTCTGCGCGTCCGCGACCACGACATGGCTGTCGGGCGCCTCGTAGGTGTAGAAGCCGCGTCCGGTCTTGCGGCCGAGGAACCCGGCCGTGACCAGCTGCTTGAGGATCGGGACCGGCGCGTGCAGGCGGTCGCGGCCCTGCTTGTACATCGTGTCGAGGATCTCGTACGCCGTATCGAGGCCGATCAGGTCGAGCAGGGCCAGCGGACCCATCGGGTACCCGCAGCCGAACCTCATCGCCGCGTCGATGTCCTCGCGGGTGGCGAACCGGGCCTCGTACATCGAGGCCGCGTGGTTGAGGTAGCCGAACAGCAGGGTGTTGGCGATGAAGCCGGCTCGGTCACCGCAGATCACCGGGCTCTTGCCGAGCCGCCCGACCAGGCCCTTGACGTCTTCCAGCACCTCCGGCTCGGTGACCACGGTGCGCACGATCTCGACGAGGTTCTGCACCGGGGCCGGGTTGAAGAAGTGCACGCCGATCACCCGGCCGGGATGCAGGTTGGCGGTCGAGATCTCCGTGACGCTGAGGCTCGAGGTGTTGGTCGCCAGGATCGTCTCCGGCTTCACGATGCCCTCGAGCTCACGGAAGATCGACTTCTTGATCTCGATCGACTCCACCACTGCCTCGACCACGAAGTCCGCGTCGACGAGGTCCTTCAGGGTGGTGGTGAAGGTGACCCGGCCGATCAGCTCAGCCTGGTCGTCCTCGCTCAGCTTGCCGCGCTGGACGGCCCGCCCGGTGGAGTGCTCGAGGTGCTGACGGCCGCGCTCGACGGCCTCGTCGTTCACCTCGACGCCGACCACGGAGAACCCGTTGCGCGCGAACACCTCGGCGATGCCGGCGCCCATCGTGCCGAGGCCGACCACCCCGATCGTGGCGAACTCGCGGCCGGAGCCGACAGTGTCCGTGGTGGAGGTCTTCGTGGTGGCGGGCTCGGTGCTGCTCGTCATGGTGCGCATCCTCCCACGCAGCCCTGCGGACCCACCGCGAGGTGGCTCACACGCTTCGCGGCACGTTCGTGGCCGGATCGTGACCTGCGCCCGGGCCCGGCGTGCCTAGCATCACTTGCCTCGGACCCGGCGGCTCGGATGCCGGGCAACACTCTCGGAAGGGGTTCCCATGCGGGTCACCTCAGCCCTCGCGATGTTCGCGACGGCCGCCCTCACCCTCGGTGCCTGCGGTGGCACCGGATCGTCGTCGCCGGACACCGGCGCGAAGGTCGACACCGGTCAGCTCGGCAACACCAACGGCGGCACCGACGCCACCGCCAAGGGTCCGGTGACCATCAGCGGCGCCCAGAAGGGCGGGATCGTCACGGTCCTCACCAGCACCGGGCTGCAGACCACGATCGACCCGGCGGAGGCCTACTACCTCGACACGATGTCGCTCGACTCCCAGCTGCTCACCCGCTCGCTGACGCAGTACCGCTACGACCCGAGCACCGAGCAGATGGTGCTGGTGCCCGACCTGGCGACCGACCTCGGGCAGCACAACGACGACTACACGCGGTGGACGTTCACCATCCGACCCGGCGTCGAGTTCGAGGACGGGACGCCCGTCACCGCGAAGAGCATCGCGTGGGGCATGCAACGGTGCATGGACGCAGCCACGTTCCCGACGGGTCCGTGCCAGTACTACTCCAACGTCTACTTCCGCGGCGGCTCGTCGTACAAGGGGCCCTACACGGCGCCGCAGCAGAAGTTCGACGCGATCAAGGTCAACGGCGACAAGCTGACGATCTTCATGGACAAGCCGTTCCCCGACATGCCTTACTGGGGCGCCTTCCCCGCCAACGGCCCGGTGCCCTTCGGCAAGGCCAGCGATCCGAAGAGCTACAAGAACCACCCGCTGTCGACCGGCCCCTACATGATCAAGTCGTTCAGTCCGGCCAAGGAGCTCGTGCTCCAGCGCAACCCCCACTGGGACCCGGCCACAGACGCCGCCCGCACGGCGTACCCGGACGGCTACGACTTCAAGCTGCAGCAGACGTCGGAGAAGATCGACCAGATCCTGATGTCGGACTCCGGCGACGGGCAGACCACGCTGACCTACGACAACCTGCTGGCACCGGACTACGCCAAGATGAAGCAGCAGTCGGCCGATCGACTGACGCTCGGCGGCCAGCCGTGCACGTTCTACTGGGCGCCGGACAACCGGAAGATCACCGACAAGCGCATCCGCCAGGCGCTCTCGTGGGCCTATCCCTACAAGGACGTCGTGCTGGCCGGCGGCGACATCCCCGGCGTCACCGCGGTGCCGGCCACCAACCTGATGCCTCCCGGAATCCCGGGTCGCCAGGCATACAACGTCACCGGGCGCAAGCCGTTCGAGACCGACGCGGCCAGGGCGAGGAGCCTGCTCCAGCGGGCCAACGCGGTGGGCTATGACATCAGGTTCCTGTTCCGCACCGACGACCCGACCAGCGTCAAGGTCAAGGATGCGACCGTGAAGGCGCTGCAACAGGCCGGGTTCACAGCCACGCCGGTGCCGACGACGATCGCCAACTACAGCGCCGACCGGGCCAAGACCGACTCGACCATCAACGTGCGCTCGGCCAGCTGGTGCTCGGACTGGCCGTCCGGCAGCACCTGGCTGCCCACGGTGTACGCCGACACCCACCCGGACAGGACCGGCTCGCTGGGCGCCGACTACGCCGCCTTCCACGCACCGGCCGTGACCAAGAAGATCAACCAGATCCAGCTGATGCCGCTGGCCGAGCAGCCTGGTGCGTGGAACGACCTGGACCAGCAGGTGATGAAGCAGTACTTCCCGCTGTTCCCGACGTACTACGGCGGGGTCGTGATGGCACACGGGTCGAAGGTCCAGGGCATGGCGGACGACAGCGCCCTGGGCATGCCGACCTGGAACACCATGTGGGTCCAGTGACCCTCTGAGGGGTTCGCCTCGGCGGGCCTTCCGTGGTCGACGAGCTCGACCACGCAAGGCCCGTCCGAGTCAGATGTTGCGGATCCTGACCGACGCGCTGCGCGTGTTTCCGCCGGCGTCCTTCGCCACGACGGTCACGGTGTGCTTCCCGAGGGACTCGTCGAAGGTCGCCGCGAAGGCCGCCTTCGAGCCGGACTTGTTCGGCTTCAGCGTCGCCGCGTGCCCGTTGACCGTCACCGACGTCGGCAACCCGTTGGCGCCGGAGGTCACCACGCCCTTGACCGTCGTCGTCCGGCCGTGAATCACGCTGCCCGGGTCGGGCGAGGAGATCCGCGGCGCGGACATCATGTCCCGCTCGCCCCGGTGGCCCAGTGCCACGGCCTGTGAGGTCAGGACCCCGTCGCTGTCGGCGAAGCCCAGATGCACCGAGCCTCCCTTGGGCACCCTCAGTCGATAGCTCATCCCGAAGGTGTTCGGGTCGCTGCCGGAGAACGTGATGCGCGACGGCGTGCGCGACCAGGTGATGGCGCGGGTGCCGACGGCGGGATCACCCTCGTCGGAGAGCCGGTTGCTCCGCGCCAACGTGGTCCCCGCGGCATGACCGAGCGCCGAGACCACCTCGCCCGTCGTCGATCCATGGAACGACTTCTGACCCGGGAAACGGAATCCCATGACGCCGTCGGCCAACGGACTCACGGAGTTGAGGTAGTCGAGCCTCAGCGCGTGACGCTCGCCGTCGACGGAGCGGAACTCCGTGCGGATGCGCACCTGGTGGCCCCCGGGAAGGTACGTCGAGACCTGGCGGATCTCCACGCCACTGGACACCAGGGTCGGGCACGTGCCGGCGCTCGGGGGGAAGGCGGTGTCGGTCGAGCACCGGTCCAACGGCATCGTCTCGACCCACCCCATGCCTCCGCCGTGCCGGAGATGGAACGACGACGTCGCCAGGCGGGTCGGCGTGAGCCCGTAGCCGAGCGCCGCACCCGTGGTGAACGCCTCGTGCCCGTCGACACCGACGGTCCCGTGGGTGGCGCCGAGACCGCTCTGGCCGAGCGCGTACAGACACCCGTGGGATCCGCCCGGCACGGTCTCGTCGGGCGCGACCGTGGCGAGGTCGGCCGCTGCGCAGACGCCCATACCGTTGGTCGCCATCGTCCCGGTGCGCGAGCTCGCCCGGAGCTGGAACGTGTCCTGGGACGCGAGGTACTTCCAGGAGTCGAAGTTCACGACCGGGCCGGCGTACGACGCGAGATAGGTCTGCGTCGCGCTGACGCCGTCGGGGAGCGCCCGCAGGCGGCACTGCGGGAAGGTGGGCGCGCTGGGCACGGGCACGGTCGCCGTGAAGCCGCCGGTGACGACCGGCACGGTCGTGGCGACGATGGTGGCGTCGACCGACGAACCCGAGCCGCGCAGGCAGTAGACGTTGACGGCGCTGACGTCCGGGGACGTCTTGCCCTTCACCGTCAGATGTCCCTCGTGGCCGAACTCGTTGAGGAACGACGTGCCGTCGGCGGGCGTGGTGATGCTCGTCCACGTGCCCGGGCCAGGCGCGGCGTCGGCGGGGAGCTGGGTGAGCAGGGCGAGGGGCAGCACCACCGTCGCCGCCACGGCCAAGCCGCGAGCTCCGCGGAGCACGTTGGTCGCCATCACTTGTTCCTCACCGTGATCGAGGTGCTCCGTCGGTTGCCGCCCGCATCACGGGCCACCGCCGTGAGCGTGTGCTTGCCGAGAGACTCGTCGAAGACCACGTGGTACGTCGCCCTGCTCGCGCCGGTGGGCTTCAACGTCGCCCGGTGCCCGTTGACCGTGACCGACACGGGCAGGCCGTTCGCGCCGGCCCTGACCACACCGGTGACCTTCGTCCTCTTCCCGGTGATGACCGCACCCCTGGCGGGCGAGGTGATCCTCGGGGCGGGCATCATGTCGTCGGCCGCGCGCGAGCCGAGCGCCCGAGCCGTCGAGGTGAGCGTGGCCTGGCTGTCGGTGAGGCCGAGCGCGGCGGTGCCGTTCTTCGGCACGGCGAGGGCGTACTGGAGCCCGAAGACCGTGGCATCGTCCGCGGAGAACGCGAGGCGGTCCGGCGGCCGCGACCAGGTGATCGCCCGGGTGCCCGCGGAAGGGTCGCCCTCGGCGGTGAACCGGTCGGACCGCACCAGGACGGTGGCCGCCTTCTTCGGCAGCCCGGTGACCACCTGACCGGTCATGGATCCGTGGAACCCGCCGGAGCGCCCGGGGAAGGCGAAGCCGAGGGCGCCGGTGGGCGGAGGCGTCGACTCCACGCCGTAGACCAGCCGCAGCCGGTGCTTGGCGGAGTCGGACGACGTGAACGTGTCGCGGAGCCGCACCTGGTGGCCGCCACGGTCGAAGGTGCCGACGCGGTGGAAGCTCACCCCGGTGCCGAGCAGGCTGCCGCATGCTCCCGGCGAGGACGGTGGATAGGTGTCGGTGCCCGAGCAGCGCAGCAGTGGGGCCGACTCGGTCCAGGTCAGCTGTCCGTCCTTGCGGGTGTGGAACGACAGCGAGAGGGGCGAGGTGCCGTTGGTGAACGCCAGGACCTCGGGCGGGAGCAGCGCGGGATGACCGTCGACGCGCACCGAGCCTGCCGTACCGCCGAGGTCGCCGACGCAGCCTTCGGAGTCGCGGGTCACGCTGAGGTCGTCCGCCAGCGTGCCCATGGACGAGTCGCCGCACTTGCCGGCGCTGGCCACTGAGATCTCGCCGTTGCCGCTGCCCGCGGTCAGCCGGAAGTCGAGGGTGTTCGTCCCGTCACTGGTGCGTTTGACGATGTCGATGTTCAGGATCGGCCCGGAGAACGACGTGGTGTCGTCGTCGGGCAGGATCCCCGAAGGGAGGGCCTTGAGCCGGCAGACCGGGCTGCTCCCGGAGAGGTCCGGGACCGGCGAGACGGTCGAGAACCCACCGCCGGCGACCGGGACCGCCGAGGCCACCACGGTGGAGTCGGTCGATCCGCTCGGGCCGCGGACGCAGACGATGTCTACCGTCGTGACGTCAGGAGAGGCCGTCCCCGAGATCGCGAACGTCGGGCTGCCGCCGTCGTCGAGCAGGGTGGTCCGGCCGGACGGCGTACTGATGTGGGTGAACGTCGGGTCGGCGTGGGCAGGGGCCTGGAACGACATCGCGAGCACGCCGCAGCCCCCCAGCACGGCGAGTCGACGAAGAGGCGTGTGGGCCATGGCCGGAGCGTAAGCCACGTCTTTACCTTCTGCTGGGAGGCGAACGGCTACTTTTCGAGCAGACCCAGGACCTCGTCCGCGCAGCCCCACGAGAGGGTGACGCCCGCACCCCCGTGGCCGTAGCAGTGGATGACGTCGCCGTCGCGCTCCAGGCGCACCTCGGGCCGGGCCGGGCGCAGCCCCACCCGGTGCCGCAGGATCTTGGCCCGCGCGAGGTCCGGGACCAGCGCGGTCGCTCGGCGGACGATGTCCGCGGCCGCCTCCGGTGACGGCGTACGGCTCCAGTCGCCGACCTCGTCGGTGCCGCCGAGCACCACGTCGTCGGTGCGCGGGATGACGTACGTCGGGACGTCGCCGTCCGGCCCCTCCTCGGCCAGCCACCACGTGTCGAGCCCGAACTGCTCGACCACGACGACCTGCCCACGGACCGGTCTGGTCGTGGTGTCACCGGCCAGCGATCGGGAGCCGAGGCCGGTGCAGTTGACGACCACCGGCCCCTCGGGGAGGCGGGCCAGGGCCATCCGGGTGATCGTGCCGCCCAGGTCGAAGATCCGGTCGGCCAGCCAGGGCAGGTAGCGGGGCATGTCGATCACGGGGGTGACGAAGGACCAGCCGTCGGCGTACGGCGGTGGCGGCTCGATCCGTTCGAGGCTCGGCACGGTGCCGGCCCAGACGGGGTCGGGTTGCGGCTCTCGGAGCAGCTCGGTGCCCCTGCGCAGGACGACGCCGTCGACGCCCTGGTCGGCCAGGCGCACGAACTCGTCGTACGCCGCGCTCCCCCAGGCCGTGACCTTGTCCTGCGGGGAGGCGAGGTAGGGGTACCAGATGGCCGCCGCGACGCTCGAGGTGGTCTCGAGAGGGAGGTCGCGGGCGAGCACGTCGACGCGGTGCCCGGCCTCCAGCAGGCGGACCGCGACGGTCAGGCCGATGACCCCGGCTCCGACGACCACCACCCGCTCCGCCATGCCGACTGAGTCTGCCGCACGAGGTAGGGTCCTCGCCCGTGAGGTTGGTGGTGGCACGGTGCCAGGTCGACTACGCCGGCCGCCTGACCGCCCACCTCCCGATGGCGACCCGGGTCCTGATGCTCAAGGCCGACGGGTCGGTGCTGGTGCACTCGGACGGCGGGTCCTACAAGCCCCTCAACTGGATGACGCCACCGTGCACCCTCCGCGAAGGGCTGTCCGACGAGGGCGCCGTGCTGTGGACGGTGACCTCGCGCGCGTCCACCAACGGGGTCGCCGACACGCTGCAGATCCTGATCGAAGAGGTCCTCAGCGACACCGCCCACGAGCTCGGCGTCGACCCGGGGCTGCAGAAGGACGGTGTCGAGAAGCACCTCCAGGAGCTGCTCGCGGAGCATCCGTCCCACCTGGGCGAGGGGCTGACGCTGGTGCGCCGGGAGTACCCCACGGCGATCGGCCCGGTCGACCTGATGTGCCGCGACCCCGCCGGCGCCTCGGTCGCGGTCGAGATCAAGCGCCGCGGCGAGATCGACGGCGTCGAGCAGCTGACCCGCTACCTCGAGCTGCTCAACCGTGACCCGCTGCTGGCACCCGTCCGCGGGATCTTCGCCGCCCAGGAGATCAAGCCCCAGGCGCGGGTGCTGGCCCTCGACCGGGGGATCGCGTGCGCCGTCGTCGACTACGACGCATTGCGGGGCCTGGACAACGCGGACGACCGGCTGTTCTGACCCACCGATCACCCTCCGCCCGACCGCCGGAGGAGCTCGACCAGCAGGTGGGAGTACCCCAGCGCGTCGTCCATGGCCCGGTGCGTGTGCGGGACGTCGCCCAGCCACTCCGGTGGCAGGGTCGCCGGCGAGACATCGCCGACGTAGCGGCCGGTGAGGGCGGCGGCGTACGAGCGCAGGCAGAGGGTGACGTCGAACAGCCCGTCGCGTTCGTAGGGGCCCTGGCGGAGCCCGTACGGCGTGAACCGGCGCAGGTAGTAGTCGATCCACAGTCCGTCGAAGGCGACGGGGTGGGCGGCGAAGACGCGCGGGCCCGAGAGCCTGTCGACGAAGGCGATGAAGTCGGCCATCACGTCGCCCGGGTCACGAGGGTCGGTGGTCGCCGCGACGAAGGCCTCGGGCTCGTCGTTCTCGAACCATGCCCGGGTTCGCGGGTCCCAGCCGGCGTCCGGGAGCTCGGCGAGCACGGCCTCGAACCGCCCGCACTCCTCACCCGCCGCGGTGACCGCGACCGTGGCGAAGGAGATCATCGAGTGCCGACCCGGCCAGAAGCCGGAGCACTCGACGTCGGTCACGAAGTAGGTGGGGGCCGTCATGGGCCGCCACCCTGCCAGACCCGCGGGGTCTACGGCGCGTCAGGCGTACGGCGACCGGCCGGCGCTGTGGACGACGACCCCTGGCCGTTCGTGTGCAGGACCGGCTCCGACCTCGGCTCGGGCTCGGGCGCCGGCAGCTCCGGATCTGCGGTGGCCGAACCGGTCAGGCTCACCTCACCGCGCGACGCGGCGTCGAAGAAGCGCAGCATCTCGACCGGGAAGGGCAGGACGAGGGTGGAGTTCTTCTCCGCGGCCACCTCGACCATGGTCTGCAGCAACCGCAGCTGGAGCGCGGCCGGCGTCCCGCTCATCGCCCGCGCGGCCGATGCCAGCTTCGCCGATGCCTGGAGCTCGCCGTCGGCGGTGATGATCCGCGAGCGACGTTCGCGCTCGGCCTCCGCCTGGCGCGACATCGAGCGCTTCATCGACTCCGGGAGCGCGACGTCCTTGATCTCGACCCGGTCGATCTCGATGCCCCACCCCGCAGCAGGGCTGTCCATCATGATCTCGAGACCCTCGTTGAGCTTCTCCCGGTTGGAGAGCAGGTCGTCCATCTCGCTCTTGCCGATGATCGAGCGCAGCGACGTCTGCGCCACCTGGCTGATCGCGAACTTGTAGTCCTGCACCACGACCGCAGCCCGCCACGGGTCGGTGACCCGGAAGTAGACGACCGCGTCGACGCGGACCGTCACGTTGTCGCGGGTGATGCCCTCCTGCGCCGGCACCGGCAGGGTGATCACCTGGACGTTGACCTTGGTCATCCGGTCGACGAACGGGAGGAGCATCGTCAGCCCTGGGGGGCGCACCTGTTCCTGCGCCCGACCGAGCCGGAACACCACCCCGCGCTCGATCTGCCGCACGACCCGCGCACTCGCGAGCCAGACGCACACCGCGACGCCGAGAACGACGATGAAGAACAGAGCCACCAGTTCCATGACCACCACTCCCGTCTCCAATGTACGCCGCGCGCGAACAACCCGGTCGTGGAGATCAGGCGGCGAGCCGCTCGATCTCGATGGAGGCATCCTCGACCGGCGCCGGCAGCCGGCCCGGAAGCAGGAACGCCGCCGCGACGGCCCCGGCCAGGCACAGCAGGCCGACCACGATGCACGCGGTCGACATCGCCGCCATGAACGAGTCGTGGTACGCCGACAGCAGCAGCGGGTCGCGCCCGGCCGCCGCCTGCGCCACGCCCACCGAGCCCTGCGCCCGCGACAGCACCGAGCCGGGCAGCGAGCCGAAGGAGCCGGTGGCGAGGTGCGACCCGAAGACCGACGAGAACACCGACCCGACCACAGCCACCCCCAGCGTCCCACCCAGCTCGCGGGTCGCGTCGTTCACGGCGGAGCCGACACCTGCCCGGGCCGGCGGCAGCACGAGCAGGATCGACTCGGTCGCGGGCGTCGAGATCAGCCCCATGCCGAGCCCCATCATCACCATCTGCGGCACGATCACGGTCGCGTACGGCGTCGCCACGCCCGAGGTCGAGATCCAGAGGAACGCTGTTCCGAAGAGCACCATCCCCGTCGTCACCACGACCTTGGTGCCGATCCGCGGCGCGAGCGCCGCCCCGACCACCGACGCCACCGCGATCGACAAGGCCACGGGCAGGATCCGCGCGCCGGTCGACAGCGCCCCGAAGCCACGTACGAACTGGAAGTACTGCGTGACGAGGAAGATGAAGCCGAACAGCGCGAAGAACGTCACCGTGACCGCGCCGCTGGCCGCGCTGAACCGCCGGTCGCGGAACAGCGAGACGTCGAGCATGGGGTGCGGCGTACGACGCTCCCGGGCCACGAACGCGACCAGCAGCCCGGCCGCGAGGGCGAAGCCGCCGAGCGTCTCCCCCGACGCCCAGCCCTGTGCGGGCGCCTCGATGATCGTGTAGGTCAAGGTGGCCAGCATGGCCACCGAGAGCCCCAGCCCGGGCAGGTCGAGGGGCGGCACGGCCGGGTCCCGAGACTCAGGCACCCAGAAGTACGCCGCCAACGAGCTCACCAGGGCGAGCGGGACCAACGCCCAGAACACGCTGCCCCAGTAGAAGTGCTCGAGCAGCGCCCCGCCGGTGATCGGCCCGGCGGCGACGCCGAGACCGACGACGGCTCCCCAGATGCCGAGTGCCGCGGCCCGCTCACGGCGTTCGCGGAAGGTGTTGCTGATGATCGACAGCGTCGTCGGGAAGATCAGCGCGGCGAAGGTTCCCATCACGAACCGGGTCGCCACCAGCGCACTCGCCGAGGTGACGAGGGCCCCGGCGGCGCTGGCCGCGCCGAAGCCGAGCAGACCCACGATCAGCGCGGGGCGCCGACCGAACCGGTCCGACAGGCTGCCCGCAGCCAGGACGAGACCCGCGAAGGCGAGGTTGTAGCCGTCGACGACCCATTGCAGCTGGCGCGTGCCCGCCGACAGCTCGCGCGAGATCGACGGCAGCGCGACGTTGACGACGGTGGTGTCGAGGTTGATCGCGAGGACGGCCGCGCACACGGTGGCGAGGACCCAACCCTTGCGGACGGTCTGGCTCATGGAGGCTCCTGAGTTCCAAGCTGATGTGGACACTGACAACATCACGCTACTCGGCGATGTCGCCAATGTCAACATCGCCTATCCTCGACTCCGTGACCCCGCGGACCCAGCCGTACCACCACGGCAACCTGCGACCGGTGCTGGTCGACACGGCGGTCCAGCTCGCCCGCCTCACGGGACCCGACGGCGTCGTGCTGCGCGAGGTCGCGAGACGCGCCGGGGTGTCGCACAACGCGGCGTACCGCCACTTCGAGGACCGCGCCGCCCTCCTCCAGGAGGTCTCCGACCGGGCGATGGCCGATCTCGAGCAGGCGATGCGCGAGCGGATCGACACCGTCGCGATCGAGGACCCCGTGACCCGCGCGTCGGAGCGGCTCCGTGAGACCGGGAGGGCGTACGTCGACTTCGCGATCCGCGAGCCCGGACTGTTCGCGGTGGCCTTCACCACGTCTGCCGGCCCCCGGGACCACAACTCGGCGACGTGGACGGGTCCCTACGGCGTCCTCAACGCAGTGCTCGACGAGCTGGTCGACGCCGGAGCGCTCACCCCTGAGCGCCGGGTCGGCGCCGACGTGGCCTGCTGGGCGACGGTGCACGGGTATGCCGAGCTGCACGTCCACGGACCATTGCAGGAGATGCCGGCCGCGCTGCGCGACGAGATTCTCGAGTCGGTGCTCGACGTGGTCCACCGCGGGCTGATGGGTTCCTAGCCGGTCGAGCGCCACCCGTCGGCGTCGCGCTCGAAGAGGTACGTCGCGGTGTGCGGCACGTCGTCCTCGTGCCTCGGCGCGTACGGCGAACCCGGGTCGATCAGGCCGAACAGGCTGAGGATCACCCCGCCGTGCGTCACCACGAGCAGCGTCTCTCCACGGAACTCGTCCGCGACCTCGTCGAGCACCCGCATCACCCGGTCGACCACCTGACGCCCGGTCTCCCCGCCCGGCACACCCTGGTCGAGGTCGCCGGCGAGCCAGCCGCCCAGCACCCGGTGGAAGAACACCGGGTCGTAGGTCCGGCCGAGGTAGTCCCCCACCGCGAACTCCTGCAGTCCCTCCCGCACGCGCACCGGCAACCCCAGCACGGCCCCCGTGATCTCGGCCGTCTGGACGGCACGCGAGAGCTCGCTGCTGACCACGCCCGCGACCCGCTCCGACCGCAGCCGCTCGCCGAGTGCGCGCGCCTCCTCGCGCCCGTGCGCGGTGAGGCTGCCGCCCGCGACACCCATCTCCGGCCGCTCGTACTCGGGCTCACCATGACGCGCGACGACGATCCGCGCCGGGCAGTGCACATCGCTCACATCGTCAACCTAGCGAGCCGACCGGGAGCCTCGTCCCTCGGCATCGGGAACCCGGCGGCACCCGCCGGGGAGGACTGCCCTGGGCCTGGGATCCCGACGGCGGCGACGGTGGGTGTCCGCGACACCCAACCGAGGAGGCTCCCGTGGTCGCCATCGTCACCATCCTGTCGGCATTCCCGCTCGGCTACTTCGTGCGTTCGCGCCTGGCCGCCAACACGGCGTACGCCGTCGCCTATCTGTGGGCGTTCGTCTTCCAGACGCTGTACCTGATCCTCGACGTGATCAACGACAGCACTCGGCAGGCGTTCGAGCCCCAGAAGTTCCCGTTCGCGTACGGCGTCGTCACGCTGTCGATCTTCACGGCCGGCTTCGGGTTGGTCGCCCTCGGTCACCACGTGCGCGACCGGCGGCTGGCGCGCACCGCCCAACCCGTGACCGTGCCCGCCTGACGCTGGTCTCCCGATGCCGGACAGCGGCAGGATGCCCGGCATGCGGATCTTCCACATCGCCACGCTGGCCGACTGGAAGCAGGCCCAGGGGACGGGGAGCTACACGACATCGACGTACGGCCGGACGCTCGAGCAGGAGGGCTTCATCCATGCCGCACGCGACGCGCAGGTGCCCGTCGTACGCGACCGGTTCTATGCCGACGTGACCGAGCCCCTCGTGGTCCTCGAGGTCGAGACGGAGCTGCTCGACGCCGAGGTGCGCGACGAGCAGGTCGGCGACGAGGTGTACCCGCACGTCTACGGCCCCATCCCGACGGCGGCCGTGGTGGCCTGGCGCCCCGCTCGGCTGCCGCCGATCGAGCTCGGCACCCGTCGTCGTACCGTCGTCGCAGCGCCGCCGATGACGATCGCCTTCCGTGGTCTCGCCCTCGTCCTGGCAGGTGGCGGTCTGGCCGCGTTCATCGCCGCGGTCATCGCGCAGGGCCGCTCGGACGACGGGACCCTCGACCACGGCGTCCCCTTCGTCCTCTGGTCCCTGGCCGCCGCTCTCGCCGCGTCGGCCCTGGCCGCCATCGCGTACGGCGAGTGGCTGCGGCGGCAGGCCCGCCCCGACGAGTGAGCCTCAGGCGGACTCGGCGACCGGCACCCAGCCGAGCTCGTGCAGGCGCCTGCGGCCGAGATCGGTGGGGCGCAGCCCACGGTGGTCGTCGGAGCGTCGGACGAACCACGGCTCGGGGCCGTCCACCAGTGCCGTGGCGAGGGCGGCCGCGAGCGCGCCGTTGAGGTGCTCGCGACGCTCGGTCCAGTCCAGGCACGACCCGGCGAACCGCCGTCGGGACCCCCGTGCCGCGGAGACGTCCACGCCCCAGCCGAGGAGGCCTTCGACCCCTTCGTCGGCGAGCTCGTAGCCACCCGGCTCCGGGACCAGCCATCCGCTGTCGATCAGCCCGTCGTGCAGGGCCACGCCACAGCGGCCGGCGATGTGGTCGTAGCAGGTGCGGGCCTCGGCGAGCGACCTCGCACGGCTCGACTGTCGCAGGGTCGCCACCGGCTTGGCCGGGGCGATGTGGGCGAGCGACTCGAGGGCAGCGCCGACCGCCGGACCCGCCAGCCGGTGGTAGCGGTGCCGACCCTGCGACACCACCTCGACCAGCCCGCCCTC
>JAICSK010000052.1 GCA_025936915.1 Nocardioides sp.
CGGCGGCCGCCATCGCCGCGGCCATCGTCGTCCCGTCGTCGTCGGTCAGCGCCCGCGCGCGGTCGGGGTCGAGGGCGCCGGTGAGCAGCCGGGAGCCGGCGCAGGCCACGCCGAACCGGGCACCCTCCTCGTCGGCGAAGCAGGCGACGCCGAACCGGGCGCCCTCCTCGTCGGCGAAGTTGACGATGCCGATCGGGCGGTTCGGGCGCAGGGCGAGGCCACGCATCCGGTCGAGGGCATCGAAGGCGGCGACCACGCCGAGCGGGCCGTCGAAGGCGCCGCCGTCGGGCACCGAGTCCAGGTGGCTGCCGAGCCCCAGCCCCGGCCGGCCCGCTGCGACGGCGGCGTCGGGGTCGGCGGTCCAGGCCCACAGGTTGCCCGCCCGGTCGCGGACGACGTCCATCCCGCGGTCCTGCGCCTGCCCGCTGAACCACTCGCGCAGCGCGGCGTCCTCCGCGGTCCAGGCGAAGCGGCGGTAGCCGCCGGAGGCGGCGCGGCCGACCGGCTCGAGCTCGGCCCACATGCTGTCGAAGGAGGAGGTCACCCCTCCAGCATGGGCACCCGCACCCCGCGCTCCTCCGCCACCTGCGCGGCGAGGTCGTACCCGGCGTCGACGTGCCGGATCACGCCCATCCCCGGGTCGTTGGTGAGCACCCGCTCGATCTTCTGCGCCGCGAGGTCGGTGCCGTCCGCGACGCAGACCTGTCCGGCGTGCAGCGACCGGCCCATGCCGACGCCGCCGCCGTGGTGGAACGACACCCAGGTCGCCCCGGAGGCGGTGTTGACCAGGGCGTTGAGGATCGCCCAGTCCGCGATCGCGTCCGAGCCGTCGAGCATGCCCTCGGTCTCGCGGTACGGCGAGGCGACCGACCCGCTGTCGAGGTGGTCGCGCCCGATCGCGATCGGCCCCTTGAGCTCCCCGGAGGCGACCATCTCGTTGAACTTCAGCCCGGCGAGGTGCCGCTCGCCGTACCCCAGCCAGCAGATCCGCGCCGGCAGGCCCTGGAAGTGAACCCGCTCGCCGGCCATCGTGATCCACTTCCGCAGCCGCTCGTTGTCCGGGAACAGCTCCAGGATCGCCTTGTCCGTGGCCGCGATGTCGGCCGGGTCACCGGAGAGCGCCGCCCAGCGGAACGGGCCCTTGCCCTCGCAGAACAGCGGCCGGATGTAGGCCGGCACGAAGCCGGGGAACTCGAAGGCCCGGTCGTAGCCGCCCTTGCGGGCCTCGTCGCGGATCGAGTTGCCGTAGTCGAACACCTCGGCGCCGCGGTCCTGGAACTCGACCATCGCCCGCACGTGCGCGGCCATCGACTCCTGCGCGCGCTTGGTGAAGCCCACGGGGTCGGCGGTGCGCTCGGCGTCCCAGTCCTCGAAGGCGGTGCCGACCGGCAGGTACGCCAGCGGGTCGTGCGCCGAGGTCTGGTCGGTGACGATGTCGATCGGGGCGTCCTGCTCCAGCAGCGCCGGCACCATCACGGTGACCGCCGGCCTGGGTGGCATGGGCGGTGCCCAGCCGCTCGCGGTGACGATGAACGACGGTGTCGCGATCTGCATCGACGTCGACCAGTCGCGCATCACCCGCCGGATCGAGCACCGCTACCTCGACGAGCAGGCCGACTCGCTCGAGGACGCCGTCGCCCGGGCCGTGGCGGCCCGCGACGAGAGGCGACCGCTGTCGATCGGCGTACTCGGAAACGCGGCCGAGCTGCTGCCGCAGCTGCTGGAGATGAAGGCGCCGATCGACATCGTCACCGACCAGACCTCGGCGCACGACCCGCTGTCGTACCTGCCGATCGGGGTCTCCTTCGACGACTGGCACGACGCCGCCGACAGGGACCCGAAGGGCTTCACCAAGGACGCCCAGGCGTCGATGGCGGCGCACGTGCGCGCGATGGTGGAGTTCCAGGACGCCGGTGCCGAGGTGTTCGACTACGGCAACTCGATCCGGGACGAGGCGCGCAAGGGCGGCTACGACCGGGCGTTCGAGTTCCCCGGATTCGTGCCGGCGTACATCAGGCCGCTGTTCTGCGAGGGGAAGGGGCCCTTCCGCTGGGCGGCGCTGTCCGGTGACCCCGCCGACATCGCGGCGACCGACCGGGCGATCCTCGAGCTCTTCCCGGACAACGAGCGGCTGCGCAAGTGGATCACGATGGCCGAGGAGCGGGTGCACTACCAGGGGCTCCCGGCGCGCATCTGCTGGCTGGGGTACGGCGAGCGGCACCTCGCCGGGCTGAGGTTCAACGAGATGGTGGCGTCGGGGGAGCTGAAGGCGCCCATCGTGATCGGCCGCGACCACCTCGACTGCGGGTCGGTCGCCTCGCCGTACCGCGAGACCGAGGGCATGCTCGACGGCTCCGACGCCATCGCCGACTGGGCGATCCTGAACGCGCTGGTCAACACCGCGTCGGGCGCGTCGTGGGTGTCGTTCCACCACGGTGGTGGTGTCGGGATGGGCCGGTCGCTGCACGCCGGCCAGGTCTGTGTCGCCGACGGCACCGACCTCGCCGCCCAGAAGATCGAGCGGGTCCTCACCAACGACCCGGGCATGGGCGTCATCCGCCACGTCGACGCCGGCTACCACCGGGCCGTCGAGGTGGCCGAGCAGCGCGGCGTACGCATCCCGATGCGCTGACCGGGTGTCGGCGGCTGCGGAAGAAGACGCGGAAGAAGTCGCGACGCGCCCGGTTCCTCACCCGAGTTCTTCCGCGTTTTCCGCAGGCCGGCGACCTGTCCTCACCGGAGCGGCAGGACGGCCCGGACGGCGAAGCCGCGGTCGTCGCCGGTGACGGTCAGGGTGCCGCCGACCTCGGCCGCGCGTTCGCGCATCGAGGAGAGGCCGACCCCGGGCGTCCATTCCCGGCCGTTGCGGCCGCCGTCGCGCACGGTCACGGAGAGACGGCCGGCGGACAGCCCGATCGTCAGGTCGGCCGTGTCCGACCCGCTGTGTCGAGCGGCGTTGGTGAGCGCCTCCGTCGCGATCCGGTACGCCGCGGTCTCGACGGCGGCGGGCAGGTCGGGAAGGGCCTCCGGCGCCTCGACGGCGACGTGCATCACCCGCCCGTCGGCGGTCCGTAGGTTCGTCGCCCGCTGCCGGAGCGCCGGCACCAGCCCGAGCTCGTCCAGGGCCGGCGGCCGCATGTCGTAGACCAGCCGCCGGATCTCGCCGACCGCCGTGACGGCATCGGCCCGTAGACCGCGGAGGAGCTCGTCGGCCGACTCCGGCTGGTCGCGCAACGTGTTGCGGGCGGCGTCGGCGGTGAACGCGATCCCCGACAGCGTCGGCCCGAGGCCGTCGTGCAGGTCGCGACGCAGTCGCCGGCGTTCCTCCTCGATCGCCGCGATCGCCTGCCCCCGAGATGCTTGGACGTCCGCCGCGAGTGAGCGCGCGCGCAGGGTCTGCGCGAGCAACGGCGCGACGATCCGCAGCACCCGCTCGTCGCCCGCCGTCAGCGTCAGGTCTCCGGGCCGCAGTCCGACGACGACCTCGCCGACCTCGTCGTCGCCGAGCTGCAGCGCCAGTCGTCGTACGTGCGTGACCGCAGTGCCCGACGAGGCCAGCTCGACGCCGCCTGCCCAGAGGCTCGCGTACGGAAGCACCAGGGCCTCGCGGATCGCCCGCAGGGCCAGCACCGGGTCGTCTCCCACCCGGTCGACCACGCGTGCCGCGGCGTCGAGCGGGTCGGGCCGGTCGCCGAACAACATCTCGTCGACCATGCCGCGGAGCATCACCCGGAGCGGATGGAACGACATGGCGGCGAGTGCGCCCAGGAGTGCGAGCACCCCCGTGGACGGTTCGGGCTGACCGAGCAGGTCGAGGGTCGCGACCGCGCCGATGAACAGCGCGACGTACACGATCACCACCACGACCAGGACGACGACCTGCACGATCAGGCCGCGCACGTCGACGATCCGCGGCCGGAGCACGCCGATCGCCATCGCCGGGCCGACGGTGGCGAACACCACGCCGCCGATGACGGCGTTGGCGGTCGGTGTGGTCAGGAAGGCGGCGTGCCCGAACACGACCGCTCCGGGGACCGTGCAGAGGCTCAGCCACAGGACCGCGAGTCGGTCGTCCTCGTCGGAGTTCTCGAAGCGCCACCACAGGTGGGCGAGCAGTCCCAGGGCGAGCGCGAGCGACATCGCTCCGACCACGGCGCCGGCGCTGTAGAACGACGTCGCGAACACCCCGGCGGCCGAGACCAGCACGAGCGCGCAGTAGTCCGCGGCATGGCCGCGGCGGATCGTGGGATAGGTGAGCACGGCCAGCGGCAACGGCAGCGTGAGCCCGGCGGTGAACATCGCCAGGCCGGTGCCGTCGTGACCGGTCGCCCAGGCGCCGAGGGCGACGAGCACAACGGCGCCGGCGGTCGCGGCCAGGCAGCCCGACGCCCGGGCGCGGGTCGGCACCAGGGCGACCCCGCTGCCGACCATGGTCGCCGCCGGGAGGACGCCGGCCGACAGGGCGACGGCGTCGGTCACGGAGCCCCACCGAGGCCACGTTCGTGCGCCCGCACGATCGCCTCGGCCCGGCCGGCGACCTGCAGCTTGGCGAAGATGCTGGTCATGTTGTTGGCGACCGTCTTGGGTGACAGGAACAGCTCGCCGGCGATCTCCGTCGTACGACGTCCGCGGGCGAGGAGCTCGAGGACGACCCGCTCGCGCTCGGTCAGGTCCGGGAAGGGGTACGCCGGCCCGGTGTCGGGCGGGCAGGAGAAGTAGCCCAGCACCCGTTCGGCCACACCTGGACCGAAGATGGCCTCGCCCGCGACCACCGCTCGCACGGCCCGCACGATCTCGTCCTGCTCGGCCTCCTTGAGCAGGTACCCCTGGGCACCGGCCTGCATCGCGGTGAACACGGTGGCGTCGTCGTCGTACATCGTCAGCATCAGCACCCGGGTGTCCGGCACGGCGGCACGGATGCGCCGGGTGGCCTCGACGCCGTCGAGGCCGGGCATCCGCACGTCCATCAGGACGACGTCGGGGTGCGTCAGCTGCGCCTCGCGGACCGCCGCCGCTCCGTCCGCCGCCTCGCCGACCACGTCGATGCCGTCGATGGTGCGCAGCAGCGCGACGAGGCCCCCGCGCACCACGGGATGGTCGTCGGCGACCAGGATCCGGATCGGGCCCTCGGACTCCATGGATCCATGATGGCCGCGACGGAGGCCGCGCGCCCGGGAACTACCTCCCGATGCGACGGGACGCCCACCTCTGGGACCGGGACGGTTCGAGCGGAGACGGTGACGACACGTCCCGACGACAGGAGCCACCATGACCGCCATGACCACCACATCCGTTGCCTCGACCACCGGCCGCTTCCGCGCCGGCCTCGCCGTCTCGGCGTTCCTCGGGGTGACGAACATCCCGTTCCTCTTCGCGCCCGGGCCCGACGGCGACTCCGGCCCGCCGACCGTCGTCCTCGTCGTCAGCGGCCTGCTCGGCGTCGTCTCGCTGGTCTGCGCCGTCGTCGCGTGGAGGTCGGGAAACCGCCTCGCCGTCCGGATCAACGCCGCGGCGCTGATCATCAACGCACTGCTCTCGATGCCGGCGTTCTTCGTCGACATCGCTGCGTGGGTCAAGGTCGGTGCAGCCGTCTCGGTGCTGCTGACCTTGGTCGCGCTGGTACTCACCCTGCGCCGCGAGCACACGCCGTTCACGGTCACCGACTGAGCGAGATCCGGTCGTCCGCCTCACGCAGGGTCACCACCCGTCGGGGGCGGACGGCCCGGGATCGGCGACACGCCGCCGGTTCACCCGGGCTGGGGCACACTTCATCCATGACGGAGTCGAACGAGTCCCGGCCCGCGCGATCGCGGGTGGTCCTGCGCAACATCAGCTCGCGGGCCTGGGAGCACCCGGCCGACCGCGGTGCCCTGGTGGCGCTGCGGAAGCTGAAGGGGTTCGACACCGTCGTCAAGCTGGTCAACGGCCTGTTCCGCGAGCGGTCGTCGCGGCTGCTGTTCCTGGGCTCGATGATCCGCGTCGACGAGCGGCAGTTCCCGGTCCTCCACCGGGCCCTGAACGACGCCGCCGGGGTCCTCGACCCCGAGATCGTCCCCGAGCTCTACGTCCAGGCCGACCCCACCTTCAACTCCTTCTGCGTCGGCATGGACCGGCCGATCATCGTGATCAACTCGGCCCTCGTCGACCTGCTCGACGAGGACGAGGTGCGGTGGGTGCTGGCCCACGAGCTCGGTCACGCGATGAGCGGTCACGCCGTCTACCGCACGATCCTGCTGCGGTTGATGAGCCTCAGCGGGGTGTTCGGCGCCGTACCGCTGGGCGGGCTCGGCTTCCGGATGATCCTCGCGGGGTTGATGGAGTGGCAGCGCAAGTCGGAGCTGTCCGCCGACCGGGCGGGCCTGCTCGCCACCCAGGACCCGGGCGTCGCCTACCGGGCCCTGATGAAGATCGCCAGCGGCGGCCATCTCGCCGACCTCGACCAGACGTCGTTCTTCCAGCAGGGCGCGGAGTACGACGCGTCCGACCTGCGCGACTCCGTGCTGAAGCTGCTGCTGATCGAGCAGCGCAGCCACCCGATGCCCGTATCCCGCGCGAGCGCCCTGCGCACCTGGGTCGACAGCGGGGCCTACACCGCGATCCTGGCCGGTGAGTACCCCACCCGCGACACCGACGACGGGGCCAAGGTCAGCGAGGCTGCCCAGGAGGCCGCCAAGAGCTACACCGACGCGTTCCGCGAGACCCAGGACGCCCTCGGCCGGATGGCCCACGACGCTGCCGGCTGGATGGGCAGCGCCAAGGTCTGGTGGGACGAGCAGTGGCGTCGCGGCGGCGAGGAGGACGCGTCGTAGCTCCCGGCCCGTCCCTGCCGGAAACGTGACCGGATGGGCCGAGAGCACCC
The DNA here is from genome assembly GCA_025936915.1 of Nocardioides sp. Classification (GTDB taxonomy): domain Bacteria; phylum Actinomycetota; class Actinomycetes; order Propionibacteriales; family Nocardioidaceae; genus Nocardioides. The sequence goes on from JAICSK010000052.1 coordinate 6,860, forward strand.
ATGACCGGCCTCGGCGTGGAACCATGATGGCGTGACCGGTGAGGGGGTTCTCGACGAGGCCGTCACGCGCATGTGCGCGGGCGACCCCGAGGCCTTCCGCACCGTCTACCGGGCGGTGCAGGCGCCGCTGCTGCGCTACCTCGAGGTGCTCGTCGGGCGTGACGACGCCGAGGACGTCGCCTCCGAGACGTGGGGACAGGCGGTCCGTGACCTGGCCCGGTTCAAGGGCGACGCCGACGGGTTCCGCGGGTGGATCACGACGATCGGCCGACACCGCGCGCTCGACCTCCTGCGGCAGCGGTCGCGCCGGATCCGGGCCGACCAGGACCTGACCGGCGTCGAGGTGACCGACGGGTTCGACCTGGAGGTCAGGGTCGCCGAGGTGATCTCCACCGAGGCGGCCCTGGACGTGATCCGGAGCCTGCCGCGCGACCAGGCCGAAGCCGTGATGCTCCGCGCCGTGATGGGCCTCGACGCCAACGCCGCCGGCAAGGTGCTCGGCAAGAGGCCCGGTGCCGTCCGCTCGGCCACCTCGCGCGGCCTTCGCTCGCTCGAACGCATGCTCGCCACGCGACCCGAGTCGCTGGTCGACGTGCGTGACACTTTCCGCCGATTCGGCGCTGAAGGAGTGAGATGAGCATGGTGCGAAGAGACGTCGAGGCAGGCGGTCGCCGGAGGAAGTCCCGCGGCGCCCTCACGTCGCGCCCTGAAGTCGAACGTCTGCTGAACGCGGCAACCGCAGCGGCTAGCCCCCGTGAGCTGGCTGGTGAGGATGCGGCGGTCGACGCCTTCCACCGTGCTCGTCTCGTGTCGTTGTCCTCCACCCTCGGGAGTCGCGAGATGAGCCCCACCCGCTCCGCACGTACGGGCCTCAAGGCCGCCATCGCCGCCGCCGGGGCCGTCGGCCTGCTGTCGACGGGCGTCGCCTTCGCGGCATCCGGCCACGCGCCGTGGTCCGGCGGTCACGCCGCCGCGGCGTCGACGCATGCCGTCGAGCCGACCCATCCCACTCACCCGACCCACCCGGCCGAGTCCGGTGACCCGAGCGACGGGACGTCACAGAGCACCGGCCCGAACGCCCACGCGTTCCCCGGCCTGTGTCGTGCCTACGTGTCGGGGAACAAGACCGAGCACGGCCAGGCTCTCGCGAGCCCGGCGTTCGCGGCTCTGGTGACCGCCGCCGGCGGCGTCGACAACGTCGCGACGTTCTGCGGCACCCTGACCTCCGGTCCCGCGAACGGCCACCCGACGCACCCGGCGAAGCCGACGCAGGCCGCGTCTCCGACGCACCCGGCGAAGCCGACGGAGGCCGCGTCTCCGACGCACCCGGCGAAGCCGACCGAGGCCGCGTCGCCCAGCACTCCGGCGACACCGACCCACCCTGCGCGCCCCACCGACAAGCCGTCGAACACCACTCACCCGAGTCACTGACCCGGTCCGAGACCGGATCAGTGGACCTCGGCCGTCAGCCGCGGGTGCGGATGGCCTCGGCGATCGCCAGCGTACGGCGCGCACTCTCGACGTGGAGGTGCTCCACCATCCGGCCGCGGTAGGTGACGACGCCGGCGCCTCGACCCGCGTCCCAGGCCTCGAGGACGCCCCGGGCGTCCTCGACCTCCTGCTCGCTCGGGGCGTAGGCCGCGTTCGCGCCCTCGACCTGGCCGGGGTGGATCAGGGTCTTGCCGTCGAAGCCGAGCTCGCGGCCCTGTCGGCACTCCGCGAGGAACCCGTCGGCGTCGTGCACGTCGTTGTAGACCCCGTCCAGGATCGCCTTGCCGGTCGCCCGGGCCGCCAGCAACGCCAGCCCGAGACCGGGCAGCAGCGGTAGCCGTCCCGGCACGTGCGCGGCGTACAGCTCCTTGGCGAGGTCGTTGGTGCCCATCACCAGCACCGTGAGCCGGTCGCTCGCGCCCGCGATCTCCTCCGCGTGCAGCATCGCCGCGGGTGTCTCGACCATGGCCCACAAGGTGGTGTGCTCGGGAGCGTCGAAGCGGGCCATCGCCTCGACCAGCTCGAGGACGGCGTCGGCGCTGCTCACCTTCGGCACCACGATCGCGTCCGGACCCGCGGCGCACGCGGCGGCGAGGTCGTCACGGTGCCACTCCGTGTCCGCCCCGTTGACGCGGATCGTCACCTCGCGGGCGCCGTACTCCCCGCTCGACGCGGCTGCACAGGCCGCCTCCCGGGCCATGGGCTTGGCGTCGGGGGCGACGGCGTCCTCCAGGTCGAGGATCAGACCGTCGCAGGCGAGGGTCTTCGCCTTGTCCAGGGCGCGCTCGTTGGACGCCGGCATGTAGAGGACCGACCGGCGCGGTCGGAGGCTCTCCGTCACGCCTCGATCCCGTCGTACAGCCGCTTCAGCTCGGGGTCGCGCTCGGCCAGCTGCTCGGCGAGCTCGACCAGCACCAGGCACTGCTTGAGCGACGCGTCGTCCTCCATCTTGCCGTCGAGCATGACCGCGCCGGTGCCGTCCCCTCCGTCGTGCTGCATGGCGGCCACGACACGGCGCGCGTGAGCGATGTCCTCGACGCTGGGGGAGAAGACGCGTTGGGCGATCTCGATCTGCTTCGGGTGCAGGCTCCAGGCCCCGACACAGCCGAGCAGGTAGGCGTTGCGGAACTGGTCCTCGCAGGCGACGACGTCGGCGATGTCGCCGAACGGCCCGTAGTAGGGGTAGATCCCGTGTGCCGCGCAGGCGTCGACCATCCGGGCGATCGTGTAGTGCCACAGGTCCTGCTGGTACGTCGCGCGCTCGCCCTCGACGTCGACGCCGTCCGACGTCCGCCGGGCGTCGGCGCGCACGACGTACCCGGGATGACCGCCGCCGACCCGGGTCGTCTTCATCCGGCGGTCGGCGGCCAGGTCGGCCGGGCCGAGGCTGAGTCCCTGCATCCGCGGGCTGGCCCCGCAGATCTCCTCGACGTCGACCACGCCGCGGGCGGTCTCGAGGATGGCGTGCACGAGCAGGGGCTCGGTGAGCCCGGCCCTGGCCTCGAGCTGCGCGAGCAGCCGATCGACGTACGCGATGTCCTCGGCGCCCTGCACCTTGGGGATCATCACGACGTCGAGCTTGTCGCCGATCTCGGTGACCAGGGTGGTGAGGTCGTCGAGGACCCAGGGACTGTCGAGCGCGTTGACGCGGGTCCAGAGCTGCGAGGTCTTGAAGTCCGTGTCGCGGGCGATCTTCACCAGGCCGGCCCGTGCGGCCTCCTTGCGGTCGGACCTGACGGCGTCCTCGAGGTTGCCGAGGAGGACGTCGACGGTGCCGGCGAGCTCCGGGACCTTGGCCGCCATCTTCTCGTTGGACGGATCGAAGAAGTGGATCGCCCGGCTCGGCCGGGCCGGGATCTCGCGCAGCGGCTCGGGTGCTCCGAGCGCGAGCGGGCGGAAGAAGTCCTTCGCGTTTCTGGACATGAAGCGGACGCTATCGCCGCCGTTCACCCACCGGTATGACCCATTCCACTCGACCGGCTCCGGCCGCTACGCGTGGGCGGGGCGGTGCGGGTCGATCTCCGGCTCGACGCGCGGGTCGTCGACGTCCGCGACGTAGTCGCCAGGTGAGGTGGCGTCGACGCCCGGGTCCACGTGGAGCGCCCGCAGGATCACGGTGAGCACGATGGTGACCAGGAGGTTGATGATGAACGCCGTGCAGGCGATGTAGACCAGGGTGTCGGTGAACGGGAACTTCGCCAGCGGGCTGCCGAAGTGCTTCTGCACCGGCGATGCCTGGTCGTAGGCGACCCACGTGCCGTAGACCATGGCGGCCGCCCATCCGGCGAGCAGCGCCCAGCGGTGGAACCAGCGGGTGTAGAGCCCGACGACGATCGCGGGGAACGTCTGGAGGATCCACACGCCGCCGAGCAGCTGGAGGTTGATCGCGAAGGACTTCGACAGTGCCAGCACGAAGACCAGTGCCCCGAGCTTGACCACCAGCGAGACCAGCTTGCTGACCCTGGCCTGCTCCTGCGGTGTCGCGTTCGGACGGAAGTAGGCCCGGTAGATGTTGCGGGTGAACAGGTTGGCAGCGGCGATCGACATGATCGCCGCCGGGACCAGTGCGCCGATCGCGATGGCGGCGTACCCCACGCCGGCGAACCAGCTGGGGAACTCGTTCTCGAACAGCTGCGGCACCGACTGCTGGGGGTTGGTGACCTTCACGCCCGCGGCGACGGCGATGAAGCCCAGCAGCGCGATCAGTCCGAGCAGGAAGGAGTACGCCGGGAGCAGGGCGGCGTTACGGCGGATCACCCCGCGGTTCTTGGTGGACAGCACGCCGGTGACCGAGTGGGGATACATGAACAGCGCCAAGGCCGAGCCGAGAGCCAAGGACATGTAGGCCCACTGCGCGATGGGCGGGGTGATGAAGGCCTTCCCCGAGGCCTGCTTGGCGGCGATCGCGCCGGCGTTCTGCTTGTTGAACGAGGCGAACGACGACTGCACGGTGCTGAAGACGTGGTCCCACCCGCCGACCTTGTGGGGCAGGTAGATGACCGCGACGATGATCACGATGTAGATCAGGGTGTCCTTGACGAACGCGATCACCGCCGGCGCACGCAGACCCGAGGAGTAGGTGTACGCCGCGAGCACGACGAACGCGATGATCAGGGGCAGGTCCTTGACGAATCCGCTGCTGCCACCGAACCCGGCCACCTGCAGGACCACCTGGATGCCCACCAGCTGGAGCGCGATGTACGGCGCCGTGGCCACGATCCCGGTGATCGCCACGGCCAGGCCGAGCGTCTTGGAGTTGTACCGCCCCTCGACGAAGTCGGCCGGGGTGACGTAGCCGTGTCGGTGGGAGACCGACCACAGCCGCGGCAGGAACAGGAAGATCAGGGGGTAGACCACGATCGTGTACGGCACCGCGAAGAAGCCCACCGCGCTGCCGGCGTACATCGTCGCGGGCACGGCGACGAAGGTGTACGCGGTGTAGAGGTCGCCGCCGATCAGGAACCAGGCGATGAACGAGCCGAAGCCGCGTCCGCCGAGTCCCCACTCGTCGAGACTGTTCAGGTCGGCGCGTCGCCAACGGGCGGCGGCGAAGCCCAGCACCGTGACGACCAGGAACAGGAAGATCAGGACGCTGACTGCCACGCCGTTCATCGGTCAGCCCCCCGGTCCTTGCGGTCCGCGACCAGCGAGAGCAGGTAGGCGATGACCGTCAGGATCGCCGAGCACAGGATGAGCAGGAACTGGAACCAGTAGAAGAACGGGAAGCCCCACAGGGTGGGGTCGGTCTTGTCGTAGAGCGGGACCCACAGGGGGATGACCACCGGTGGGATCAGGATGAGGACGATGAGCACCCAGAGACCGGTCGAACGGCGGTGGGGCGACCTGGCTGACTCCTGAGACATGGCAACCTCCGAGATGGACGTACCCCGTCATGCACCTGATGACACTAGTCAGGGCGGTGCGGACGTGTGAAGGCCCGGGCACCGGGCCCGGGCCTCCACGGGGTTCTCCCATGGCTCAGCGGTGCTGCACCGCGACCGGCTCCCGCTCGGGCGTCGGCGTGGGGACCGGGCGGATCGTGAACACGATCCCCACCACGGCCGCCCACAGGAGGAACAGCATCGAGCCGAGGAACCCGAACGGCGTCTCGTGCAGGACCGCGAGCACCAGCGCGGACCAGCCGACCCACGACGGCACCGCGCGGCTCGACAGACCGGCCGCGGCGACACCGAGGAGCAGCACGACCTGGCCGATCGCGATGCCGAACTCCGAGCCGGTGATGTGCCAGGCCTGGAGGGCGGCCGGGTCGACGTTGCTCCAGGTGGAGATGCTCCCGAGGAGGGAGTACGTCGACGCCGAGAACTCCTCGTGCGCCACGGCGGCGCCGGCCCCCACGGCGATCACCACCGCGGCGACCGGTGCGCTGCGGGCACGCCAGATCAGAGCGGCCGCGAACAGGCCGAGGAAGATCACCGACCACGCCATCAGCGTGCCGCCGAGGGCGACCTGGCTGTGGTGGTCGGCGTAGAAGCGAGCGATCTTCGAGGTCGAGCTGTGCCCGTCGGGGAACGGCCCGATCGTGAGGTCGCCGGCGATCTGGAGGCCGCCGTAGGCGACACCGGCGAGTGGCAGGTAGCGGTGCAGGTTGTCGTGAGTCATGGCAGGGAAGGTAGGTCGCGGGCCGCCCGTGGGGCGTCAGTCGGAACGCTGATCTCGGCCGTCATCACATCGGTTGATGCCTGGGCGGGCCCGCTGCTCCTACCGTGTCCTCGTGCCCTTCCGCCTCCGCGTGCCGCGTCCGGACCCGGTCGTCGTGGACCGGGTCCTCGCCGTGGGCGTGTTCGTGGTCAGCGCCGTGCAGTCGGCGGTGTGGGACGCCAGCGCCTGGTACCGCTGGACGGCGGTGGTCGAGGCGGCGCTGCTGTCGCTCGGGCTCGCCTATCGACGGAGGTGGCCGGTCCTCGTCGGCATCGGCACCCCGGCCGTCCTCGTGCTGCGTGAGCACGTCGCGACCGTCGCCGGCGGTCCGGGTCCCCCGGCGGCGCTGCTGCCCTGGCTCTGCGCGCTGTACGCGTTGGCGGTCTGGACGTCGCGTGCGTGGTTCCTGGCGGGCCTGTCGATCTACGTCGTGATCGACCTGGTGCCCTGGCCAGGTGTGAACAGCAGCGGCTTCGGGTTCACCGTGCTCACGTCGTTCGGCATGCTCATGGTGCGGATGATCGTGGGCAGCCGTGACCAGGCACTCCGGCTCGCCGAGCGCGAGCGGCAGGTGGCCGCGCGCGAGGCCGTCGTCGAGGAGCGTGCCCGGATCGCCCGGGAGCTGCACGACGTCGTCGCGCACCACGTGTCGACGATGGTGCTGCAGGCCGGTGCCGAACGACGGGCGGTCGAGTCCGGCGAGACCCAGGACGTGTTGGCCGGCATCGAGCAGGTGGGACGCAGTGCCCTCCGGGAGATGCGGCGCATGGTCGAGATGCTCCGCCAGGGCGACCCCGACGAGCTCGCGCCACAGCCCCGGCTGGGCGAGGTGCAGATGCTGGTCGAGCAGCTGCGCTCGGCGGGCATGGACGTCGCGATGTCGGTCGAGGGGACCCCCCGCGACCTGCCCGAAGGCATCGAGCTCTCGGCGTACCGGATCGTGCAGGAGGCCCTGACCAACGCGCTCAAGTACGCCGGCGGTGCGGGCACGCGGGTGCGGATCGGGTACGGCGCCGACGCGCTCGAGCTGGAGATCCTCGACGCCGGAGGGGCCGCTCGCGATCCGGGCGAGGCGTCCGGGGGGCACGGCCTGGTGGGCATGCGCGAGCGGGTGGCGATGTACGGCGGCACCTTCGAGGCGGGTCGTGTCCGGGGCGGCGGCTTCGGGGTACGTGTCCTGCTGCCGGTGCACTGATGTCGACCTCGACGATCCGCGTGGTCATCGCCGACGACCAGGGGCTGGTCCGGTTCGGGCTGCGCAAGATCCTCGACCAGGAGCCCGACCTCGAGGTGGCCGGCGAGGCGAACGACGGCGCGGCCGCCGTCGATGCCGTACGACGGGTGCGGCCGGACGTCGTCCTGATGGACATCCGGATGCCCGGGCTCGACGGCATCGAGGCCACCCGTCGAGTGGTGAGCACCAGCCCCGCCACGCGAGTGCTGATGCTGACGACGTTCGGCCTCGACTCCTACGTCTACGAGTCGCTGCGCGCCGGGGCCAGCGGGTTCATGCTCAAGGACGCACCGCCGGAGGAGATCGTGGGCGCGATCCGGATCGTCGCCTCCGGCGAGGCGATGCTGGCGCCGGCCGTCACCCGGCAGGTGATCGACGAGTTCGCACGCCTGCCGCGTCCGCGGACGCAGCCCGACGGGCCGCCGACGCTGACGGCCCGGGAGCAGGAGGTGTTCGCACTGCTCGTGCGGGGTCTCTCGAACGCCGAGATCTGCGACGTCCTGACGATCTCCGACGCCACGGTGAAGACCCACGTCGCGCGGGTGCTGCAGAAGCTCGGCCTGCGGGATCGCGTTCAGGTCGTGATCCACGCCTACGAGTCGGGGTTGGTCACGCCGGGCGACGCTCCCTGACTCCGGGACTCAGAGGCCGTCGAGGGCGTGATGCCGGGTGACCGGGTTCCACTCCTGGATCGAGGTGACCGTGACGCCCGGGGCGGCGTAATAGGGGTCGGCCGCCATGATCTCGTCGAGCGAGTCACGGTCGTCGACGACGAAGACGATCAGCGCACCGCTGTCGTCGGACCAGGGTCCCCCCGCGAGCAGGCGGCCGTCGGCAGCCAGGCCGGCGAGCCGTTCGCGATGGGCGGGACGGAGCCCGAGTCGCGCCGAGTCGTCGGAGAAGGCCAGCTGCACGGCGTACATGGCCGTCATCGTAGGGGCGCGCCCGCTCGGGTCAGGGGCAGGTCGTGCGTACGACGCGCCGCGTCGAGGCCGCGTGGGTGATCAGCTCGGCGGGTGGCCGGATCGGGCGCGGCTCGAAGTTGCCGCCGCAGTTGGGGCACACGTCGTGGAGCACCTCCGCGACGCAGCGCGCGCAGAACGTGCACTCGAAGGTGCAGATGCGGGCGTCGGGACTGTCCGGGGGCAGGTCCACGTCGCAGCACTCGCAGGAGGGTCGCAGCTCGAGCACGCCTCAACCGTTCCGGCGCCGGAACCACCGGCGTCGTGTGCGGGCGGCACCCGTCGGGGTCGGCGGCGTCTTCGCCGCTGACTTCGCCTTCGCCGCCGCCTCCGCCTTCGCCGCGGCCGCCGCCCGGCGCCGGGCCAGCCGGCGTTCGCGCCAGGCGTCGACCTCGGCCTCGACGTCGCGCGGCATCGTGATCAGGGGAGGTCCGTCGACGGGTGTGTAGCGCGCCCTCATCACCCGGGCGTTGAACTCCTCGAGCTCACGACGTACCTCCGACTCCGCGGTGTGCCGGTCGAGCTTCTGGTCGAGCTCCGCGTCGTCCTTGCGGAGCTGGAGCGCGGGCGGGAGGACGCCGCTGATCTTCTCGCGCTCGATCAGCTGCTTCACCCACCAGTCGGGGTCGTGCTGGGTGCCGAGGTTCTTGATCGGCTTGCCGGCCCCCGGCAGGTCGTCGAAGTCGCCGCGCTCCATCGCCTGCTTGATCTGGAGGTCGACGTACTCGTGCTGGCGAGCGATCCGCTGCGCCGCCGCCGCGCGTCCCGTCCGCTCGTCGCGCTCGGGTGACCGATCAGGTGTGCCCGGGCTGCGTCCGGGCGATTCCGAGGTGCCCATGACCCATTCTCCCATGGGGTTCGGTGGGGGAGGTGCGGGCGTGCTGCCTGGCCTCTGGAACGGCCAGGAAGCACCGGATGCGGCCAGTAACGTCGGACCATCCGTGCTGCGACCGGGACACGAGGGCATCAGGGAGGGGTCGGCGACGAGGGCGGCTCGCCGCAGACCAGGCACCCGACGACGGTGGCGAGGGACGGAGCGGCGTCGCTCCTCGCTGTGGCCGTCACGCGGGCAGCCCCTCGATCAGCCCCTGGTACCAGTCGATGCCGGCCAGGAACGAGTCGACGCCGAGATGCTCGTCGTAGGAGTGGATCGCCCGTCGCTGCGCCGCCGTCATCCGGAACGGCGCGAAGCGGTAGACGTGCGAGCAGATGCGGGTGAAGTGGCGGGAGTCGGTCGCCCCGGCCTGGATGTACGGCGTGACCACGGCGTCCGGGAAGTGCTCCGCGACCAGGGTGGCCACGTGGTCGAACACCTCGTCGGTGTCCGAGACCGAGCTCGCCTCGCCGCGTTCGAGGACTCTGATCCGGACCTCAGGGTCGTCGACGACCCTGCGGAGGTGCGTCAGCACGTCATCGACCGTGTCGCCCGGCATCACCCGGACATTGACGCCGGCGATGGCGGTCGAGGCGATCACGTTGAGCGCCGGGCTGCCCTCGAGCATGGTGACCGCGAACGTCGTCCGCGCCATCGCAGCCGCCTCGGCACCCGCCGACGCGAGCGCCTTTCCCACGAGGGGACGGAGGCGGTCGGCCCGGCTCAGCACGGGCCGGAGAGGCAGGGGCAGGTGAGGGGCCAGTCGACGCATCAGCTCGATCGTGATGTCGGGGACGCGAGCCGGCATCGGCGACCGGTCGATCCGGAGGATGGCGCGGGCCAGGCGGACGGTAGGGCCGTTCCGGGCGGGCGTGGAGGCGTGCCCGCCGCGCCCCTCGACCCGCAGCTCGACGCTGGTGGTGCCCTTCTCCGCGACCCCGATCGCCGCCACCGGACGCTTCACGCCGGGGAACGCGTCGTGCGCCACCGCTCCGCCCTCGTCAAGAACCAGCCAGGGTTGCACGCCGCGCCGTTCGAGCTCCTCGACGGCCGAGCGAGCAGATGTGCCTGACACCTCCTCGTCGCAGCCGAATGACAGCCAGACGTCCTGGGCCGGCTCGTGTCCGGTCTCGAGCACCCGCTCGACGGCCTCGCAGATCGCGGCGACACAGCCCTTGTCGTCGAGCGTGCCGCGGCCCCACATCGCGCCGTCGACGATCTCGGCGTCGAACGGCGGGTGCTGCCACCGGGCGGTGGCGCCGGCGGGTACGACGTCGAGATGGGCCATCAGCACCACGGGCCGGTCCGCGCCCCGACCGGGCCAGCGGAAGAGCAGTCCGTGGGTGCCGACGCGGGTCAGCTCGAGCTGCTGGTGGACCCGCGGGAACTGCGTCCGCAGCTCCTCCACCAGGCGGTCGAACGTTGTGGGGTCGACCCGCGACGCGTCTCGGTCGGAGACGGTCGGGATGCGGACCAGCGCCTGCAGCTTGGCGACCGCCGGATCCGTCATGACGGAAACCTAGTCGGAAGCTCCGGATGTGCCCTGGCGGGCCGAAGGCCTCTCGTATCCGAGACGCCCTCGGCCGGGTGGCGCGTTGACCCGGTGCCGTCGTACCGATGGACTACACGCGTGTCAGGACGACCAGTGGCCGTGGTGGACGACCTCGGCCTGGTCCTTGCGCTGCAGCTTGCGGGGCGAGCCCGAGGGCGACTCGTCGGGCAGGCGATGCCCCAGCGTGATGGCGCCGACCGGGTCGTAGTCGTCGGGGATGCCGAAGGCGTCGCGGGTGGCGCGCTCGTAGGCCGGCTCGATGCCGAAGAAACAGGCGCCGAGCCCGTGGTCGACCGCGGTGAGCAGGATGAGCAGGCTGGCCATGGCCGCGTCCATGTGCCAGAACGGCACCGGCCAGCGAGCCTCGTCGCGGTCGGTCCACCCCTTGTCGTCTCGCGCGTAGCGGTCGAGGTACACCTTCTTGCTCGAGCACGGGATGATCAGCACCGGCGCCGTCTGCATACCGCGCAACCAGCTGTCCGGCAGCTCGCCGGGCTCGGTCGACACCGCCCAGAACTTCTCGATGTCCGGCCGCTCGTCGAGGACGAGGAAGGCCCAGCCCTGGCTGAAGCCGGCGCTCGGCGCGCGGACGGCGTTGGCGAGGGCCAGCTCGACGATCGCCGGGTCGACCGGGGTGTCGGCGTACTCGCGGACCATGCGGCGGCGTCGTACGACGTCCTGGAACTCCATGGGGGCGAGTGTGCCTGATCACTTCGAGGACATGTGGCGGGCGATCGAGCCGCTCGGCCGGGCGGAGCGCAGCGGCGGCTACTTCCGGCAGCCGTTCGCCAGCGCCGAGCGCGAGCTCGACGCGTGGTTCGTCGAGCAGGCGACCGCGCGCGGCCTGCGCCTGGAGGCCGACGCGTTCGGCAACCGGGTCGCGTGGTGGGACAGCGGGTCCGGGCCGGGTGTACTGACCGGGTCGCACCTCGACTCCGTGCTGGACGGTGGTGCATACGACGGACCACTGGGCGTCGTCTCGGCCCTCGCCGCCGTCGAGCTGCTGCGTGACCGCGGGTTCCGTCCGGCCCGACCGGTCGGCGTGTCGGTCTTCGTCGAGGAGGAGGGATCGCGGTTCGGTCTCGCATGCCTCGGGTCGCGGCTCGCGACGGGTGCGCTCACCTGGGACAAGGCCCGCGGGCTGCGCGACCGGGACGGCGTACGGCTCGACGAGGCGATGGCGTCTGCGGGGCTCGACGACGAGAATCCCCAACCCTGGTTGGGATCTGAGCGCCTCGCGTGCTTCGTGGAGCTGCACGTCGAGCAGGGTCGTGACCTCGTCGACCGTGGCGAGGCGATCGGTGTCGCCAGCCGGATCTGGCCGCACGGGCGCTATCGGTTCGACATCTCCGGCGAGCCCAACCACGCCGGCACGACCCGGATGGAGGACCGCCGCGACCCGATGCTCACCTACGCGATGACGGCGCTGGCGGCGAACAAGCAGGCACGGGTCGCGGGACAGCGCGCGACGTTCGGCCGGGTCGACGCGACGCCCAACTCGACCAACTCGGTGCCGTCGTCGGTGACGGCCTGGATGGACGCACGGTGTGAGACGGACGAGGCTTTGGCCTCGATGGTCGACGCGGTCGTCCGCCAGGCCGAGGACCGTGCGGCGCGGGACGGGACGCGGCTGACGGTGACCGCCGAGTCGGTCTCGGGCGCGGTCGACTTCGACCCGTCGCTCGCGCAGCGGATCGCCGCCGACCACGAGACCGGCGACTGGCCGATCCTCCCGACCCAGGCGGGCCACGACGCCGGCATCCTGTCGGCGCAGGGGATCCTGAGCGCGATGCTGTTCGTCCGCAACCCTTCGGGGATCTCGCACTCGCCCGCCGAGCACGCCGAGATGCCCGATTGCCTGGCCGGGGTGGACGCCCTGGCCGAGACCTTGCAGAGACTGTCCTCGTGAGCGACCCCACGTCGTACCTCCTCGAGCGGGCCTGGGTGGACGGC
>JAICSK010000215.1 GCA_025936915.1 Nocardioides sp.
CCACGGCCCGGTCTCCACCCAGTGGGCGATCACCGCCCGGACCTTCCACAGCCGGCCCCGCCACAGGAACTGCTCGGGACCCTCCATCCCCGACACCAGACCCATCCGGGTCTCGACCGGGTCGTCGTACCGCCTCATGCCCCGCTCCCCTCGCTCGCTCGGTCGACCCCGGGCTCCGGCCCGGGACGGGCGGGGGTCGAGGTCGCTCGTCCCGGAGCCGGATGATCGAACAGGTGTTCGAACACCTCGAACGGTACACCGCTCCGCCGACATCGCGCCAGGGGCGTGGCCGAGTTGTGGAGAAGAGGCCCGGACGGTCCGAACCGCGGTCAGTCGGAGTGGGGTGCTGCCCCGTCGGTGGACTCTCCCGCGGGTCCCGCGGGTGCGACCTGGTGGTCGTTCGCACCCGGGCCGCCGGTCCAGGGTCCGCGCACGTGGGCCCGGGTGTCGGGGTGCCACAGACACACCAACGTCACGCCCTCGACCAGCAGGGCGGCGACCGCCGCCACGACGAACACCGGGGGCGGGCCGAGCACGAACCCGAGGGCGATGCTGGCGTAGCCGCACCCCGCCATCAGCGCGACCAGGCCGAGCTGGCCCCAGCGGTAGCCGAGCCGCAGGAACACCGTGAGCACCCACACGAGCATGGCGCCGACGACGAACATCGTGGAGCCGACCGGGACGAACGACGGGACGGCGTAGTTGGCGCGCTCCAGCCCCGCACGACCGCCCTGCTCGAACACCTCGAGCGCCCCCGTGTGGTGACGCGCCCACGCACCCGCGAGCTGATCGTCGAAGAGCGCCATCAGCACGACCGCGACGCCGAAGATCCCCGTCAGCGTCCACGCGGATCGGATCGCGAGATCGACCGATCGGGGCGTGGTGGGGTGGCGATCCACGTCCGTCCCTTCCGGCTAGGGTCGGCGCATGAGCGCCGCCCTCGAGCCTGCCGCCGTCGTCCGGTTCAAGGAGGCCCACTCCGCCGCCGGTGGCGGGGGCCGCGTCGTCATCCTGCCAGACAGCGTGCACACAGCCGCCCTGGCCGCCGAGGCACTCGGCTGCGAGGTCGGGGCGATCGCCAACAGCCTGCTCTTCGACGCCGGCGGCACCCCGGTGCTGATCCTCACCTCGGGGTCGCACCGCGTCGACACCGCCGCGACGGCGGAGCGGATCGGCGTACCGGCGCTGAAGCGGGCGACCCCGGAGTTCGTCCGCGAACACACCGGCCAGGTGATCGGGGGCGTGTCCCCGCTCGGACATCCCGCGCCCCTGCCGACGTGGCTCGACGTCGCGCTCCGGCGGTACGACGAGATCTGGGCCGCCGCCGGTCATCCCGCGGCCGTCTTCTCCACGACGTACGACGAGCTGCTCGCGATGACCGGCGCCACCGAGGTCGAGGTCGACTGAGCCGGAGACCTGGGGAGCCGACGTGGAGATCTGGATCAACCCGGCCTGCAGCAAGTGCCGGGTCGCGCTGGCCGACCTCGACGCCGCCGGGGTGTCCTACACCGTCCGCCGCTACCTCGACGACCCGCCGACCCGGGCCGAGCTCGAGGACGTGCTGGCCGCCCTCGGCCTCGAGCCCTGGGACATCGCCCGACCCAAGGAGTCGGTGGAGGAAGGTCTCACGTTCCCCCGCGACCCGGAGCACCGCGACGCCTGGCTCGACGGCCTCGCGACGCACCCGCGGACGATCCAGCGGCCGATCATCACGGCGGCCGATGGCACGACGGTCATCGGTCGCGACCCCGAGTCGGTCGCGACTGCGATCGAGCACGAGCGGAGCTAGGCCGGTGGGCGCGTTGGCGTTCGTGTTCTCCAGCGGCTGGGCGAGCGGGCTCAACTGCTACCTCGTCGTGCTGGTCCTCGGGATCGCCGACCGGGTCCACGACACCGACCAGGTGCCGAACGTGCTCCAGCGGTGGGACGTCCTCGGCGTCGCGGCAGCGCTCTATGCGATGGAGTTCGTCGCCGACAAGATCCCCTACGTCGACTCCACGTGGGACGCCGTGTCGACCGCCATCCGCCCCACCGCCGGAGCGGTCGTCGGCGTACTCCTGGCGGGCCAGGCCGACTCGCTGAACGGCGCCGTCGCCGCGGTGGTCGGGGGCGGCAGCGCGCTGCTCTCCCACGCGGTCAAGGCCGGCACCCGCCTGGCGATCAACTCCTCGCCGGAGCCGGTCACCAACATCGGGGCCAGCATCACCGAGGACCTGCTCGTGGTCGGCGTCGTCTGGTTCGCGATCCAGCACCCGGAGGCGGCAGCCGCCATCGCCGCGCTGCTCCTCGCCGCCGGGCTGGTCCTGCTGTACGCCCTCGCCCGGCTGGTACGACGTGGCTGGCGCCGGTGGAAGGGCCGCGACCCAGCACTCGACCCGGCCTGAAATAGGGTGCGCCCATGGCGCGCGTGGTGGTGGTCGGCGGTGGTTTCGGCGGCCTCGCCTCGGCGCTGCGCCTGGCCAAGCTCGGACATGCGGTCACGGTGGTCGAGGAACGCGCGCTCGGCGGCGCGCTGGTGCCGTTCGCCCGCGACGGCTTCGCCTGGGACGCCGCCACCCACACGCTGCTGCCCGGCGTCGTCCGCGACCTGTTCCGCAAGACCGGAAGGCCGTTGGAGAAGGAGCTCGATCTGGTCCAGCTCGACTGCATCCGGGAGCACTGGTTCGAGGACGGGTCGTCGCTGGTGCTGACCGCCGGTCGGACCAACCAGCACGATGCCGTCGAGTCGCTCGGCCGTGGGCTCGGCGCCCGGTGGCTCGACCACGTCGAGGCGTACGCCGACGACTGGGACGTCGTACGACGGGGGTATGCCGAGGCGCCCTGGGACCCCGATCGCCCGGGGCCCGATCTGGCCGCCCGGCTCGACAGCCGCGAGAGCCTGCACAAGCGACTCCGGCGGCGACTCCCCGACGATCGGCTCCGGCTCGTGGCGGCACAGCCCTTCGTCGCGGACGGGCACGACGTGCGCGATGTGCCCGCCTGGGCGGGCCTCACGGCCTACCTCGAGCAGCGGTTCGGGGTGTGGGCCTTCGCCGGGGGCACCGGCGCGATGCTGGACGCCCTCGTCCGGCGGTTGGGGACGCGACGTGTCGAGGTCGTCAGCGCGCAGGTGCGCGATGTCGTGCGGCGCAACGGGCGCGCCGTCGCGGTCGCGACCACCACCGGAGACCTGGCGGCCGACGTGGTCGTGTGCGCCGTCGACCCTCGCCGGCTACCGGCGCTGGCCGAGTCGGTACGCCGCACGATGCCCGCGATCCCGGCGGCCACGACGTACCTCGGGCTCGGGGGCGACGTGCCGGAGCTCCCTCACGAGCTGGTGGTGCACGGCGACCCGATGCTCGTGCTGCGCACCACCGGCCGCGCGCCGGAGGGTCACCACGCGTGGGCCGTCCAGGCACGTGGCAGGCACGACGACGACCCGGTCGAGGTGCTCGCCCGGCACGGGATCGACGTCCGCGAGCAGGTGGTCAGCCGGACCGATCTCTCCCCGCGCGACCTCGTCGAGCACTGGGGCGGCACCCCGCTCGGCGTGCTCTGGCAGGGCCGGGGCACGGTACGGCAGCGGCTGGGACCGCGTACGCCGATCGAGGGCGTGTACGCCGCCGGCGCGCACGCGACACCCGGCTCGGGACTGGCCTACGTCGGGCTCTCGGCCGCGTTGGTCGCGCAGGTCGTCGGCCCGGCCTCGTCGGTCAGTCGCCCAGCAGCTGGAACGTGACCGTCACCGATGCGGTCACCGACATCTCTCCCGGCTCGAGTGCCACCGAGTGGAGGGCGGCGGCCCGGACGCGGCCCGTCGGGGCCTCGGCGTACGCGCTCTCCATCACGGCCTGGGGATCACCGAGGTCGGCACCAGCGAGCGCGGCGAGGTGCCGGGCCCGTTCGACCGCGTCGGCGTACGCCGCCTCCCGGGCGGCGCTCTCTGCGGCCGAGCGGTCGGTGACCTCGAGCGAGACTCCCTCGATCTGCAGCCGGTCACCCACGGTCTCCGCGAGCGCGGACAGCAGCGCTCCGGCCACATCGATGTCGGGGCAGCGGATCGCCAGCGAGTGCCGGGCCTCGAAGCCCGCGGGCTCCCCCTGCTGGTCGTGGGCCGGCCAGACCTGGACCGAGGTCGACCCGACCAGCTCGGGCGCGGTGTGCTCGCGGCCGGTGGCGATCACCTGGCGGGCGGCGCTGTCCGCACCGGCGAGCGCGTCCGCGACGGCCGCCGCGCGATGGACGGCCGACACCCTGACGACGGCCGAGTCGGGCACGACCCGGGACTCGCCGTGGCCGGTGACGGAGACGGTGCGCATGCCGCCATCCTGCCGGAGACATCCCGTGCCCGCCGGGGAGCGGTGAGACAGGACCGGTTGGGGGCGCCCGGACCGATCCCAGCCCACCGCCGGGCGTTCAGACCGAGTGTTCAGACCGCGCGTCCGGACAAGCGGCGGTGAAACAGGACCGGTTCCGGGCCCCCGGACCGATCCCAGCTCACCGCCGGGCGTTCAGACCGCGCGTCCAGACCCGCCGCGGTGAGACAGGATCGGTTGGAGGAGCCCGGACCGATCCCAGCTCACCGCCGAGTGTTCAGACCGCGCGTCCGGACCAAGCGGCGGTGAGACAGGACCGATTGGAGGCCCCCGGACCGATCCCAGCTCACCGCC
>JAICSK010000166.1 GCA_025936915.1 Nocardioides sp.
CCGGGGCCACCGGGCGGCCCGACCACGGTGGACGACGCGGTCGCGGACGAGCCTGTGGACGACGTCCGGCCCGGCGCCGGGTCCGATTGGGCGGGAACGCCCGGGTGGCATATCCTGACCGACGCAACCCTTCTGGGTTGACTTCGCACGCTCGCTGACCACGGCGGGTCCCGCAGGTCCGGGGTCCCGATCACCCGTGGGCGACGATCCCCGGTCCCGGAGAAGCTTCCGGGTGGGCTCGCGCGTGGGCGTCAGGGCAGTCGGCACCCGTCGGCTGCGGCAACTGAACACAACCGGAGACACCCCCGGTCCGCCCTGCACGAAGGGCGGGCGCCAACGGGCGGTGCCACCACCACAGGAGAAGAACACACCATGGCAGTCGTCACCATGCGCCAGCTCCTCGAGAGCGGCGTCCACTTCGGTCACCAGACCCGTCGCTGGAACCCGAAGATGAAGCGCTTCATCATGACCGAGCGCAACGGCATCTACATCATCGACCTGCAGCAGTCGCTGGCCTACATCGACCGTTCCTACGCCTTCGTCAAGGACACGGTCGCCCGCGGCGGCACGATCATGTTCGTCGGTACCAAGAAGCAGGCCCAGGAGGCCATCGCCGAGCAGGCGACGCGTGTCGGCATGCCCTACGTGAACCAGCGCTGGCTGGGCGGCATGCTCACCAACTTCTCGACCGTGCACCAGCGGATCAACCGCCTCAAGGAGCTCGACGAGATCGACTTCGAGGACGTCGCCGGCAGCAGCCGCACCAAGAAGGAGCTGCTGCAGATGCGTCGCGAGCGCGACAAGCTGAACAAGTCGCTCGGCGGCATCCGCGAGATGACCCGTACGCCGGCCGCCGTCTGGATCGTCGACACCAACAAGGAGCACCTGGCCGTCGAGGAGGCCCGCAAGCTGCGGATCCCGATCATCGGGATCCTGGACTCCAACTGCGACCCCGACCTGGTCGACTTCCCGATCCCGGGCAACGACGACGCGATCCGGGCCGTGGGTCTGCTGACCCGCGTCGTCGCCGACGCCGTCGCCGAGGGCCTGATCGCCCGCTCGGGCGTGAAGAGCGAGGGCGGCGCCGAGGCTTCGGTGGGCGCCGAGGAGCCGCTGGCCGAGTGGGAGCGTGAGCTGCTGGGTGGCGAGGCCGAGCAGGCCGCTGCGACCGCCACCGGTGACGCCGCCGCCACCCCTGCCGCCGAGGCCACGGGCGCGACGAGCGAGGGTGCCGAGGCCGCGGAAGCGGGCACCTCGTCCGACGGCGCCCCGGAGGTCGCTGCCGAGGTGGAGACGACGTCTCCCACGGGGGCGGAGGCCGAGGTCGAGGTGGTCTCGACCGGCTCGGCCGACAGTGTGACGTCCGAGTCCACGACCGCCACCGAGACCGCGTCCGAGACGGCCACCGACGGCGGGTTCGGACCCGACTCGGCGGCCCCGCTCGAGGACGGCGCGGCCCCCGAGGGCTTCGAGGTCAAGGGCAACAAGAACTCGATGAAGTTCCACGCCCCGAGCAGCCCGTGGTACGCCCGGACCAACGCCGAGGTGTGGTTCCGCACGGCCGAGGCCGCGGAGGCCGCGGGCTTCGCGAACGCCGAGGCAGGCGCGACCGACGGCGACAGCGGGACGACCGAGGCCTGAGCACGGCCTCACCCTGCGTACGACGGGCCGCACGACCGCGCGCGCCACGTCGTACCCCCGACCCACCTGAGAGGCAGGTAGCACGATGGCGAACTTCTCCGCCAGCGACGTCAAGAAGCTCCGGGACATGACCGGCGCCGGGATGATGGACGCGAAGAAGGCTCTCGACGAGGCCGACGGTGACTTCGATGCGGCCACCGACATCCTGCGCACCAAGGGCGCGGCGAAGGCGGCCAAGCGCGGCGCCGAGCGCACCGCCTCGGCCGGGCTCGTCGCCCACTCGGCAGGTGTCCTGGTCGAGCTGAAGTGCGAGACCGACTTCGTCGCCAAGGGGGAGGACTTCATCACCGCCGCCCAGAAGATCGCCGACGCCGCGTCCGAGGCCAGGCCGGCCGACGTCGAGGCGCTCGGGGGCGTGCGGGCCGGCGACGAGACCGTCGACGAGATCGTCCAGGCGCTCGCCATCTCCATCGGCGAGAAGATCGAGCTGGGTGGGTATGCCCACTTCGACGGCCCGGTCGTCGCCTACCTGCACAAGCGCGCCGCCGACCTCCCGCCGGCCATCGGCGTCCTGGTGGCCTACGACGGTGACGCCGACGCCGCCCGTGGCGCGGCCAAGCAGATCGCGGCCATGCGTCCGCAGTACCTCACCCGCGACGAGGTGCCGGCCGACGTCGTCGAGCACGAGCGCCAGATCGCCGAGGCCACCTCCCGCGAGGAGGGCAAGCCCGAGCAGGCGATCGCGAAGATCACCGAGGGCCGGCTCAACGGGTTCTTCAAGGAGGTGGTCCTCCTGGAGCAGCCGTCGGTGACCGAGAACAAGAAGACGGTCAAGGCCGTGCTCGACGAGTCGGGCACCACCGTCAAGCAGTTCGCGCGGTTCGAGGTCGGCGCCTGAGCTCGGTGGATCCGGCCAGGGCCAAGTAGGGTTCGGGTGACCGCGCCCACGCACGTCAGAGGAGCCCTGTGACCGCCTACCACCGTGTCCTGCTGAAGCTGTCCGGCGAGGTCTTCGGCGGCGGCAAGGTGGGTGTCGACCCCGATGTGGTCCACCGGATCGCCGGCGAGATCGCCGAGGTGGTGCGCGAGCGGGTC
The DNA here is from genome assembly GCA_025936915.1 of Nocardioides sp. GTDB lineage: Bacteria > Actinomycetota > Actinomycetes > Propionibacteriales > Nocardioidaceae > Nocardioides. Next base: position 2,737 of record JAICSK010000166.1, read on the forward strand.
GAGGTGTGCGTGGTGGTCGGCGGCGGCAACTTCTTCCGCGGCGCGCAGATGCAGCAGCGCGGCATGGACCGCACGCGCGCCGACTACATGGGCATGTTGGGCACGGTGATGAACTGCCTGGCGCTCCAGGACTTCCTGGAGAAGGAGGGCATCGAGACCCGGGTGCAGACCGCTATCACGATGGGCCAGGTCGCCGAGCCCTACATCCCGCGTCGTGCCATCCGGCACCTCGAGAAGGGTCGGGTCGTGATCTTCGGCGCCGGTGCCGGGATGCCGTTCTTCTCGACCGACACCGTCGCTGCCCAGCGCGCCCTCGAGACCAGGTGCGAGGTCGTCCTGATGGCCAAGCAAGGCGTCGACGGCGTCTACAGCGCCGATCCGAAGGTCGACCCGGCCGCGACCAAGTACGACCGGCTCACCTTCCAGGAGGCTCTGCAGAGCAACCTCCGGATCGCCGACGCCACGGCGTTCGCCCTCTGCATGGAGAACAAGCTCCCGCTGATCGTCTTCGGCCTCGAGGAACAGGGCAACATCCTGCGCATCGTGCAGGGTGAGAAGATTGGCACGCTCGTCACCGCCGACTAGGAGCAGGGAGCAGCCGTGATCAACGACATCCTCAACGAGGCCGACGGCAAGATGGACAAGTCCGTCGAGGCGACGCGCGAGGAGTTCTCCGCCATCCGGGCGGGCCGGGCCAACCCCGCCATGTTCAACAAGATCATGGTCGACTACTACGGCACGCCCACCCCTCTGCAGAGCCTGGCGTCGTTCACCTCCCAGGACGCGCGCACGATCCTGGTCTCGCCGTACGACGTGAACGCCCTGGGCAACGTCGAGCGCGCCATCCGCGACTCCGACCTCGGCGTCAACCCGACCAGCGACGGCAAGCTGATCCGCTGCGCGTTCCCGGAGCTGACCGAGGAGCGGCGCAAGGAGTACATCAAGGTCGCGCGGCACAAGGCCGAGGAGGGGCGTGTCGCCGTCCGCAACCTCCGGCGGCATGCCAAGCAGCAGCTGGAGAAGATGGAGAAGGACGGCGAGGTCGGCCAGGACGACGTCACCGGGGCCGAGAAGCGCCTCGACTCGTTCACCAAGACCCACACCGACGCCATCGACGAGCTCCTCAAGCACAAGGAGGCCGAGCTGCTGGAGGTCTGAGCACCCGACCCCCACCGCAGCCGGCCACGCCCATGACTCCCTCATGACACAGGACACGCCCGCCCACGACCCTGCCGAGAGACGTGGGCGCGCCGGTCGCGACGTGCCGGTCTCGATCGCCAGTGCGATCGTCCTGATCGCGCTGGTCCTGGTCACCCTGCTGCTCTGGAAGACCCTGTTCATGGTCGTGGTCGCCGCCGCCGTGACGGTCGCGGTCTGGGAGCTCCACCGCGGCTTCGCGGCCAAGCAGATCGACCTCCCCGAGCAGCCGCTGATGGCCGGCGGCGTCGTGATGGTCGTGGCCGCCTACTACTGGGGTGCACCCGCGCTCGTGACCGCGACCGCGGTCACGGCGTTGGTGACGATGCTGTGGCTGCTGCGGCGCGGCGTACCCGGTTACGTCCAGAACGCCACGGCGTCGGTGTTCACCCTGGTCTACGTGCCGTTCCTGGGCTCGTTCGTCGCCCTGATGCTCAGCGAGGGCGGCGCCACCGACTTCGACCGGTACGACGCCGGCGTGAAGGGCATCCTCACGTTCGTCGCCGTCACCGCCGCGTCCGACATCGGCGGCTTCGTGGCCGGCGTGCTCTTCGGCCGGCACCCGATGGCGCCGGTGGTCTCGCCCAAGAAGTCCTGGGAGGGCTTCGCCGGGTCGACGGTGTTCTGCGTCGCGGTCGGGATCGCGATGATCGTCTGGGTGCTGGACGCCGACTGGTGGATCGGCGTCTGCTTGGGCCTGATCGCAGCCGTGATGGCCACCCTGGGCGACCTCTGCGAGTCGGTGATCAAGCGCGATCTCGGGATCAAGGACATGAGCCGGGTGATCCCCGGGCATGGGGGGCTGATGGACCGCCTCGACTCGCTGCTCGCCACGATCGCCCCCATCTGGCTGCTGCTGCACTACCTCGTTTTCTGACATTTGGGACGACCACCTACGCTTCCTGCCTGTGGTGAACCAGTCCAAGAGAGAGCGCGCTGCCGAGCGGCGGGCCGTGGTCGAGCAGATGAAGCGCGAGCAGAGGGCGCGCGAGCGTCGCCGGATGTACGTCGGCGCGGCCGTCGTCGTCGTGATCCTGCTGGCGATCGCGGGCGGCGTGTTCTTCTCGCTCGCCAACAAGAAGTCGGCCTCGGTCGCCATCGACACCAGCAAGCAGGTGGTGCCGACCGCGCCGACCGGGTCCACCACGACCCAGGTGAAGCCGTCGACGGTGAAGAACCCGACCGACATCAAGGGCGTCGTCGCCTACAACACCGGCAACTACCCGGGCCCGGGCACGCAGGGGGCCGACGCCCTCGCCCACGACCACGTGAACGGACCGGTCACCTACGCCGTCACCCCGCCCGTCGGTGGCCCGCACAACCCGGTCTGGATGAACGCCGGCCTGTACACCAAGCCCATTCCCTCCGAGCGGGCGGTGCACAACCTCGAGCACGGCGTCGTCTGGATCACCTACCGGCCCGACCTGTCCAGCAGCGACGTCACCGCCCTGCAGAACCTGTTCGAGAAGCAGTCGATGATCGCCGAGCCTCAGGACGGCGGCCGGTCCAACCGCTACATGGACCTCTCGCCGTGGGCCAGCAACGACCTGCCCGCCCCGATCGTGATCAGCTCCTGGGGCTACCAGCTCCAGGTGCAGTCGCCGACCGACCCGCGGCTTCAGGAGTTCATCGACACCTTCCGGCACAACGCGAAGTACACGCCGGAGTACGGCGCCGCCGTCGACGGCATCCCGGTCAGTACCGGCGGCAACCCTGCCCTGGGATCGAGCCAGCCGAACCTCTGACCGACGCCCTGTCCTCCGACTCGTTCAATGCGGGGTCGGCATGGGCGCGGATGACATGCTGGACTCATGACCGAGAGCGGGCCACCGGCCACCGATCCAGCCGCCGACCCCGCTGCTCCGGATCCCCGCTCCGGCTCGACCGGCGACCCGGACCACGACTCGACCGACGACGGGTCGGCGGACGAAGACAGGTCCGGGGACGAGACGCCCGCGGACGACGAGGGACCCCAGCCGGACTGGTGGCACCGGTCACATCCGACCTTCGCCGGACTGGTCGGGTTCTTCTCCGGTGTCGCCTTCGTGATCGTCGTACCCGGCATCTACGCCGCGGTGCTCAGCCTGGTGTTCAGCGACCGGACGGCGCAGCGACTCTTCCCGCTCGTGATCGCGATCCTGATCGTGCCGCTGGTCATGCTCATCCCGCGCAGGACCCGGCGCTTCGCGCGGTTCATGCTGCTCGGTGCCGTCGGCACCGCGTTGGTCATCGGCCTCACTGCGGCACTGGTGATCTGGGTCCTGGTGCAGATGGACGGCTGACCGGGCCGGTCGGCAGGATCCTCAGCACCTTCACAGCCGAGCGGTCGAACGCGGCGGTGCCCATCCGTCGTACCTCCTCTATGACACGAGGAGGAGATATGAAGATCCCCAGTCTGGTCGCCGTGGCGGCGGCCGCCCTGGTGACCTTGAGCGCCTGCGGATCGGGCAGCTCGAGCACCACGGCCCAGCAACCCACCGGCGCCTCGAGAGGCGGCAGCGGCTCGGCCCTGAGCATCGCGCAGACATCGCTCGGCAAGGTGCTCGTCGACAGTCAGGGTATGACGCTGTACGTGCTCTCGGCCGACGGCATGAACCAGTCGACGTGCTCGACCCAGTGCCTGCAGTTCTGGCCCGCGGCCGCGCCTTCGCACGCCGGCAAGCTCGCGGCCATGAGCGGCCGGACGACGACGCCCGACGGCACCGCGATCGCCACCGTCGACGGTCATCCGGTCTACACGTTCTCCCAGGACCAGAAGCCCGGGGACGTGAACGGCGAGGGCCTCAACGAGTTCGGCGGGACGTGGTACGCCGCATCCCCGACCGGTCAGCCGGTCACGAGCGCCCCGTCGGGAGCGTCGTCCAGCAGCTCGACCGGGCGTGGGTACGGCTACTGAGATTTCGGCCGCGGTGCGAGCGGGTGGGAGACTCGGCCGGTCATGACCGACTCCCCCCGCTCGCTGCCGCTGGTGATGGTCGAGCCCCGCGGGCGCGCGAAGCCGCCCCGTCACCTCGCCGACCTGTCGCTCGAGGAGCGCCTGGTGTACGCCGCCGAGCTCGGGCTGCCGGCGTATCGGGCCAAGCAGCTGTCGACCCACTACTTCGACCGGCTCGTCGACGACCCGGCGGAGATGACCGACCTGCCGGCGACCCAGCGCGATGAGCTCGTCTCGGCGTTCCTGCCGGAGCTGATGACGCCGATCCGCACTCTCGAAGCCGACCGCGGGACGACGCGGAAGACGCTGTGGCGGCTGTTCGACAACGCGCTCGTCGAGTCGGTGCTGATGCGCTACCCCGACCGGGTCACGATGTGCGTCTCGTCGCAGGCCGGGTGCGGGATGGCCTGTCCGTTCTGTGCCACCGGCCAGGGCGGGCTGCAGCGCAACATGTCGACCGCCGAGATCGTCGAGCAGGTCGTCGCGGGTGCCCGGTCGCTTGGTCGGGGAGAGGTGCCAGGCGGGCCGGCTCGGGTGTCCAACGTGGTCTTCATGGGGATGGGCGAGCCGCTGGCCAACTTCAAGGCCGTGGTGGGCGCCGTACGCCGGCTGACCGAGCCCGCGCCGTCCGGTCTGGGGATGAGCGCCCGAGGGGTCACCGTGTCGACGGTCGGCCTGGTGCCGCGGATCAACCAGCTGGCCAACCTGGGTATCCCGGTGACGCTGGCCCTGTCGCTCCACGCCCCGGACGACGAGCTGCGCAACGAGCTGGTGCCGATCAACACCCGCTTCTCGGTCTCCGAGGCCGTGGATGCTGCCTGGGGCTACGCGCGGGTCACCAAGCGCCGGGTCTCGATCGAGTACGCGATGATGCGCGGCATCAACGACCAGCCCTGGCGCGCCGACCTGCTCGCCGACGTACTCCTCGCGCGAGGTGACTGGGGCTGGGTGCACGTCAACCTGATCCCCCTCAACCCGACGCCCGGGTCTCGCTGGACGGCCTCCGACCCGGCCGACGAGCGGGAGTTCGTCCGCCGGCTCGAGGCCCGCGGAATCCCGACCACGGTGCGCGACACCCGGGGCCGGGAGATCGACGGCGCCTGCGGTCAGCTCGCCGCGACGGGGGAGTAGGCCTTGCCGGTTCGGGCCAGGAACGTCGGCCCTGAGTTGGTTC
>JAICSK010000153.1 GCA_025936915.1 Nocardioides sp.
GTTGATGCGACGCAGCGCCTCGCCCAGGTTGGTTGCGCCACAGACGAAGGGAACGGTGAACTTCCACTTGTCGATGTGGTTCACGTAGTCGGCCGGGCTCAGCACCTCGGACTCGTCGATGTAGTCGACGCCGAGCGACTGCAGCACCTGCGCCTCGGCGAAGTGCCCGATCCGCGCCTTGGCCATCACCGGGATCGACACGGCCTCGATGATCCCGTCGATCATGTCGGGGTCGCTCATCCGCGAGACCCCGCCCTGGGCACGGATGTCGGCGGGCACGCGCTCGAGCGCCATCACCGCGACGGCCCCGGCATCCTCGGCGATCTTCGCCTGCTCGGGGGTGACGACGTCCATGATCACGCCCCCCTTCAGCATCTCGGCCATGCCGCGCTTGACCCGCGTCGTGCCGGTGCTCTGCGGGGTGGAGGTCGTACTCGGCGTGGCGCTCGGGGTGGTGCTCTCAGACATACCCCCATGGTATGGCTGACCCGCCGTTCACCCCTACTCGGCGGGGGGTGTGAGACCCAGCGCCTGCCGGCGTACGACGAGGATCCGCTGCAGGACGGTGACGGTGCTCGCCACGGCGAGCACGCCGAGCGTGATCGGGATCAGCCACATCACGCCGTCATCGACCCCCAGGTGACGCAGGAGGTCGGCCAGGCCGGTCATGAACAGGATCGAGACCAACCGGTCGGAGCGCTCGGCGATGCCGACCTTGGCCTGCATCCCGAGCGACTCGGCGCGGGCCCGCGCGTACGACGTCACCGAGCCCATGGTCAGGCAGTAGATGGCCAGAGCGGCACGCCACTCGCTGTCGCCCGGCCCGACGTAGTACAGCGCCAGGCCGCCGAAGATCGCCGCGTCGCCGATCCGGTCGAGGGTGGAGTCGAGGAACGCCCCGAACGGCGACATCCGGCCACTCGTCCGCGCCATGTAGCCGTCGATCATGTCGCTGAAGACGAACGCCGTGATCACGATGACCCCTACGAGCAGCCAGCCCTGGGGGAAGCAGACGAGCGCGCCGGCGCACACGCCGAGCGTCCCGACCACGGTCACCGCGTTGGGGCTCACCCCCATCCGCAGCAGGAGGTCGCCCACGGGGGCCCAGAGGTCGGTCCAGAACTGGCGGAAGCGTTCGAGCATGGCGGGAGCAGGCTAGCGGCCCCGTGCCGGCCACCGGAGTACGGTGATCGAGCGGAGCCATCCAGGCTCCCGACGATGGGGCCAGCATGAGCGACAAGTCGCCGCGGCAGAACATGAGCAAGAAGTCCACGAAGTCGATCAAGGAGAAGCGCGCCGAGAAGCGCGCCAAGGAGCACCCGGAGTCGCTCTCCGACCAGCTCCACCCGACCAAGAAGAGGTGAGCCTCCTCCGGCTGGGACTGGTCGGGCGGTCAGCGAAGGAGAACGAGTACCGACTCCCGATCCATCCCGACCTCCTGTCGCGCCTCGACCCGGACATCGCGGAGCAGGTCACCCTCGAGCACGGGTACGGCGCGTGGTTCGGGCGCACCGACGCCGAGCTCGCGCCGTACGTCGCCGGCTTCGCCTCGCGCGAGGAGCTGTTCGAACGTTCCGACGTGGTGCTCCTGCTGAAGCCACAGCTCGAGGACGTGGCGGCGCTCCGCCCGGGCACGGTCCTGTGGGGGTGGCCGCACTGCGTGCAGGATCGCAAGCTCACCCAGATAGCGATCGAGCGGGAGCTCACCCTGATCGCGTTCGAGGCGATGAACCACTGGACGCGCGACGACACGGTCGGCCTCCATGTGTTCCACAAGAACAACGAGCTCGCCGGCTACTGCTCGGTCCTCCATGCGCTCCAGCTGGTCGGCTCCACCGGAGACTACGGGCGCCGGCTCACCGCCGTGGTGATCGGCTTCGGCGCCACCGCCCGAGGGGCCGTCACGGCGCTCAGTGCGCTCGGCATCCACGAGGTCTCGGTGCTGACGACCCGCGGAGTGGCAGCCGTCGGGTCCCCGATCCACTCGGTTCGGATCCTCCAGATCGACGCCGACCCCGACGGGCCGAGCCACGTGGTCACCGACCGTGGCCGGATCCCGATCGCCCGGTTCCTGGCCGAGCGCGACATCGTCGTCAACTGCACGCTCCAGGACCCGAACAACCCGCTGATCTACCTGCACACCGAGGACCTCGGCGTCTTCCGGCCGGGCAGCCTGGTCGTCGACGTCTCGTGCGACGAGGGGATGGGCTTCGACTGGGCCCGCCCCACGTCGTTCGACGAGCCGATGTTCGACGTGGGCGACGGGGTTCACTACTACGCCGTCGACCATTCGCCGTCGTACCTGTGGAACTCGGCGACCTGGGAGATCAGCGAGGCGCTGACCCCCTTCCTGCGTCCCGTGCTCGAGGGCTCCGACGCGTGGGAGATGGACGAGACCCTCAGCCGCGCCATCGAGATCCGGGGCGGGCGCGTGAGGAACAGCGCCATCTTGGACTTCCAGCACCGGCGCAAGGAGTTCCCCCACCAGGTCAGCTGACCGTCCCGTCGTCCCAGGCGTTGGCGAGGAGCGCCCGCGTGTCCTGGAGCAGCTGCGGCAGGGTTTTGGTGTGGCCGATGACGGGCATGAAGTTCTGGTCGCCGATCCAGCGGGGTACGACGTGCTGGTGGAGGTGGGCGGCGATCCCGGCGCCACCTGCCGCGCCCTGGTTCATGCCCGCGTTGAACCCCTCGGCGTGCGAGACCTTCCGCAGCGTCCGCATGGCCGCCTTGGTCATGACGGCCATCTCCTGGGCCTCCTCCGACGTCGTGGCGGTGTAGTCGGCGACGTGCCGGTAGGGGCACACCATCAGGTGACCGGGCGCGTAGGGGTACAGGTTCAGCACCGCGTACGCCGTCTCTCCACGGTGCACCACCAGAAACCGCTGGTCGTCGCCCTCCCGTGGGATCCGGCAGAACGGGCACTCCCCCGCCGTGTCGTCGGTCGGCTTGTTCTCGCCCCGGATGTAGGCCATCCGATACGGCGTCCACAGCCGCTCGAGTGAGTCCGGCTCCCCGATGCCGTCCTGACGCAAGGGGTCCATGCGGCCACCCTAGAGAGGGTGATGCCGGTGGCGAAGCCGACCGGTTCATCACGCTGAGTAGGCGAAGCCGCACATGGCCAGGTGAACTCCGCGGGCCAAGGTAGGGCTCGTCCACTCAACGTGATGAACCGTCCCCGGCCCCGCCCGCCCCGCCACGCGTCCTACGCTCGAGGCGTGAGCGATCCCGTGCTGCGACCGGCGACCGCCGATGACGTCGACGCGATCGCGACGATGTTCCACCGCGGCTGGCACGACGCTCACCCCGGACTCGTGCCCGACGGCCTGACCGAGCGGCGTACGGCGGAGGCGTTCCTCGACCGCGTCGCACACCGGGTCACCGAGACCGATGACACGACGGTCGCCGTCGTCGACGGCGAGGTCGCCGGGTTCGTCATGGTCGACGGCGACGAGGCGGAGCAGGTGTACGTCGACCGCCGGTTCCGGGGCTCGGGCGTCGCCGCCGTGCTCCTGACCGAGGCCGAGCGGCAGATCGCCGCCGGCGGGCACGACGTGGCGTGGCTGGCGGTGGTCCGCGGCAACGACCGCGCGCAGGCGTTCTACGCCAAGCAGGGCTGGACCGACGAGGGCGACCTCGACTACCCCGTGACCGCACTCGGCGAGGAGTTCATCTCCCCGTGCCGCCGGTTCACCAAGCGCGTGAGCTGACCCACGGCGGCTCAGACCTGCTCGCGCGACGCGACCGCCGCCGCAACCCGCTCGACCGCCTCCGAAACGGGTACGCCGTTGTCCTGGCGGCCGTCGCGGTAGCGGAACGACACCGCGCGGGCCTCCATGTCCTGGTCGCCGGCGATCACCATGAACGGCACCTTCTGCAGCTGCGCGTTGCGGATCTTCTTCTGCATCCGGTCGTCGGAGTCGTCGATCTCCACCCGGAGTCCGCGTTCGCTCATCTGCTTGGCGACGTCCTCCAGGTAGGCCACGTGCCGCTCCGCGATCGGGATGCCCTGCACCTGCACCGGCGAGAGCCACGGCGGGAACGCACCGGCGTAGTGCTCGACCAGGACGCCGATGAACCGCTCGATGGACCCGAACTTGGCGGAGTGGATCATCACCGGCTGCTGGTGGGAGCCGTCGGCGGCGACGTACTCGAGGCCGAAGCCGGCGGGCTGGCCGAAGTCGTACTGCACCGTCGACAGCTGCCAGGTGCGGCCGATCGCGTCCTTGGCCTGGATCGAGATCTTCGGCCCGTAGAACACCGCACCGCCCGGATCCGGCACGAGCTCGAGTCCCGACTCGTCGGCGGCCTGCTGCAGGATCGCCTCGGCGGTCGCCCAGTCCTCCTCGGAGCCCTGGAACTTGTCCTTCGGGGTGTCTCCGCGGGTGGACAGCTCGAGGTAGAAGTCCTCGAGCCCGAAGTCGCGGAACAGGCCGAGGCAGAAGTTCAGCAAATGCTTGATCTCGTCGGCCGCCTGTTCGGGCGTGACGTAGGAGTGGGAGTCGTCCTGGGTCAGGCCACGCACGCGGGTGAGCCCGCCGACGACCCCGGACTTCTCGTAGCGGTAGACGCCGCCGAACTCGAAGAGTCGCAACGGCAGCTCCCGGTAGGAACGGCCGCGCGACTGGTAGATCAGGTTGTGCATCGGGCAGCTCATCGCCTTGAGCTGGTAGCGCGCGCCCTCGAGCTCCATCGGCGGGTACATCGTGTCGGCGTAGTACGGCAGGTGACCGGAGGTGTGGAACAGCCCGTCCTTGGAGATGTGCGGCGTGCTGACGTAGGAGAACCCCTCCTCGATGTGGCGCCGGCGGACGTAGTCCTCCATCACCCGCCGGATCACGCCGCCCTTGGGGTGGAAGACGACCAGGCCGGGGCCGAGCTCCTCGGGGAAGGAGTAGAGGTCGAGCTCACGGCCGAGCTTGCGATGGTCGCGCTTCTCGGCCTCCGCGATCTGGGCGAGGTACGCCGCCAAGGCGTCCTTGCTCTCCCACGCGGTGCCGTAGATGCGCTGGAGCTGCTTGTTCTTCTCGTCGCCGCGCCAGTACGCCGCCGCCGTACGCATCAGCTTGAACGCCGGGATGCGCTTGGTGGTCGGCAGGTGCGGGCCACGGCAGAGGTCCTTCCAGGCCAGGTTGCCGTCGCGCCGGAGGTTGTCGTAGATCGTCAGCTCTCCGTCAGCCGAGCCGCCCACCTCGACGTTCGCACCCTCGGCCGCGTCCTCTCCGTGGCCGGAGCCCTTGAGCCCGATCAGCTCGAGCTTGTAGGGCTCGTCCTTCAGCTCCGCGAGGGCCTCCGCGTCCGCGACCGGGCGCCGGGAGAACCGCTGGCCCTCCTTGATGATCTTGCGCATCGCGGTCTCGATCTTGTCCAGATCGTCGGGGTGGAACGGGGTCTCGACGTCGAAGTCGTAGTAGAAGCCGTTCTCGATGGGAGGGCCGATGCCGAGCCGGGCGTCGGGCCACAGCTGCTGCACAGCCTGCGCCATCACGTGCGCAGTGGAATGGCGCAGGATGTCGCGGCCGTGCTTGCTGTCGATCGCCACGCCCTCGACCTCGTCGCCGTCCCGGAGCTCGTGGGCCAGGTCGCAGAGAACACCGTTCACGCGCGCCGCGATCACGTCGGCGTCGTCGGCGTACAGCTCCCAGGCCCGGGTGCCCGTCGTGACCGTCCGCTCCTCACGCGCTCCGGCGTGGGTGACGACGATCGAGAGGTCGGACACGACAGCTCCTCTGGAACGGGGCGATGGGACCGGTCGATCGTATCGAGGGCACGTCGGCGACTTCGCCCGCATTACCCCGTCCGATCAGGCGACACCCTGTTTACTCGTGCCGTGACCATCGAGGAACCCGCCCCGGCCGCGTCGTCCGACGACGATGCCGACCGGCACCCCGGCATGGTCCGGGTGAAGGTGCGGGTACGTCGCAGCCGGCGCCGTCGGCGACGGCTGATCGCCCTCCTCGCCGGGCTGGTCGTCGTCGCTGGAGTCGTCGTCCTGGCCCTGATGGCCCGGAGCCTGCTGTCGGCCAAGCACGAGGCCGAGGCCGCCCAGCGCGACCTGACGTCCGCGAAGGACGCACTCTCCCACCACCAGATCGCCTTGGCTCGCGACTTGGTGGCCCGGGCGCGGACCCACGTCGACAGCGCCCAGAGCGACTCCAACGGCCTGTCCGCCGACGTGTGGTCGAAGATCCCCGTGGCGAGCGGCGCCGTCAGCGACGAGCGACACCTCGTGGACGCGCTGGACGAGACGACCTCGGTCGCCGAGCTGGGGCTCAAGATCTACCCGATCGTCTCGGGCCACTCGGCCCAGCTCGTGCACGGCCAGCGGATCGATCTCACCCTCTTGCAGTCGGTCGTCGACCGGACCACAGCCATCGGCCAGCACATCGACCAGGCGGTCAGCGACCTCGACCAGGTGACCGGCAATGCGCCCGTCGTCGGCGACTCGGCCACGCGCGCCAAGAACACGGCCCTGAACTACCTCGCCCCCTTGCAGGCGACCTACTCGGCCAACGAGCCGATCATCAGGTCGCTGCCGACGCTGGTCGGGGCGAAGGGTCCGCGGACCTACTTGCTCGCGATGCTCAACCCGGCCGAGCTGCGCTACTCCGGCGGGGCCGCCCTGTCGTTCACGACGATGCGATTCGCCAACGGGAAGGCGACGTTCGGCACGAGCGTGAACGTCGACGACATCCTCGCCCGCGGTGGCGACCAGCAGAGCTGGACTCCGGTCGCCGGCAACACCTTCCACCGCAAGCCGCCGCTTCGCGTCACATCCTCGACGTTCTCACCCTGGTGGTCGGTCTCGGGCGAGGAGCTGCTGCGCGGCTACCACAAGGCGTTCCCCGGCACCACGTACGCCGGCGTGATCGGCATCGACCTGCAGGGGCTGGCGGGCCTGTTCCAGATCACCGGTCCGGTCGACCTGCCGTCGTTCGGCCAGATCACGGCCGCCAACCTCGTGCAGACGCTGGGTGGCAGCTACGGCAACTTCGACTCGGTCGCCGAGCGCCACGCGCTCAACGAGGAGCTCGTGCCGGCATTCCGGCAGAAGTTCTTCGAGGGCGGGAACATGTCCGACAAGGTGAAGTCGCTGGCGGCCAGCGCCAAGGGACGGCACTTCATCACCTACTTCCGCAACCCGCACGTGCAGCGCCGCTTCGCCAAGGTGGGGCTGTCGGGCAACCTGAGCACCACCAAGCACGACTACATCGGCGTCTTCAGCCAGAACCTCAACGGCAGCAAGGTCGACTACTGGCAGCACCGCGAGGTGACCTCGACGGTGCATCTGTTGCCGAGCGGCAAGGGCCAGGTGCAGCTGCACGTCGCCGTCACCAACGGCGCCCCGCCGTACACGGGGCCGCCGCCCGACCCCGGCATCGGCTACCAGACCAAGATCCTGTCGACGCGGATCGGCGTCTTCATGCCCCGGCACGCGACGTTCGAGTCGGCCAGGCTCAACGGCAGGACGTTCCACCCGACGGTCCACCTGCCCGACGTCGTCGGCGTGCGCAACCGGAAGTACGTCGAGGGCACGATGCTCCTCGACTCGGGCCAGACCAGCACGATGGACGTGTCCTACAAGGCCGCCGAGGCGGCGCAGGTCTCGGGCTCGGCGATGACCTACTACCTCGACGTCGACCCGCAGGACCTGGTGTCACCGGAGACGCTCCACGTCACCGTCATCTGGCCTAAGGGCTACCACCTGGCCGGCACTCTCCCGACCGGCTGGAAGGCGACCTCGCGGGGAGCGTCGTACACCTCGACGGTGTCGCAGGTGCAGAGCTGGGCCATCCCGTTGGCGAAGGGCTGACTGACGTGTGGTGGGCGATACTGGGTTCGAACCAGTGACCTCTTCGGTGTGAACGAAGCGCGCTACCACTGCGCCAATCGCCCGTGCGGAGGCCCGACTGTAGCGCAGGGTGCCGGGCCCCTCGAAAATCGCGCGGCGATCACCCGAGCAGCTCGGCCTCGCGCTCGCGCCAGACCTTGCGGACCTCGGTCGTGACCGGTCCTGGGGCGCCGAGGTCGCGGCCGTCCCAGCAGTGGATGGCCTGGGCGTCCCGGGTCGTCGAGGCGAGGAATGCCTCACTCGCCCGCCCGATCACGGTCTCGATCGGCTCGTCGAGCTCGGTGGCGCCGTACCACTCGAGGATCAGCCTCCGGGTGATCCCGGCGAGGCAGCCACTGGCTAGCGTGGGGGTGCGCAGCTCGCCGTCCACGACGTAGAAGACGTTGGTGCCGGTGCCCTCGCAGAGGTGTCCCTGCAGGTTGGCGAAGATCGCCTCACTCGCGCCCTCGGCGCGGGCGTGGGCCAGGGCGCGGACGTTCTCGCCGTACGACGTGGTCTTGAGGCCGGCGAGCGCACCCCGCTCGTTGCGCGGCCACCGGACCGTCGCCACCGCGGCGGTGTCCGGCCACGGGTCCCGGGCGGTGCCGACGACGACCAGCGAGGGCGGGCCGTCGCCGCGACCCGACCCGAGCGGCGCGAGGCCGCCGGTCCAGGTGATCCGCACCAGGCCGAGGCTCAGCGGCTCACCCTCCAGCACGGCCGCGACGCCCTGGCGCACCGCCTCCAGGTCGGGCTCGGGCAGCCCGAGGCCGCGGGCCGAGCGGGTCATCCGATCCAGGTGCGGCTCGAGCGCGAAGAGCCGTCCGTCGACGACCTTGACGACCTCGAAGACGCCGTCGCCGACGGTCACTCCGTGGTCACGAGCGGCGATGGCGGGAGCGTCCGGATCGGTCAGGAGGTCGCCGTTCACCCAGGTTCGCATGCCCCGAAACTACCCACCACGCCGAGCCGTCGGCTCGAATTGGAGGCACCCTGGGCATCGGCTATGGTTCTCTTCGCGTCTTCGGGCCGGGCTCCCGGTCGGTGATCGCAAGCGGACGTAGCTCAGTTGGTAGAGCGCAACCTTGCCAAGGTTGAGGTCGCGAGTTCGAGCCTCGTCGTCCGCTCGGAGCGGGTCTCGAGCCCATCCAGCGGTGGGTTGGCCGAGAGGCGAGGCAACGGACTGCAA
>JAICSK010000077.1 GCA_025936915.1 Nocardioides sp.
CCGCTGGCGAACGCCATGACGAAGCGAACATGTCAACAATCGACCAGTGACGCTGTGATGAGCCGGACCTTCACCGGTTTGGCGCACCCTTCGGCACGCTCTCAGGAGCGCGTCATACCGCCGCGAAGCGGCGCGGTCATACCGCCGCGAATGTCGTCCTCCGCCCGTCGGTCAGTCGTGGAGAACTCCTAACGCGATCTGCCCCGGCAACGTGATCACGACGCTCATCGACGTCGCCCCCGTTGCCACTCCTCCAGCAGTTGATTCAAGCGTTCGGCCCCAGCACTGACCGAACGGGGCTCAGGCGATTCGAGCAGGTCGGCCGCGAGCGCGGCATCCGGAACAGAGTCAACGGGTTCTGAGAACGGCCAGACCTCCCGGGGAATCCTGATGCGCACGTTGGGTTCGAGTGACTCGTGAAGGGCCAGTGAGCTCGCTAGTTGGTCCCACCTTTCTTCGGGGAGGTAGCACTCCGGGACGGGATCGGCGAGCGCCACCAGATCAAATCCACGCCCTTCCACGGCACCTGCGACCCGCACGCCATCAGCTCGGCGCAGACGATCCAGCGCTGCCGGGTGTCCCACCACGTCTAGAACACGACTACGGCCGCGCAGCAGTGCGATCCACCCGTTCGGGCCTGGCTCATCCAGGTTCTCGAGGCGGTTCCGGACTTGGGATCGCGCGGAGTCGGACAGCCATCTGGCTCCCCCTCCCTCCAGCAGATCGATCATGGCCCAGGCACGTTTGGGGGCTAGCGGCCGCCCGGGCCTCCGGGAACTCCGCTCTAGCCGCGCGACATCATCGGCAAGGATCAGCCAGGAGTTCCCGACATGGCGACCACGCAGATCGCCGGCACGGAGGAGCTGGCGCACGCGGGAGTCGTTGATCCCGAGACGGCGCGACGCTTCCTTGACCTCGATCTCCACGGCCGTCACCTCCTTTCGTGAACTATACCGCCAGCGGCATGGTTCACGAAATGTCAGCGCACACGTGCAGTCGAGATTCGACGTCTTGTGCGATCACTGCCGACACGTCGAAAGAGGCCGCTCCGGCGACCGCCCACAGGCGGCCTGCACGCTCACGCATGCCCAAAGCGTCATGGCTTCTGGGCACAAATCAGCGGGATCGCTCACTCAAAGCGAGCCCGAAGTGAGCCCTAAGGCCCACCCCTTTCGAGGTTCGACAACGAGCGTCGAACCGCATCAGTGCAGGTCAGAGTCGGTTTTTGTGAGCAGCGCGACGCATTCGACGTGGTGCGTCATCGGGAACAGATCGAAGGCGCGCAGGGTCCGCAAGGAGTACCCGAGCCCCGCAAACGTCGCGAGATCGCGGGCCAGCGCGGCTGGGTCGCACGCGACGTACGCAACGGCCCGGGGCGCGCGGTCCACGACCTGCCGGACCACGCGGCGTCGGGCGCCCTCGCGTGGGGGGTCGAGGACCACGAGGTCGAACTCCGCGTCGTACGCCGAGGCCAGCACGCGGTCGACGGGACCCTGCTCGACCGTGACGTACGACGGGAGGTTGACGCGGGCGTCCCGGCAGGCGACCCGGGAGGCCTCGACGGCGACGACGTGGCCTCCGGGTCCGACCGCGTCGGCCAGGAAGGCCGAGAACAACCCGACCCCGGCGTACAGGTCGAGCACCCGCTCGCCCGGCCGGGGAGAGAGCAGCGACAGCACTGCCTCCACCAGCACCCGCGGCGCGTCGACGTGCGACTGCCAGAAGCCCTCGGAGTCGACCTGGAAGGACCGGCTCCCCGACGACGTCTCCACGGTCTCGACGCGACGCGGACCGACCGAGGCGTCGATCAGGCAGTCGTCCACCGCGACCACCTCGTCGGAGCGGTGGACGTGGAGCCCACGCGCCCCGCCCGGCAGCGCGACGTACCGCATCCGGCTGCGCCAGCGCAGCAGTGGCGGCACCTCCTCGACGACCACGTCGAGATCGAGCCCGGCGAGCCGCGACAGCTGCTCGCGGACCACGAAAGCCTTCAGCGACCGCTGCGCCGTGGGAGCCACGTGCTGGAAGTCGCACCCGCCGCACAACCCCGGGCCGGCATAGGGGCACGGAGCCTCGACGCGGTCGGGCGACCCCCGCACCACCGCCACCGAGTCGCCGCGCCAGAAGCGATCCCCCGCGGAGCCTTCGGTCACGGCGACGAGGACCCGCTCCCCCGGCAGTGCGTGCCGCACGAACACCACCCGGTCCTCGTGCCGCACCACGAAGTGTCCGCCGTGCGCGACGGGCCCGACCTCGGCCTCGAACCGGTCGCCGACATGCGAACGTCCGCGAGGAGTGCGCTCCCGAGGCTGTCGGCTCACGGTCCTGTCACGCGGGGGTGTCACCGGTGTACTTGGCGGCGCGGTGGGGTCTGGCCACCGCTGCGCACGGTGCCGCGGCGCAGGTCGCCCGCCTTCACCCGGTCGAGGTCGCGCCTGGCCCGCTGCCGGGCGATCTCCGACGAGTGCAGCTGGAACGGCACCGAGGTCACCATCACGCCGGGCGTGAACAGCAGGCGTCCCTTGAGCCGCAGCGCGGTCTGGTTGTGGAGCAGCTGCTCCCACCACCGGCCGACGACGTACTCGGGGATGTAGACGGCGACCACCCCGCGCGGGTTGGCCTTCCGGATCTGCGAGGCGTAATCGACGATCGGCCGGACGATCTCGCGGTACGGCGAGTAGAGGACCTTCAGAGGTACGCCGAGGTTGCGGTCGTCCCACTCCTGCACGAGTGCCTTCGTGGTGGCGTCGTCGGAGGCCACCGTGACCGCCTCGAGCACGTTCGGCCGGGTCGCCTTGGCGTAGGCAAGGGCTCGCAGCGTGGGCTTGTGCAGCTTCGACACGAGCACGATCGCGTGCACCTTGGTCGGGAGGAAGTGGTCCTCCTCGTCGATCGCGAGCTCGCGGCTGACGTTGTCGTAGTGCCGCCGGATGCCCTTCATCAGGGCGAAGAAGACGCACATCGCGAGGATGCTGATCCAGGCACCGGCGAGGAACTTCGTCAGCAGGATGATCACAAAAACGGTCAGGGTCAGGCAGAGACCGAAGGTGTTGATCATCCGCGACCGGTACATCCGGCGACGGGCGGACGGGTCCGACTCGGTCTTCAGGTGTCGCGTCCAGTGCCGGATCATCCCGAGCTGACTGAGGTTGAACGAGACGAAGACGCCGACGATGTAGAGCTGGATCAACCGCGTGGTCTGGGCGTCGAAGGCGACGATCAGGACGCAGGCGAAGACGGCCAGGACGATGATGCCGTTGCTGTAGGCCAGCCGGTCACCGCGCGAGCCGAGCGCCCGCGGCATGAAGCCGTCGCGGGCCAGGATCGAGCCGAGCACCGGGAACCCGTTGAAGGCCGTGTTGGCGGCCAGGATCAGGATGATCCCGGTCATCGCGAGCACGAAGTAGAAGCCCGGCGTGAAGTTGTCGAAGACCGCCTTGGACAGCTGGGCCATCACCGTGGGCTGGTCGAAGCCGCGCGGCATCGGGTTGCCGTTGTCGTCGCGCAGGCGCGAGATGTCGTCGACGTACTTCAGGCCCATCGTTCGGGCCAGCACGATGATGCTCATCAGCATCGTGATCGCGATCAGCCCGAGCAGCAGCAGCGTGGTCGCGGCGTTGCGGCTCTTCGGCTTCCGGAACGCCGGCACGCCGTTCGAGATCGCCTCGACGCCGGTCAGCGCGGCGCTTCCGGACGAGAACGCACGGGCCAGCAGGAACACCAGCGCCAGCCCGGTCAGATGGCCCGCCTGGGGATACCCCGACGCCGGGATGATGGTGTCCTTCGCGCTCGCGACGTCCGGCAGGTTGCCGCCGGATGCCCGGATCGCGCCGACCAGCGCCATCCCGATCACGCCGATCATGAAGCCGTACGTCGGGATCGCGAAGAAGGCGCCCGACTCACGGACGCCTCGGAGGTTCATCGCGGCCAGCACCACGACGAGCACCACCGCGACCACCACTTCGTGGCGGGAGATCCAAGGGATGGCCGAGCCGGCGTTCTGCACGCCGGAGGAGACCGACACGGCCACGGTCAGGACGTAGTCGACCAGCAGCGCCGAGGCGACCGTCACTCCCGCCGTCCGGCCGAGGTTCACCGTCGCGACCTCGTAGTCGCCGCCGCCGCTGGGATAGGCGTGCACGTTCTGGCGGTACGACGCCACCACGGTCAGCATCACCACGGCGACCGCGATGCCGATCTTCCAGGAGAAGGCGTACGCCGACGCCCCGGCCAGCGACAGGGTGAGGAAGACCTCGTCCGGCGCGTAGGCCACCGACGACAGCGCGTCGCTGGCGAACACCGGAAGCGCGATCCGCTTCGGCAGAAGCGTCTCGCCGAGCTGGGAGCTCCGCAGCTTCCGGCCGAGCAGAATCCGCTTGGAGACGTCGCCGACACCCACGAGGGGACAGGATACGGTTTCTCCCGTGCACGTCGTGATCATGGGATGTGGCCGGGTCGGATCGACCCTGGCGCGCGACCTCGAGGAGCGCAACCACACCGTCTCGATCATCGACAGCGAGCCGGACAGCTTCCGGCGTCTCGGACCCGGGTTCAACGGCGACAAGATCACCGGCTACGGCTTCGACCAGGAGGTCCTGGAGAAGGCCGGCATCCGGCGTGCCGACGCCTTCGCGGCCGTCTCGAGCGGTGACAACTCCAACATCATCGCGGCCCGGGTGGCCCGCGAGACCTTCGGGATCGACCACGTGGTCGCCCGCATCTACGACCCCGGCCGCGCCGAGGTCTACCAGCGCCTGGGCATCACCACCGTCGCCACGGTCAAGTGGACCGCCGACCAGGTGCTGCGCCGGCTGTTGCCGGTCGGCGCCGAGCCCGACTTCCGCGACCCGTCCGGGACCATCCGGGTCGACCAGGTGCCGGCGCCGGTCTCGTGGGTGGGCCGGCGTACGGTCGACTTCCAGGCCGCCTCGAAGTCCCGGATCGCCTGGATCGACCGCCTCGGCGAGGGGATGCTGCCGACCATCGACAGCGTGATCCAGGAGGGCGACCTGCTCCACCTGGTGATGCGCGAGGAGAACGCCGCCGGCGCCTACCACGTCATCGACGAAGGTCCGGAGGACTGAGACATGAGAGTCGCCATCGCCGGAGCCGGTGCCGTCGGCCGTTCCATCGCCCGTGAGCTGATCACCAACGGCCACCAGGTCCTGCTGATCGACAAGGAGACGCGCGCGATCAAGCCCGAACGGGTGCCCGATGCCGAGTGGCTGCTGGCCGACTCGTGCGAGCTCTCCTCGCTCGAGGAGGCCCACCTCGACGAGTGCGACGTCGTCATCGCCGCGACCGGCGACGACAAGGTCAACCTGGTGACGTCGCTGCTGGCGAAGACGGAGTTCGCCGTGCCGCGCACGGTGGGTCGGGTCAACCACCCCAACAACGAGTGGCTGTTCAACGAGGCCTGGGGCGTCGACGTCAACGTCTCGACCCCCCGGATCATGTCGGCCCTCGTCGAGGAGGCCGTCACCGTCGGTGACCTCGTGCGGCTGTTCACGTTCCGGCAGAGCAACGCCAACCTGGTCGAGCTCACGCTGCCCGACGACTCGCCGTACGTCGGGAAGCCGTCGGGACTGATCCCGTTCCCGGAGAACGTCGCGCTGGTGACGATCCTGCGCGACGACCAGGTCTACCCACCCGACGCCGAGCAGCCGATCGAAGCCGGCGACGAGCTGCTGTTCGTGGCGTCGGCCGACGTGGAGGACGAGCTGCAGTCGCTGCTCAACCCTGGCCACGGGCAGGGCTGACCGGGTCTCCCGCCCCGTGCTGCAACGGTGTGTGGTTGCGGCCGAGCAACCATGACATCGCGCCGAGTGCGGCCAGCTGCAGCGGCCAGCCCATCGCGATCTTGAGCACGCCGAGCGCCGCCACGGCGGTGTCCGCCGAGAGGTTCCCGGAGTGGCCCGCCAGCCACACCGGCCCCTGCACCAGGGCCCGCACCGCGCAGGGCAGCACCAGCAGCCAGGTCAGGCGTGTGCACAGCCGCACGATCTGCCGGTCGGCGTGCCAGGCGGTCGGGTCACCGGTCACGCTGCCGATCATGAAGCCGACCAGCGGCCAGCCGGTGAGGCAGGTCAGGCCCATCACCACGGCGTACCCGATGTTGTAGAGCAGCCCGGGGACGAAGTACGCCAGCGCCTGGTCGTCGGCGCTCCCGCCTCGGCTCGCGGCGAGGTGGACGAACAGCCAGCCGATCCCGATCCCGACGAGCGCGTTGACGCAGAACTTGACGGTCTGCCGCTGTACCAGCCGGGCGGCCAGCTCGACCACGGCCACGGCGACGCTGGCCCCCAGGGCCAGCCAGAGGTGCCGGGTCGTCAGCCACACCACGGTGAAGGTGAGGGTCGGCACCGCGGTCTCCACCATCCCTCGACGGCCGCCGAGGGCCAGGCTGAGCTGATGCCGGACCAGGGCCTCGACGGTGTCGGTCGTCGGGGGGCTTCCGGTCATGGCTCGTCCGTACGTCGGGTGGCGGCGGGCGCCGCTCGGGCGGCCAGGATAAGCGGCCAGGACAAGCGGGGGCCGACGGGTCCGAATCAGGGCAGCAGCGTGTACCGCGGGTTGTAGATGACCCGGTCTCCGCCGTGCCGGCCGATCCGGCCGCGCACCTCGACCGAGCGGCCGGGGGAGATCGCCGCGATCTCACGGCGTCCGAGCCACACCAGCATCAGCGAGTCGGACCCGTCGAACAGCTCCGCCTCGAGTGCCGGTACGCCGCCCCGCGGCCGAAGCGTCACCGTCTTGAGGGTCCCCCGAAGCCGCACCGGGCTGCGGTCGGAGCACTCGGAGATGAGGTCGCAGCTCCCGGCCTTCGTCGTCGCGCGCAGCTCACGGGCGTGCTGGCTGTCGGCATCGGCCCAGGAGCTGATCGTCCGCCGCAGCTTGCTCTTCTCACCCACGCTCCCAGTCTAGGTCGGGCGGTCTGGTTCGGGCAGTCCGGCTCGGGCGGTCTGGTTCGGGAGTCCAGCGCGTGGGCGCCCGGTGAGGCGCAGGCGATCAGTCGATGCGCCGAGCGTCGTCGGGGAGCGTCAGCGGCAGCGCGTCGCCCACCGGCATCGCATGTGAGCCGCGATGCACGATCACGGCTGCCAGCGCGTCCTCCCATTCCTGTGCATCGTCGGGCTCGACGGCGGGCCGACCGAGCAACGTCGCCCGCAACAGCCACCGGGCGCCGTTGACGCCGATGATCCGCGAGGGCTGCATCGCCTGGCTGCCGTCGGGGAGCACCACCTGCATCTGGCAGGCCAGCTCGGTGCCCCAGCGACCCTGCCGTTCGGTGGCCGTGCCACCGTGCCGGGAGATGTCCGCGGCGATCTGCGGCCGGACCTCGGTCCAGAGGTCGCCGCCCCGCGGAGCCGCGAACGCGCGCAGCTCGAGCGCGCCCTCCTCGGCCGCGAGCATCACCGACTGGACCTCGCCGGTGTTCTCGTCGACCTGGAGCCGCAGGTCGGTGCCCTCGCGCGGAGCGACCCGTAGCGAGCCGAGGTCGACCCGGTCCAGACCGTCGTCGGGCGGGGACTCCGAGTCCCAGGGCCCGGTCGCGACGTCGGCGGTCTGGTCCTCGCCGACCTCGTCGGGCGCGTGCCCGTCCGGCTCCGAGCCGGCCCTGCGGCGGAACATCAGCGGAACTCCCAGTGGTGCGTCACGAACGGTCGTCGGCGGGGGCGTCCGGGCGGACGGAGAGTCCGGCGGAGCCACCTGTTGAACCGTATCCCCCGATCCCCCTGACCGACTCCGGCAGGGCGTCGACCTCGGTGAACACCGCGTGCTCGAACCGCTGGAACACCAGCTGGGCGATCCGGTCACCGCGCCGGAGCTCGACGGGCTCGGTCGGGTCGTGGTTGACGAGCAGCACCTTGATCTCGCCGCGGTACCCGGCGTCGATCGTTCCGGGGGTGTTCACGATCGACAGTCCGTGCCGGGCCGCCAGGCCCGAGCGGGGGTGGACCAGCGCGACGTACCCCTCGGGGAGGGCGATGGAGATCCCGGTCGGCACCAGGGCCCGCTCGCCGGGGGCGAGGGTCACGTCGACGGACGTCATCAGGTCGGCGCCGGCGTCGCCGGGATGGGCGTACGTCGGGAGCGGCAGGCCGGCGTCGATCCGCCGGATGGCGACGGGCAGGCCTGACTCGGTCACGGCCGGACCCTACCCAGTCCGGCCCACGTGGTTGGCTGTGCGCTGTGCCGGACGACACCGCGACCCACGCCGAGCGCCTCAGCGTCCCACTGCGCTGGTGGGTCCAGGGCACGATGCTGGTCGCGACGTTCTGGCTGGCGTTCGTGGTCTCGACCCCAGCCGTCGTGGCCTGGCCGGCGACGGCCGCGCTGCTCCTGGTGATGGTCGGCGTCTTCCTCGGGTACGGCGCCCCGCGGGTCGAGGTGGCAGACGGCTGGCTGCGAGCCGGCCGGGCCAGGATCGCGGGTGAGTTCCTCGGCGAGGTCGCCCCGCTCGACCCGGCCGAGACCCGGCGAGTGGCAGGCCCCGACGCCGACGTCCGCGCGTACCTGTTGCTCCGGCCCTACCTCAAGCGCAGCGTCCGCGTCACCGTCCGCGACGAGCGCGACCCCACGCCGTACTGGCTGGTCAGCACGCGCGACCCCGAGCACCTGGCGGCAGCCATCCGGGTGATCTCAGGGTCGGGGACCCCGCGATAGCCTGCCGCCATGGCTGACTCAGGCGGCAGCAAGCTCTGGACCGTCTTCTCCCTGATCTCCGCGCTCGGTGCGGCGGCGGTGGCCAAGAAGGCCCTGGACACGGGCTGGCGCGCCGCGACGGGCAAGCACCCCCCGGAGAACCCGGCGGACCCGGACGTCCAGATGGGCGAGGCGATCGCCTGGGCCGTGGTCAGCGGCACGTTCGTCGCCCTCGCCCGGATGCTGGCCCAGCGCCGGGCCGCGAACTACTACCGCCGCTCGGCCGGCCACCTCCCGCCCCAGCTCCAGAAGGACTGACGAAGCCCGCCCGGGCGAGCCGGGCGGGCTTTATTCACGTCGTACCGGACCCTCATCCGGTGTCGGTCGCTCCTAGGCAGCGCAGTCGCGGCAGATCAGCCGCTTCTCGTCGGCGAGCTGGCTGCGGTGGTGGACCAGGAAGCAGCTCATGCAGGTGAACTCGTCCTCCTGGCGGGGCATCACCTCGACCGCCAGCTCCTCGTGCGAGAGGTCGGCCCCCGGCAGCTCGAACGACTCGGCCGCCTCGGCCTCGTCCTCGTCGACCTTGCCGGAGTTCTTGTCGTGCCGACGCGCCTTGAGCTCTTCGATGCTCTCTTCGGACTGGTCTTCCTCGTTCTTGCGAGGTGCGTCGTAATCGGTGGCCATGCGTGTGCTTTCTCTCTCCCCATCCTCCGCCGCCGGTACCCCGGCGCCGCTCGTCGGCGCGCCGATTGTGCCCGAAGACTGCCCGGACCGCACCTTCAGCTCGCGCCGTGTCTCATGAACAGAACGTGACCGCCCGCTATTCCCCCGATCAGGGCGTCGCGTGCGGCCCTTCGCCACCCACGAAACCGGCCTCGACGACCGCTTCCCGGAACTCCGCGAAGCCGTCTCCGGGCGCGCAGATCAGGAGCCGTTTGTCACCCGGCGAGCGGGTGACCTCGAGGATGCCACCCGCTTCAAGGACCACCAGTCCGGCCGCGGCGTGGTCCCAGATGTGCGCCCCTTCCTCGACGTAGGCGTCGAGCAGACCGGAGGCGACCATGCAGAGGTCGAGCGAGCAGCAGCCGATCCGGCGGAGGTCGCGCACCCGGGGCAGGAGGTGCGCGATGTAGCCGGCCTGCCGGGTGCGGGCGGGGATCTCGTAGCTGAACCCGGTGCCGAGCAACCGCTGACCGAGGGGTACGGCGGGCCGGGGCCGCACCGGCCCCCCGTTGCGGGTCGCGCCGCCGCCGAGAGTGGCGACGTACTCGTCCCCCAGAGCCGGGGCGACCACCGCGCCGGCCACCACCTCGCCGTCGACCTCCGCGGCGATGCTGACGGCGAAGTGCGGCAGGCCGTAGAGGTAGTTCACGGTGCCGTCGATCGGGTCGACAATCCACACGACGCCCGACGTGCCCCGCAGGTCGTCACCCTCCTCGCCGACGAGCCCGTCGTCGGGACGGGCGTCGAGCAGGCGCTCCTTGACCAGTGCCTCGGCCGCGTGGTCGGCCTCGGTCACGATGTCGGTCGCGCTGCTCTTCGCCCCCGCCACCCGAACGCCCTCGCGCCGGAGCCGGAGCGCGAGCTCGCCGGCCTCGCGGGCCGTCGCCAACGCCAGGTCGCGCAGCGCGAGCCGGTCGTGCCTCATCTGGCCCCACCCAGCGCCGGCTTGTCGCCTCGCGGGTTGGGGCAGCAGCCGGCGGCGCACAGGTCCCAGCACGCCGGACCGCCGCCGACGGACGATCGGTCGACCGGCTCGCCGCGCTCGGCCGCCGCCCGCTCGAGCACCAGGTCGCGCACCATCGACACGAAGCGAGCATCGGTCCCGGACGTCGGCACGCGGACGGCGTCCAGCCCGAGCCGGTCGGCGGTGGCCAGGGCCTCGGTGTCGAGGTCGTAGACGACCTCCATGTGGTCGGAGACGAACCCAATGGGGACGAGCACCACCGACGCGACGCCGTCACCGACCAGCTTCTCGAGGTGGTCGTTCACGTCCGGCTCCAGCCACGGCACCTGCGGCGGCCCGCTCCGCGAGCAGAACACCAGGTCGTGCGGGTGGTTCCGCCCGGTGACGGTCGAGACGCGGTGGGCGACGTACGCCGCGGCGTCGAGGTGCTGCGCGAGATAGGCGCCGCCTCGCGGTCCGCTGCCGTCGTTCATCGACGTGGGGATCGAGTGGGTGACGAAGACCAGCCGGGCCGCGGGCCGGTCGGCGACGGCGTCGACCACGGCGTCCACGACCGGGGCGAGGAACCCGGGGTGGTTGTAGTAGGAGCGCAGCCGGTCCAGCCGCGGTGCCCCTTCCCCGACGTCGGCCACGGCCGCGGCCAGGTCCTCGCGGTACTGCCGGCAGGAGGAGTACGCCGAGTAGGCGCTCGTCACGAAGCAGGCGGTCCGCGTGACGCCGTCGTCCCTCATCCGGGCGACGGCGTCGGCCAGGTAGGGATGCCAGTTGCGGTTGCCCCAGTACACCGGGAGGTCGATGTCGTGCGCCACGAGGTCGGTCCGGATGGCGTGGAGCAGGGCCCGGTTGAGGTCGTTGATCGGGCTCTTCCCGCCGAACCGGACGTAGTGCTCCCCCACCTCCTCCAGGCGCTCACGCGGGATCCCCCGGCCCCGGGTCACGTTCTCCAGGAAGGGCACGACGTCCTCGGGACCCTCCGGACCGCCGAAGGACACCAGCAGCAGCGCGTCGTACGGCGCGGCCGTGCCGGACGGGGACGGAGCCATGTCGTCATCGTGCCCTACGCTCCGAGCAGCATGTTCACCCGCTACCGCACCGTGCTCGCGCGCTCCGGTGCGTGGCGTTTCAGCCTCACCGCGCTCGTCGCCCGGCTGCCCATCTCGGTCTCCACGCTCGGCATCGTGCTGCTCGTGACCGGCCTCGGTCGGTCCTACGGTCTCGCCGGCGCGCTGTCGGCGTCGTTCACGATCGCCAACGGGCTCTCGTCGGTCGTGCAGGGCCGGCTCCTGGACCGGCTGGGACAGGCATTCGTGCTGCCGGTGGTGATCGCGGCGTACGCCGTCGGGGTGGTCGGCCTGGTCACCGCGGTCGAGGCCGGATGGCCCGACGCGACGGCGTTCGCCTCGGCGTTCCTGGCCGGCGCGGCGTACCCCCCGATCGGGTCGGTGGTGCGGGCGCGCTGGTCGCACGTGCTGGCCGGCCGGGACAACGACGTGCAGACGGCGTACGCCCTGGAGTCGGTGATCGACGAGGTGATCTTCGTGATCGGCCCGACCCTGGCCACCGTGCTCGCGACCCAGTGGCACCCGTGGGCCGGGCTCGGGCTCGCGCTGGTCACCGGTGTCCCGGGGACCCTGCTGCTGGCCGCGCAGCGCCGCACCCAGCCGGTGCCCCACCTCGGTCGGCGCGACGCGGGCACCCGGCCCGAGATGCCGTGGACGCCGGTGGTGACACTCGCCGGGGTCTCGTTCGCGCTCGGCTCGATGTTCGCGGCCGCCGAGGTGAGCACGGTCGCCTTCTCCTCGGAGCAGCACGCCAAGCCGTACGCCGGCGCGCTGCTCGCCTGCTGGTCGGCGGGCAGCATGGTGGCGGGCCTGGTCACCGGCACCATCACGTGGCAGCACTCCTCGATCTCCCGTGTGCGCATCGGCACCGGTCTGCTCGCCCTGGTGATGATCCCGATGCCGTTCGTCGGCTCGATGACGGCCATGGCCATGGCCCTGTTCGTTGCCGGGTTCGCCATCGCCCCGACCCTGATCGCCCTCTTCTCGGCGATCGAGCACGGCGTCCCGCCGGCACGACTGACCGAGGGCATCGCGATCAGTCACACCGGACTTGCCGCGGGGCTCGCCCCCGGCGCCGCGCTCGCGGGCCTGGTGATCGACCGTCACGGCGCCTCACCGTCGTACTACGTGGCGCTCGGCGGTGGGGTCATGGCGGCACTGGTGGCCCTGGCCCTGTCGACGTCGTTCGGCGCGCCGCCTGCCGGAGACCGGGGCGAGACCGACGGGCTCACGGTCGGGTAGGTCGCGGTGTTCGACCGATACCACCGCATCCTCGCCGTGCCCGGCGCGCTCCGGTTCAGCGGCTCCGCTCTCGTCGCGCGGCTCCCCAACGCGATGGTCACCATCGGCATCGTCCTCCTGGTCACCGGGACCGGCCGGTCCTACGGGCTCGCCGGAGCGATGTCCGCGGTGTACCTTCTCGCCGCTGCTCTCCTGGCCATCCCGCAGGCGCGTCTCGTCGACCGCCTCGGGCAGGCTCCGGTGCTGACGGTGGCCGCGGCGGGGTTCGGCGCCGGCCTGGCCGTCTTCGTCGTGGTGGTCCAGTCCGGCGGGCCCGACTGGGTCGCGTTCACGTCCGTGACCCTGGCCGGTGGCGCGTACCCCCAGGTCGGCTCCTGCGTGCGCACCCGGTGGTCGCACGTGCTCGACCGACGAGCCGAGATCGACACGGCGTACGCCCTGGAGTCTGCGGTCGACGAGGTCGTCTTCATGTCCGGGCCGATCCTCGTCACCCTCCTGGCCACGGGCTGGCATCCCGTGGCGGGCCTCGCCGCGGCGATCGTGGCCGGCACCGGGGGCACGCTCCTCTTCGCCACCCAGCACTCGACGTCGCCCCCACCGACGGCCCGTGCCCGTGGCGTGCGCCCTGCGCCGATCCCGACGCGGGTGATGCTCCCTGTCTGCGTCGTCGGCACCGCGCTGGGCGCGCTCTTCGGAGCCGCCGAGGTCGCCACGGTGGCGTTCGCGTCCGAGCACGACGACCGGGGGTACGCCGGCCTCCTGCTGGCGCTGTGGGCGGCCGGCAGCCTGATCGCGGGGATCGTCACGGGCCTCGTGCAGTGGCGGGTCGGACCGGCACGCCGGTTGCGCTGGGGCGCGGTCGGGATGGCCGTCACGATGCTGCCGCTGAGCGTGATCGACTCCCTGAGGGTGATGGGTGGCTGGCTGTTCGTGGCCGGCTTCGCCATCGCCCCGACGATCGTGGCCGGCCTCTCGATCGTCGAGCAGGCGGTCCCGCGGTCGCGACTGACCGAGGGGATGGCGATCGTCGAGACCGCCCTGGTCGTCGGGCTGGCTCCGGGCGCGGCCCTGGCCGGCCGGGTCATCGACAGCCACGGGGCCTCGCGCGCCTACCTGGTGTCCCTCGTCGCCGGCCTGGTCGCGGCCGTGGCGGCGTTCGCCGCCCGCGACCGTGCAGGACCTTCGCCCTAGGCTCTGCCCGTGCAGTGGCGGAACTGGTCGGAGCTCGAGTCCGCGGAGCCCCGTGAGGTGCGCTCCCCTGCCACGCCCGACGACGTCGTGTCCGCGGTCGTGGCGTCTCGGGAGGCACGGACGACGGTGAAGATGGTCGGCACCGGACACTCGTTCACCGGCATCGCCTCGCCGGACGATGTGATGCTCCGGCCCGACCGGCTCTCCGGCATCGTGTCGGTCGACCGCGACGCGATGACCGTGACGGCGTACGCCGGCACCCAGCTCAAGGACCTCAATGCCGGGCTCGAGCGGCTCGGGCTCTCCCTGCACAACATGGGCGACATCGCCGAGCAGACCCTGGCCGGGGCGGTCTCGACCGGCACCCACGGCACGGGAGGCATCGCGGCCGGGCTCGCGGCCCAGCTCGCCGGTTTCGAGCTGGTCACCGGCACCGGCGAGCTGGTCGCCGCATCGGCGTCGCAGAACGCCGACCTCTTCATGCTCGGTCGGGTGGGTCTGGGCGCCCTGGGCATCCTGACGACGGTGACCTTCGCGGTCGAGCCGCTCTTCCTGCTCGAGGCTCACGAGCAGCCGATGACGTGGGACGAGGCGCTCGGATCGTTCGACGCGATGGTCGGCGAGAGCCACCACTGCGACATGTACTGGTTCCCCCACACCGACCGGATGCTGACCAAGCGCAACACCCGGCTCGACGCCGACCTCACCGAGGCCGAGCCCGTCGGGGCACTACGCGGCTGGGTCGACGACGAGCTGCTGTCCAACACGGTCTTCGGCATCCTGACCGCGGCCGCCAACCGGATGCCGCGGGTGATCCCGCGGATGAACCAGCTCTCCGCCAGGGCCTTGTCGGCCCGCACGTACAGCGACGTCGCCCACCGGGTGTTCACCTCACCGCGACGGGTCGTCTTCCGCGAGATGGAGTACGCCGTGCCACGCGAGGCGGGGCTCGACGCCCTGCGCGAGGCGCGTCGGGTGGTCGACGACTCCGACTGGCGGATCAGCTTCCCGGTCGAGATCAGGGTGGCTCCCGCCGACGACGTGGCTCTGTCGACGGCGTACGACCGCGACTCCTTCTACCTCGCCTTCCACACCCATCACCGGTCCGACTGGCGCACCCACACGTCGTACCTCGAGGCGATGGAGACGATCATGCGCGCTCACGACGGTCGGCCGCACTGGGGCAAGCTGCACACCCGCACCGCGTCCGACCTGGCGCCGGCGTACCCGCGGTTCGAGGAGTTCCTGGCCCTGCGTGACCGGCTCGACCCCGACCGACTGTTCGCCAACGCCTACCTACGACGAGTCCTCGGCGCGTGACCACCCGCGCGCCGCGAACCGGGCGTGGCGCGCCGTGCGGCCAACCGGGTGCGGCGCGCCCGCTGGCGTAGGCTCGGCCGCACTGGAGCAGGAACGGGCAGGAGCGACGCGGGAGCGACATCGGCCATGGTGCACCTCAGGTTCATCGGGGTGGGCGACGACGGCCGAAAGCTGCTGCTCGTGAGTGACGCGGGGGTGGAGTTCACCGTCGACGTCGACGACCGGCTCCGGGACGCCGTGACCGGCCAGGCGCCGGGCCAGGGCGGGGACCAGGCACGGTCAGGCCAGTTGGAGAGACAGATGGAATCCACCCTCCGCCCACGTGACATCCAGGCGCGGATCCGGTCCGGGGAGACCCCCGAGTCCGTCGCCCAGGTCGCCGGCACGTCGGTCGACAAGGTGATGCCGTACGCCGCCCCCGTGCTGGCCGAGCGGGCCCACGTGGCGCAGCGCGCCCAGCGGGCGTCGGTCCGCCGCCGCCCGGTCGAGGGCGGCGCGACGTCGTCGGCCCGGACCCTCGGCGACGCGGTCGGCAGCCACCTGCGATCCCGCAACGTCGACCCCGAGACGGTCTCCTGGGACGCCTGGCGCCGCGAGGACGGCCGCTGGACGCTGACCGGGTCCTACGCCACGACCGGCCGCGTCGGTGCCGCCCACTTCTCCTTCGACGCCCCCGGGAACTACGTCGTCGCCGACGACGACGACGCGCACTGGCTGCTCGGCGAGATCACCGAGTCGCCCGCGGAGTCCGAGACCTCGGCCCCCGACGACCTGGCCGACGCCCGCCGGCGGCGGCTGTCCGCCGTACCCGCCGACGAGCTGCCGCTCGGTGACGACGCGATCGAGCTGGTCAGCGACGACCCGGAGCCCGAGGTCGCCCGAGACCGGGCCGAGGAGACGGCGTCGCTGGGCGCCGAGGCGCCGGTCGAGGCCTACCTCGACGCCGTCCCCGCGACCGGGGCGGAGGCCGGCGCCGACCAGGCAACCGACCAGGCGACGGACCAGGCGACCGAAACCGCGGAGGGCGACGACCAGGACGACCCTCGCCGCGACGAGCCCCCTGCCCGCAAGCCGGTGAAGAAGACCCGTGGTCGTGCCTCCGTCCCGAGCTGGGACGAGATCATGTTCGGCTCGGGCGACGACCACGCCTGACCCGGGCTCTCGAGGGCCGGCTCTCGCATGACCCCGGCGGACGCGGCTCGTTGACCGGTCATGTCCCGACCGTTCTCGCCCGGCACTCGCCCGGTTACCTCGCAGTAGGGTCACGTCATGTCGTACTTCGTCACCGGGGCGACCGGGTTCATCGGGCGACATCTGGTCGAGGAGCTGCTCGACCACCGCGAGGGCACGGTGTTCGCGCTGGTCCGGGAGGGCTCGCGCCCCCGCCTGGAGAAGATGATCGAGCTGTGGCGCACCGACCGGGTGGTCCCGGTGGAGGGCGACCTCGGCGCCG
>JAICSK010000118.1 GCA_025936915.1 Nocardioides sp.
CCGGCGGCAAGGACCTCCTGGCGGAACATGTACGCCATCGCGAGCGCGCCGAGCGCGATCAGGAAGACGATGATGACCAGGACGAGGTTGCCCCCGGAGAGGTGCACCACGTCGGGACTGATCCCGGTCATGGATTTCCTCCTGGGAATACGTTCAACGAACGGCGCGGATTGTGCCATGCGCCGTGCGGATCATGTCATCCCGCGGTCGCCGGAGTCACACCGGGTGGGCGGGCGCGACCGGGTCGACAACGGCCTCGGAGCAGGCCCGCAGGGGGATCCTCACGGCGTCGTATCGGCGTCGTATCGGCGTAGGGCGAGGCGGGTCAGGAGGCGGTGAGCGCGGACTCGGCGGTGTCGTGGATGACGAACACCTTGGCGAGGCCGGTGATGCGGAAGATCTTCAGGAGGCGGTCCTGGTTGCAGACCAGCTGGAGCGACCCGTCGTGGGCGCGGACCTTCTTCAGGCCCCCCACGAGCACGCCGAGGCCCGTGGAGTCGAGGAACTCGACCTCCGACATGTCGATGACGATGTCGTAGGTGCCGGCCGCGACCAGCTCGGTGATCTCCTCGCGCAGGCGCGGGGCCGTGTAGACGTCGATCTCACCGGCGACCGAGACGACGGTGCGACCGCCGGCCTCGCGCGTCGTGATGCTCAGGTCCACGTATCCACTCCATAGCTCCCGAACGGGTGGTGGGAGCCGGCGGCCCCTGTCCCTTCTGGCCTATCAAACCACGCCCGGGGGAGTCGTGGAGGAAATGCCTCACACGCACGGGCCGACCGTCCGAGGGCTTTGCGAGACTGGGCCGGTGATGGAGCGGTGACACGTCTCGCCGACGGCTGGAACGACCGTCGCGAGGTGCCCGGTGGCGTCGAGCAGCTCGGACGCAGCCTCGCCGCGGGGCCCGGTCGCGAGCACTCGCTGCGGCATCTTCGGGTCCTTCCCCGCCGGGCGGCGCACACCGCTGCCTGGCCCGAGTGGGCCCACCCGGACGTGGTCGCGGCGTTCCGCCGGGCGGGGATCACCGACCTCTGGCGGCACCAGGCCGTGGCCGCCGAGGCAGCTCGGAGCGGGCAGCACGTCGTGCTGTCCACGGGTACGGCGTCGGGCAAGTCGCTGGCCTACCAGCTGCCCGCCCTGACCGCGATCCTGGAGCGGCGCGGCACCCGGGGTGAACGCGGCGCCTCGACCCTCTACATCAGCCCGACCAAGGCACTGGCACAGGACCAGCTCGCGGCGATCGGCTCGCTCGGCCTCGACGTCCGGGTCACCACCCACGACGGCGACTCGTCGTACGAGGAGCGGGACTGGACCCGTGAGCACGGCGAGTACGTCCTGACCAACCCCGACATGCTCCACCGGTCGTTGCTGCCGCGGCACGAGCGGTGGGCGGGGCTCTTCCGGTCGCTCGACCTGGTGGTGGTGGACGAGTGTCACCACTATCGCGGGGTGTTCGGCGCCCATGTGGCCCAGGTGCTCCGGCGCCTGCGCCGTGTCTGCGCGTTCCACGGGTCCTCGCCGACGTTCGTGCTGGCGTCGGCCACCGTGGGCAACCCGGCCCAGCATGCGTCGCGGCTGACCGACCTGGACGTGATGGCGGTGAGCCACGACGACGCGCCGCGCGGCGAGGTCGCCCTGGCGCTCTGGGAGCCGCGCTTCACGTCGTTCCGCGGTGAGAACGGCGCACCCGTCCGCCGAGCGGCCTCCTCGGAGTCGGCCGACCTGTTGGCCGACCTGGTCAGCGGCGGGGTGCGCACCCTCGCCTTCGTCCGGTCGCGGCGCGCCGCCGAACAGGTCGCCGCCGCGGCAGCAGACCTGCTCGCCGAGGTCGATCCGCGGCTGCCGGCACGGGTGGCCAGCTATCGGGGTGGCTACCTCCCGGAGGAGCGCCGCGAGATCGAGCAGGCGTTGCGGGACGGCACCCTCCTCGGCCTCGCGGCCACCAATGCGCTCGAGCTGGGCATCGACGTGTCGGGCCTGGACGCGGTGCTCGTCGCGGGCTTCCCCGGCACCCGGGCCGCCTGGTGGCAGCAGGTCGGGCGTGCTGGCCGTAACGCGGAGGACGCCCTGGCCGTGCTCGTCGCCCGAGACGACCCGCTCGACACCTACCTGGTCAACCATCCCGAGGCCCTGCTCGACCAGGCGGTCGAGCAGACCGTGTTCGACCCCGGCAACCCCTACATCGTCGGACCCCACCTCTGTGCCGCCGCGCAAGAGGTGCCGTTGCGAGAGCCGGAGCTGTCGATGTTCGGCCCGCACGCTCGCGAGCTCGTGGACGAGCTCACCGACGCCGGCCGGCTGCGCCGCCGCCCCCACGGGTGGTACTGGACCCACCCCGAGCCTGCCAGCGCCCTCACCGACATCCGCTCGGGCAGCGGTCGACCGTTCTCGTTGGTCGAGGTCGAGACGGGTCGGGTGGTCGGCACGGTCGACGGTGGCAACGCCTTTGCGACGGCACACGCCGGAGCCGTCTACGTGCACCGCGGCGAGACCTGGCTGGTCGAGACCCTGGATCTCGACGACCGCGTGGCGATGATCGAGCGTGCCGACGTCGACTACACCACGACGGCGCGCGAGCTGACCGAGATCAGCGTCGTCCGTGAGCTCGACCATCGAGCGTGGGGTGGGGCGCGACTGTCGCTCGGCCTCGTCGAGGTGACCCGCCAGGTGGTGGCCTACCTCCGCCGGCGTCAGCCCTCAGGTGACGTCATCGACGAGGTCCCACTCGACCTGCCGGAGCAAAGCCTCACCACGCAGGCGATGTGGTGGACGCTGGACGACGAGCAGCTGGCCGACACCGGGCTCCTCTCGGCAGATCTGCCCGGGGCCGCACATGCCGCGGAGCACTGTTCGATCGGCCTGCTGCCGCTGTTTGCGACGTGCGACCGCTGGGACATCGGTGGCGTCTCGACGGCCCGCCATGCCGACACCGGCCGACTCACCGTCTTCGTGTACGACGGTCACCCCGGCGGCGCCGGGATCAGCGGGCGCGGCTTCGACGTGGCCCGCGAGTGGCTGCTCGCCACCCGCGAGACCATTCGCGCCTGCGAATGCCGCGACGGATGCCCGTCGTGCGTCCAGTCGCCGAAGTGCGGCAACCAGAACCATCCCCTGGACAAGGCCGGCGCGGTCGCGCTCCTGGACACACTGCTGGCGGACGCTCCTCGCGCGTAGACGCGGCCGAGACGGGCAGGGCGTCATGGCGCCGGGCCGGCGGGCCCCGCTCGCGATCGAGCTACCAGGTCGGCTCGCTGACCCAACCAGTGTGGCCCGGTCACGTGGACCGTCACGTCGATGACGCGCCCGGTGACGAGGCAGTCGGCCACGCGCGCACCGTTGGCCACCGCGACCAGCGCTGCCTTAGCGCAGCCGTCACCGCCCTCGGCCACGGCCTGTGCGCCGGCCAGGGCGGCCAGATCTGCCGCCGACTGGGCAGCGCGATGGACCACGACCATCGCGACCACCACTGCCGATGCCGCCGCCACGAACACCAGCACGGCCATCATGGCCAGCACCAGGACGGTCGCCGACCCACGCTGGCTGCGCCGCCGGTTCACGGACTCGCCTCGGCCATGGCAACAGCCTGTGCCTGCACGTGCACCCCGGGCAGGAAGCCGAGCAGCCCACCGGGCGGGGCGACGACCTCGCTGGCGGTGGCAACGACCTGGCCGTCGACCTGGGTCACCGTCACCGCGGCGCCGGGAGCCACCTGCTCACCCCGAGCGACGGCCGCGGGCGTCGGATCACCCCGGGCGCCGGCCCGGGCCGACTCGCGGGCGGCATCGACCATGCGGACCTGGGCGAGGCAGACGGTGAGCAACCAGACCAGGCCGATCGTCAACGACACCAGCAACGGGATGCCCAGGGCGAGCTCCGCCGTGACGGCACCGCGCTGGTCTCGACGCATCAGATGCCGAGCAGCGACAGGACGTGGTCGAACAGGGTGTGCAACAGCTGCTCGCCGAAGCTCCCGGTCAGCAGCTTGAACAGGAGACCTGCGAGCCCGGCGCCCGCAGCCGTGCCGACGGCGTACTCGGCGGTGGTGATGCCTCGCTCGGCGTGGTGAAGATGCATGACGCTCCTCATTTCTCTGTCGTGATGGTCGGGGTGTGGGCCACGCCGTGATCCACGGCGAGACCTGCCAGCACTGTGGCCACGCCCCGCTCGACGTGCGGTCGACCGGCGCCGACCAGTGGAACGACGCGTCCGGAAGCCGGACGGTGGACGGTTGGCGGGCCGGGTCACAGGTGGAGCGACGCCAGGAGTCCGGCGACGAGCGGCACGACGCCGATCAGCAGGAAGGACGGCAACAGGCACAGGCCGAGGGGCACCGCGGCCTTCACCCCGACGGCTCGGGCACGCTCCTCCATCCGCAGGAGGGCCCGGCGTTCGAGCTCGTCGGCGAGGCGCGCGATCTCGTAGGTCACCGACGAGCCCGAGTGATGAGAACGGACCATCGCGCGGGCAAGCGGTGCGAGCTCAGGCTCGTCGAGCAGCGGCCTCCAGGCGACGTCGGGGGCGACGCCGAGAGCCAGCCGCGCCGGTACGCCGGCGAGCGTGTCCGCGGTCGAACCCGGCGCCGCCTCGCACACGAGCCGCAGCGCCTCTGCGACGTCGCACCCGGACTCGAGCGCCGTCGCCAGCAGCTGGACGAGGCCTGGGAGCTCACGCACTGCCGACTCGCGACGTCGTCGCACGGACGCCGGCTCGCAATGACCGATCCACCGCCACGCCACCCCGCCCATGGCCACACCCGCGGGCAGGGCCCAGGTGCCGGAGACGAACGTCGCGGCGCCCGCACCGGCAAGCACGGACCACAGCCAGCGCCACCGGTGCAGCCAGTCGGGATCGTCTCCGGTCGGCGCGACCGGAGCCGTCGTGACGGAGGGCCTCCGCACGGGTGCCGGCATGACGCCGGCCATCGCCGCGGCCGCGAGCAGGGCGGCCAGCACGGCGCTGCTCATGGATCTGCCCCGCGAGCAAGGAGCTCGATCCACCACAACCCCACGAACCCGACCCCCAGTCCTCCCGCCAGGCACACCCATCCCGGCGGGGTGTCGAGGAACGACCACGGATCGGCGCCTGCCCCACTCCCCATCAGCAGGGCCACGACCGGTAGCCCCGCCACCAGACGGGCCGTGGCCCGTGCCGAGGCGAGCTCTCCGGCGATGACGCGGCGGGTGGACCGGTCGCGGCGGATCGCATCCGCCACGCGCCGAGTCGCCGGTCCGAGCGAGCCACCCGTGCGTTGCGAGACCGTCCAGGCAGCCGCCAGGAGACGGAGTCCGCCGGCACCGGGTGTCGCCGCGACCGCGCGGAACGCGCCGGGTACGTCTCCGCCCAGACGGCAGGCGTCGGCAACCGGGCGGAGCGCGGTCCAGGTGATCGCTGCCTCCTCGAGGGCGGCCTCCGGGGGACGGCCGGCTCCGAGCTCCGCGGCGAGCAGGTCGCACACCTCGGCCATCCGGCCGGCATTGGCCTCGGCCTCGCGGGTCGCGGCGCGGCGTCGCCAGATCGTGCGTGCGCCCCAGCCCGCGGCGACCAGCAGCAACCCAGGAACGGTCAGGGAACGCGGGAGAAGCAGGGAGGCGGCGACGACGACGGCCAACGGCCAGGCGGGGCGAAGAGTGGGCCTCGGCGAGACCTGCGCACCGCTCGGCACCAGCAGCCACAGGGTGAGGCCGGCGGCGCTCGCGGCCACGAGTGCGGGCGGAGTCACGAGCCCAACCGCGACGCGAGCGCCGGCTCACCCGCACCCGTGACGGTGCGGCCTCCGCCGGGGAACGACACGGCCGGGTGCATCTCGGCGAGCCCGTCGGCACGTCGTACGGGCACGGCGACCTCGCGGAGGACCCGGTCTCCGTCGACGTGCCGGCCCAGGTGGAGCACGACGTCGACCCCCGCCAGGAACTGGCTGTGCGTCGCCTCGCGCCCGAGCCCAGCGGCCAGGGCCAGCGCCTCCACCCGAGCAGGCACGTCGCGGGCGGAGTTGGCGTGGATGGTGCCGCAGCCACCCTCGTGGCCGGTGTTGAGCGCCGCGAGCAGCTCGACCACCTCGGCACCGCGCACCTCGCCGACCACCAACCGATCGGGCCGCATCCGCAGCGCCTGACGCACGAGCGCTCGCAGCGGCACCTCGCCCGCGCCCTCGATGTTGGGCGGGCGGGACTCGAGTCCGACGACATGCGGATGCGCGGGGCGCAGCTCGCTCGCGTCCTCGACCAGGACCATCCGCTGCGACGGCGGAACCAGGGAGAGGAGGGTGTTCAGCAGGGTTGTCTTCCCTGATCCGGTGCCGCCACTGACCAGGAACGCGAGCCGGCGCTCGACCACCAGTCGGAGCAACCGGGCCGCGTGATCGGTCAGCGTGCCGGCGGCGACCAGCTCGTCGATCGACAGCACGCACTGGTGGGGCACCCGCAGCGAGAGGACCGTGCCCGGCCGGGCCAGTGGGGCGAGAACGGCGTGGAACCGGGTGCCGTCCCGGAGCCGGACGTCGACGTACGGCGTGGCGTCGTCGAGCCGTCGACCACCCGAGGCCGCCAGTCGCTGGGCGAGGCGCCGGACCGCTTCGTCACTCGGGAACGTGACGTCGACGCGCTCGAGGCCGTGACCGCGGTCGACGTAGACCGAGTCCGGAC
Source organism: Nocardioides sp. (assembly GCA_025936915.1). Lineage (GTDB taxonomy): Bacteria > Actinomycetota > Actinomycetes > Propionibacteriales > Nocardioidaceae > Nocardioides. Next base: position 6,643 of record JAICSK010000118.1, read on the forward strand.
CGTTGACCAGGACGTCGGTCACGTCGGGGTTGCGCACGAGAGGCTCGAGCGGCCCGGCGCCGACCACGTCGCGGCGCAGCGCCTCGTGGACGGCCAGGACGGTCGCGTCCCCGATCGGCCGTCCCGACTCGCGGAGCGCGCCGGCCACTCGATGGGGCGTGACCTCTCCCGAGTCGCGGGCGAGCCGCTCGCGGACCTCCTCGACGAGTGCGGCGTCGACGGACATCACGCGGCACGGGCCGTCCGGTCACCGAGCGCGTCCAGCACATGGAGCGCGGCCCGCCCGAGTGGCCCGCGGCGCGACCGCACCGGCCCCAACCCCAGGTCGATCGTCTCCGCGAGCCCGCGCTGGTCGCCCATCCGCTCGAGCACCGGAGCACCGATCACCCGCGACAGCGCGCCGTCGTCGAGCCCGGAGCCCCGGACCACGAGCGCAAGCGCCCCCGGATCGGCGAACCGGTGGCAGGTCCGCATCGCCGCGGAGACCCCGGCCACGGTCGTCACCACCATCACCAGCACCTGGTCGCAGCGGGCGACCAGCTCGTCGACCAGCGGATCGGGTGCCCGGGGCAGGTCGAGGACCACCGTCTCGTGACCGCGCCGCGCTGCCGACATCGCTTCGCGGGCGGCGAACGCCTGCAGCCGACGCGGCTGGGACCCGGCGTACCAGGTCAGTGCGGCGACACCGTCGCGGCGCGGGAGCGAGTCACGCAGCGACCGCGCGCTGAGTCGGCCCGTGGTGTGGCCGAGGGCGTCCCAGCGCACCCCTTCGACGACGTCGAGTCCGAGCACCCGGTCGACGCCGGGCCCGAACGGGTCGGCGTCGATGACGACCGCGGGCCCGGAGCGGGCCGCCACCTGGGCCAGGGCGCACGCAAACGTCGTCGCCCCGGCGCCGCCGCTGCCGCCGAGCACGCCGATGGTCAGGCCGCGGGCGGGTCCGGAGTCCTCCACGTCGGTCAGCCGTTCGACCAGCCAGCCTTCGGATCGGGGCAGCTCCGCCACGCTCTCGGCCCCGAGGGCCAGCGCGACCTGGAACACCCGGTCGGGCACCGGCGCCGTGAGGACGACGAAGACCGCGTCGCGCCGGCTCGGTGCCGCCTGCGCCAACGGCACTGCCAGGTCCTCCCCCACCAGCACGATCGGCGCCCGCCCCCAGGCTCGCAAGGCCGCCGGTGGATCGTGCGCCACCTCGGGCGTCGTCCCGGCAGCCGCGGCCAGCCGCAGCAGCTCGTCGAGCAGGGTCTCGTCGGCGGTGACGATCAACGGAGCGGCCATGCCGACACGCTGCCTGCCCGCGGTGACCCTGCGCCGGCCTCGGCGGCCAGCCTGTGTACGACGGGTGCGGGAGGCGCGTTTGTGGACGCTTCCCGGCGCCGCTGACCGGCGTCCGGCATTGCGCGAGCCGCGGACGGCCCCGCTGCCGGACACCTACGATGGAGACATGGCCGGCAGCCGCGGATCAGCCGTTCCGGGCCGGTCCCGACGTACGCCGGAGCACCGGTCCGCGGCCTTCTTCGACCTCGACAAGACGATCATCGCCAAGTCGAGCTCGCTGGCGTTCAACAAGCCGTTCCAGGCCGGCGGCCTGATCACCCGCGGAGCGATGCTGCGCTCGGCGTACGCCCAGTTCGTCTACCTCGTGGGCGGTGCCGACCACGACCAGATGGAGAAGATCCGGGCCTTCATCTCGCAGCTCGTCGAGGGCTGGGACGTCGAGACGGTCAAGGAGATCGTCGCCGAGACGCTGCACCACGTCGTCGACCCGATCGTGTACGACGAGGCCGTCTCGCTGATGGAGGAGCACCGCGCGGTGGGCCGGGACGTGGTCATCGTCTCCACGAGCGGCACCGAGGTCGTCGGGCCGATCGGGGAGATGCTCGGCGCCGACGACGTGATCGCCAGCCGGCTCGAGATCGTCGACGGCAAGTACACCGGCGAGATCGACTACTACGCCTACGCCGAGGAGAAGGCGCGGGCGATCGAGGCGATGGCCGCCGAGCGCGGGTACGACCTGGAGTCGTGCTTCGCCTACAGCGACTCGATCACCGACGCCCCGATGCTCGAGCTGGTCGGCCACCCCCACGCGGTCAACCCGGACAAGGAGCTCCGGAGGCTGGCCGCGTCCCAGGGCTGGCCGATCCTGCAGTTCACCCGGCCCGTCACGCTGCGCAGCCGCATCCCGGTCAAGCCCACGCTCGCCGCGATCACCGTCGGCACCGCCCTCACCGTCGGCGGCGCCATCTGGCTCAACCGCCGCCGTCGCCTGGGCGCCTGACCCACCGTCGCGCGCATTCGACACGCGCACCCAAAGGGGTGGCTCAAAGTCAAGGGTTGTCGGCGGCCGTGCACCGGCGTAGACAGGACGCAGTCATAACTCCAGACCGCACGCGGACCGGGTACCCACGCGGCGATCCACCCTTCCTACAGGGCGCACGTCATCGGGAACCTCCCGGGGCTGCCACTCAGGTAGATGCACGCTTGGTAGCCGGGTTCGCGTGTCAGCGGCGGCACCCGACCCCTCGGGTGCCGCTGCATCTTTGTGATCACCGGGCGCGTTCGGCCGTGCCGTTGATGGTGCGGTTTGGCAGCAATCCGCAACCGACTGCACAGAATCCGTGCAGTTCGTGACCAATCGGCCTTGTGGATAACCGATCTGTCGGACGGGTCGTTGATGTTGCCGTTTGGCAGCAAACCGCAACCGACTGCACAGCCCGCCCGAGCTCAGCCGCCCCGCAGAGGGCTGGCCTCGGCGGCGGCGGCGTACGCCTCGGTGCAGTAGACCAGCCAGGCCTGCAACCCCGCGCGGCCGCCCTCGGCATACGCCCGGAGGTTCGACTCGTAGGCCGGCCGCAGCGCCAGGTGGCCCGCCTCGGGCACGACCAGCGACTTGGCGTCGAGCCCACTGCTCACCAGGACGAGCCGTTCGACGGCCCGGGCCACGAGTCCGTCCGCCGAGCCGAACGGCCGCGCGGTCACCAGCTCCGCATGGACCAACGCCGCCGTGAGGAGGGCCGGTAGCCGGTCGTCGAGCAGGCCGACCAGGTCGCGCAGGCGCCTCGCCGACTCGGCGTCGCGCGGCCGCCCGATCTCGTCATCGGGCGTCGCACCGGCCGCTGCCAACGTGTGGATCCTCGCCAGCGCCTGCAACGGCGTCCGCGCGAACACCGGCACCAGCCCGAGCAGCTCGACCGACACGCGGAGCGCGGCCTGTGCCGTGGCGTCACCCCGCCCCGCTCGCACGTCGTCCAACGACGACGACGACCCGGCCAGCACTGCGCTCGCATACGCACCCCTGAGCAGCGACTCCGCGGTCAGCTCGGGAGAGGTACGACGCAGCCCACGGTCGCGCAGCATCGTGTCGATCCCGTCGCGGGTGGCCGCGAAGCCGGAGCCGACTCCCTCGAGCCCCTCGACACCCGCCCATCGGTCCACGCCGGCACCCTAGTGAGCGCCGCTGGTCCGGGTAGCCTCGGTCCCGATGAACGACGAGCAACCGCCGGGTCTGCCGGCCGAGGACGACGACGGGCAGCAGCCCGACTGGGCTCACTCGTTCGGCGGCGTGGCCGAGGCCTACGAGCGCGGCCGCCCGACGTACCCCGCGGAGGCCGTGCGCTGGCTGCTCGGCGACCTCCCGCTGACCGTCCTCGAGCTCGGTGCCGGGACCGGCAAGCTCACCCGGGTCATCTCCCAGCTCGGCCACGACGTCCACGCGACCGACCCCGACGCGGCGATGCTGCAGATCCTCGAGCGCGAGGTGCCCGGCGTACCCACCGCTCAGACCGGCGCGGAGGACATTCCGCTCGGCGACGCGTGCGTCGACGCGGTGATCGCGGCCCAGGCCTTCCACTGGTTCGACCTCGACCGGGCCCTGCCCGAGATCGCGCGCGTGCTGCGGCCCGGCGGACGCATCTGCCTGCTGTGGAACCAGCGCAACGAGAAGATCCCGTGGGTGCGACGGCTCGGGGCCTTGATCGGCACCCAGGAGCAGCTGCGCGACCCGGCGCAGGCGCTGATCTTCAGCGAGCTGTTCGGCTTCGTCGAGGACCACGAGTTCGGTCACTGGCAGCTGATCGACCGCAAGACGATCCAGGATCTCGTGCTCTCCCGCTCCAACGTCGCGGTGCTCGGAGCCGAGGCCCGCGAGGCCAAGCTGGCCGAGGTGCTCGCCTTCTACGACGAGTACGGCCGCGGCATGGACGGCATGCAGCTGCCCTACGTCACCAGGTGCTATCGCGCCGATGTCCTCGATCGGGTGCCGCCCGCGCGGGACGACGAGGACGGTCGCGAGGGCGGGCCGCCGGCGGAGGGTCCCGACGACGACATGCTCCTGATCGACTTCCGCTGACCCGACAGCGCCGCGACCAGCCCCTCGACGGCGTACTCCCACGCCTCGTCGACGTCGCCGCCGAGCCGGAACGCATCGGCCAGCTCCATCGTCACGAACCCGTTGGCCCAGGCGACGACCATCCTCGCCGCCGGCAGTGCCGCGGCATCGCCCGCGAGCGCCGCACACACCCGGCGTACGGCGTCGCTCGAGCGGTCGCGCGCCTCGTCGGACATCCCGCCCTGACGCGGGTCGAAGAACAGCGGGTACGTCGCGGGGTTGCGGCGAGCGAAGCCGCGGAAGGCGTCGGCCAGCGCACGCAGGTCGGTCGCCGGATCGTGTCCCTCCACGGCGCCGTCGAGCTCGGCCGCGAGCTCGAGCGCTGCCTCGTCGACGATCATCCGGAGCAGCCCGTCCCGGCCGGGGACGCGCTTGTAGAGCGAGGGAGCCCGGACGCCCACCGCCTCCGCCACCGCTTGCATGGTCAGCGCATCGAGCCCCTGGCGCTCGAGGATCGCGCGGCCCGCGGTCACCACCGCCTCGGTGGAGGTACGGGCGGGAGCCGGCATTGGACAGGTCCTTCGTCATAGGCTATGGTTCGTAGCCATCAAGGCTACCAACCTTAGCCTATGTCAAGCCATCAGAGAAGAGGGAGAACGACACCATGAAGATCGCCGACGGACTCCACCGCCTCGGGTCCGACCCGCACGGCACCGTCAACAGCTATCTCGTCGTCGAGGGGGACGAGGTCACCGTGATCGACGCCGGGCTCCCCGCTTTCCGGCGTGCGCTGGTCGCCGAGCTGGCCGGACTCGGTCTGGGCCTCGAGGC
>JAICSK010000117.1 GCA_025936915.1 Nocardioides sp.
AGGCGTCGTACGCCGGCCCGTACATCACCCTCGACATCGGCGACTGGTCGTTTGCGAAGTGGAAGCTGCTGATGGCCCGCCACGTCGTCGACTACCACGCCCCGGTGGTCCTCCACCCGGTGCTGCTCACACAGTTCTACCCCTACCTCGACCACGACGGCTCCGGGCACTTCCAGGTCGGCCGCGGCTACCGCAAGCGCGACGGCAAGACGCCGCTGCTCGGCTACTTCGAGCCGTGGGACCAGCAGCGCTTCCACCCCGACGAGCCGTACATCGACCGAGTCCAGTGGCGCAACGCCTACAAGTCGTACCGGGCCAACGAGGCGCACTTCCAGCACAATCTCGGCGTGTGAAGCACGTACGCCGAGGGGTCACCGCGGCCGCGACCGCGGCGGTCCTCACGTCGTGCGGAGGCGCGTCCTCGTCCTCCCCCACGGTCAGCGGATCCGGGATGTCGGCGAGCCCGCCACACACGATCGCGACCGGTACGCCGACGAGTAGCCCCAGCGAGAGCGCGCTCGGCACCGCCGAGCGGCCGGAGGCGGCGGTCCCGGTGAGCTCTCCGCTCCACTGGACACCCGTCCCGGGATCGACCAAGGACGTGGTGACCGTCGGTGACGGCTGGACCCTCACCGTGCCTGCCGACGGTGCCGAGGCCCGGCTACGAGGGCGTACGACGCGCACGTTCCCGGCCGGGGCCCACTCCTCGATCACCGACGCCTCCCTCGACGCCGACCACGCCCTCGTCGTCAGCGAGGACCGGCTCGCCCAGGACCCCGACCGCGCCGTCCTGGTCGACCTCTCCTCGGGGCGGACGACCGTCTTGGACGCGCACTCCGACCCGCCCACGGTGGTCGGGGGCACCTGGGCACTCGGCCCGAGGACCCTCGTGCACGCCACGTCGGGCTCGGGCCATCGCTACTGCCTCGCCACGGTCGACCTGGCCGACGGCAGCGGCACCACGGGCTGGTGCGCCCAGCCACGGCACGGCTTCAGCAGAGCCGCGATCACCGCCGATGGCACGACGCTGATGACCTTCGACGACCACCACCCGTCGTGTCGCACGCTCAGCTCGGTGCAGGGCTCCGACCTCACGCCGTTCCCGGGCGTCACCGACTGCAAGGGCTGGGACTCCGCCCTGCTCGACGGCACGAGCATCTGGTCCGTCGTACCGAAGGACCGGCGGATCGAGGCCGCCCGCTTCTACGCCCACACCGACGCCGGATGGTTCGACCTCGGGCCGGGTACGTCGGGCTCTCTCGTCACCTGCGCCGGCTCGGCCTTCTTCACCCGGGATCCGTCGTCTCGCAGCGACCCCGCCCGACTGATGCGCTGGGCCCCCGGCACCCACTCCCTCACGATCGCCTACCAGAGCAAGGGCACCGGCAACGCCTTCCTCTCGCCTGCCCGCTGCGGCGGCACGCACCTGACGGTCACGGCGTACTCACAAGCCGGTGACGAGCAGGTCACGACCAGGCTCGGCTGACCACCTCACGGGCGCGCGTGCTCGTAGGCTCGGGGTATGCCTGCCGAGTTCACCGGATTCCCCAGCCAGGCCCTCGACTTCTACGACGACCTCGAGGTCGACAACACCCGGACGTTCTGGGAGAAGCACAAAGGCACCTACGAGTACTCGGTGAAGCGGCCGATGGTCGCGCTGTGCGCAGCACTCGCCGAGGAGTTCGGCGACGCCAAGGTGTTCCGCCCCTACCGCGACGTGCGGTTCGCCAAGGACAAGACGCCGTACAAGACCGCGCAGGGCGCGTTCGTCGAGGTCGGTCCCGCCACCGGGTGGTACGTCGAGATCTCCGCGCGCGGCGTCCGCACCGGCGCGGGCTTCTACGACGCCACCGGCCCCCGGATCGCCGCTATCCGCGCGGCCGTCGACGACGACCGGCGGGGCAACGACCTCGCCCAGATGCTGAAGAAGCTCGAGGCGAACGGCTGGGTCATCGGCGGCCACGTGCTCAAGACCGCACCGCGCGGTTACGACCTGAGCCACCCGCGGATCAACCTGCTCCGGCACAAGTCGCTCACCATCGGCCACGACTACGGGTTCGAGCCGATCATCCACACCCCTGAGCTCCTCGAGGCGGTCCGTGACGACTGGCGCACGCTGAAGCCTTTCGTCGACTGGGTCACCGACACCGGGTGAGCTCGACCGACGGGTCAGTGGGGCTGCCAGGCGTCGTCACCCTCGGTCAGCCGGGCGACCGGTGACGGGAGCTCGCCCGAGGCGAGGTCGGCGACGCTGACCTGCTCGAACACGTCGCGCAGCGAGTGGCGAGCGGCGATCCAGACCCGCTGCAGCGCGTCCGCCCGCTCGTTGTACGAGACGGCCTCGGGTCGCAGGCCGTAGACCGAGACGAGGGGCCCGTCGACCGCGCGGATCACGTCCGCCACGGATACGCCGTCGGCCGCCTTCGCCAGCCGCCAACCCCCGGACTGACCGCGCTGGGCGTGGACGATCCCGGCCTTGCGCAGGTCGGCGAGGATCGCCTGGAGGAAGTTGTGCGGGATGTCCTGGAGCTTGCCGAGCTCCTCCGCACTCACCGGGCGCACCGACGGACCGTCCGCACGCACGGCCATCTCGATCAGGGCACGCAGCGCGTAGTCCGCCTTGGCTGAGACACGCATGCGCGCAGTCTCTCAGAGAGCCTTGACCGACCCCGGCAACGACGTGGTCTCGCTCACATCACACGCGGACCGAAGACGCCACCGGCGCGCCGTACGGGAGAACCGGTTGCCTGCCTCCCAGCCACGAGGCAGAATCAAGTTACTGGTGAGTAGGCATACTCGGACCGAACCGGACAGGCAGGGACATGGGGCACTACAAGAGCAACCTCCGCGACATCGAGTTCAACCTCTTCGAGCTGCTGGGCCGCGACGAGGTCCTCGGCAGCGGGCCCTTCTCCGAGGTGGACGGCGAGACCGCGCGCGAGATCCTCGCCGAGGTGGACCGGATCGCCCGCGAGGATCTGGCGGCGTCGTTCGAGGAGGCCGACCGGACGCCTCCGGTCTTCGACCCGGAGACCCACACCGCGCCCCTGCCCGAGTCCTTCAAGAAGAGCTACCGCGCCTGGATGGACGCCGAGTACTGGCGGATCGCCACCCACGTCGACCTCGGCGGTACGCCGGCCCCGTCCACCATGGAATGGGCGATCGGCGAGATGGTCCTGGGCGCCAACCCAGCGATCTGGATGTACGGCGCCGGCCCGATGTTCGCCGGCGTCCTCAACCGCAACGGCAACGAGCGGGACAAGAAGATCGCCCGCTTGATCGTCGACCAGGGCTGGGTCACCACGATGGTGCTGACCGAGCCGGACGCCGGCTCCGATGTCGGCGCCGGCCGGACCAAGGCCACCCCCAACGACGACGGCACCTGGAACATCGAGGGCGTCAAGCGCTTCATCACCTCCGGCGAGAGCGACCTCAGCGACAACGTCATCCACATGGTGCTGGCCCGACCGCACGGCGTCGAGGGCGCCGGTGGCCCGGGCACGAAGGGGCTGAGCCTGTTCATCGTGCCGAAGTTCCACTTCGACGTGGAGACCGGCGAGCTCACCGGCGATCGCAACGGCGTCTATGTCACCGGCGTCGAGCACAAGATGGGGATCAAGGTCTCCAACACCTGCGAGCTCACCTTCGGCGACCCGGGCGTCGGCGGCGGCGAGCCGGCCCGCGGCTGGCTGCTCGGCGAGGTGCACAACGGCATCGCCCAGATGTTCCAGGTGATCGAGAACGCCCGGATGATGGTGGGCACCAAGGCGATCGCGACCCTCTCGACGGGCTATCTCAACGCGCTGGAGTTCGCCAAGGAGCGGGTGCAGGGCGCCGACCTGACCCAGGCGGCGGACAAGTCCGCGCCGCGGGTCACGATCACCCACCACCCCGACGTACGCCGGTCGCTGATGACGCAGAAGTCGTTCGCGGAGGCGATGCGGTCCCTGGTCCTCTACACCGCGTCCTGGCAGGACCAGGTGATGGTCGCCGAGCACAACGGCGAGAAGGACGAGCTGGCGATGGCGGTCAACGACCTCCTGCTGCCGATCGTGAAGGGATACGGCTCGGAGCGCTCCTGGGTGCTGCTCGGCACCGAGACGCTCCAGACGTTCGGCGGCTCCGGGTTCTTGCAGGACTACCCGATCGAGCAGTACGTCCGCGACGCCAAGATCGACACGCTCTACGAGGGCACGACCGCCATCCAGGGCCAGGACCTCTTCTTCCGCAAGATCGTCAAGGACCAGGGCCGTGCGCTCGGCCACCTCGCCGGGGAGATCCGGACCTTCATCGAGAGCGAGGGCGGCAACGGCCGGCTCAAGGTCGAACGGGCGTTGCTGGCCACTGCCCTCGAGGACGCCCAGGCGATGGTCGGCCGGATGATCGAGGACCTGATGAGCGCCGACCCGTCCGCCGAGGGCGGCGACGTCCGCAACATCTACAAGGTCGGCCTCAACACCAGCCGGCTGCTGATGGCGCTCGGCGACGTGGTGTGCGCGTGGCTGCTGCTCCGCGGTGCCCAGGTCTCGCTCGACAAGCTGGCCGGCGAGGTGTCGGCGAAGGACCAGGCGTTCTACGAGGGCAAGGTCGCAGCGGCGCAGTTCTTCGCGCAGAACACCCTGCCCCGGCTCTCCGCCGAGCGCCGGATCGCCGAGCACACCGACCTCGCGCTGATGGACCTCGACGAGTCGGCGTTCTGACTCCTTCCCGCCCCGCGGGGTGTGCGGGTCCGGCCTTCTGGGTACGGAGGCCCAGACGGAAGGAGAAACCCATGGGTATCGGCATCTCGGTGGTCCTGCTGATCATCGGCCTCGTCCTCCTCACCCACGCGGTCGTCCTGCCGGACAGCGTGACCCAGCACGTCGCCACGGACACCGTCGGCTGGATCTGCGTGATCGTCGCGATCATCGGTTTCGCGGTGGCGTTGCTCGCCGGACGCAACCGGGCACCGCGCGCATAGGGCCCTAGCCTCTGGGGGTGCTCGACGCCCTGGTCGCCGGTCTGCTGACCGGGCTCTCGCTGATCGTGGCGATCGGGGCCCAGAACGCCTTCGTGCTCAGGCAGGGGCTGCTGCGCCAGCACGTCGGGCCGGTGGTCGCGGTGTGCGCGGTCTCCGACCTGGTCCTGATCAGCGCGGGTGTCGCCGGCATCGGCGCGATCGTGCAGCACGCGCCGACCGCGCTCGACGTCGTCCGGTGGTTGGGCGTCGCCTTCCTGACGGCGTACGGCGTGAGGTCGCTGTGGCGGGCACGACACGCCGACGCGTTGACCGCCTCCCCGGTGGTGGAGCCGCGGCTACGTGGTGCTCTGGTGCAGGCGGTCGCCCTGACCTGGCTCAACCCCCACGTCTACCTCGACACCGTGCTCCTGCTCGGCTCGATCGCGGCGCACCACGGGCCGACCGGCAAGTGGTGGTTCGCAGTCGGTGCCGGGCTGGGCAGCATCCTGTGGTTCACCGGTCTCGGCTACGGCGCCCGTCTGGCCGCACCTCTGCTGTCACGACAGCGTGCCTGGCAGGTCCTCGACGTGCTGATCGGCCTGACGATGCTCACCATCGCCTCCCAGCTGGCGCGCGGCTGACCCCGGCCTGGAGGGATCGTCCCTGACGGACCGGTTGTCCCCCGGCCCGCTCGACGACCACCTCGTCAGGGACTATCGAGCGGCGCGCTTCTTGGCGGGGCGCTGCGGACGGCCGCCGTACGACGAGCCGCCGGGGCGACGACCCTGGTAGCGGTGGGGTGGGCGGTGGCCGCCCGGACGGCCCTGCGGACGCTTGGTGTCCTGGGTTTGCACGGGTCCGGGGTGACCGGCCTCGGCCAGGGCCGCCGCGGTCATCGGCCTGGGCGCGGTGCGCAGATCGTGGTGGAGCACCTCGACGCCGGCGTTCTGCTGAGTCCGCACGACACCGGCAACCAGTCGTGGGGTGGTCAGCGTGACGACACAGCCCTCGCGCCCGGCTCGCGCCGTACGACCGCTGCGGTGCAGGTAGGACTTCGCATCCCCGGCGGCGTCGAAGTGGACGACCAGCCCGACGTCGTCGACGTGGATGCCGCGGGCCGCGACGTCGGTGGCGACGACGACCTGGGCCTGGCCGGTGGAGAAGCGCTCGAGGTTCCGCTCGCGCACCCGCTGCGACAGGCTGCCCTGGAGGTCGACGGCCGTGATCCCGCCGTCGGTCAGCGCCTCGGCGACCTGGGTTGCGCTCTCGCGGGTGCGGGTGAAGACGATGGTCCGGCCGTTGGCCTGGACCAGACCGCTCAGGGCGCCGATCTTGTCCCGGAACCCGCCGACGGTGAGCGTGTGGTGGGTCATCGTGGTCACCGCCCCGGCGTTGGGGTCGAGCTCATGGACACGCGGGTCGCGCAGGTGCGTGCGCACGAGCAGGTCGACGTCGCCGTCGAGCGTCGCGCTCAGGAGGAGCCGTTGGCTGCCGGACGGGGTGAGCCCCACGAGCTTGTCGACGGCGGGGTAGAAGCCGAGGTCGCAGAGGTGGTCTGCCTCGTCGAGCACGGTGACCTCGACGTCGTCGAAGAACACGTAGCCGTTCTCGAACAGATCCTCGAGCCGACCGGGTGTGGCGACGACCAGGTCGGCGCGCTGCCGGAGCTGCCGGGTCTGCTTCTCGTACGGCGTGCCGCCGTAGACCGTGGTCAGCTTCAGGCCGACCGACGTGGCGACCGGCTGCAGCGCCCGGGTGACCTGCGTGGCGAGCTCGCGCGTGGGGACGACGATCAGCGCCCGCGGGTGGCACGGACGCGAGCGGTGCCCGGCAAGACGGGCCAGGATCGGCAGACCGAACGCGAGTGTCTTGCCGGAACCCGTGCGGGCGCGGCCCAGCACGTCGTACCCGGCGAGGGCGTCGGGGACGACGGCCTCCTGGACCGGAGTGGGCTCGGTGATGCCCTGCTCGGCCAGTGCGGCCACGAGCTCTGCGGGGAGGTCGGTGAAGACGGACATGCGGTTCCTTCGATCGGGCGGTGACGCCCGATCGCTGGCCTCGCGCGACACGTCGCGCACCACACCGGGCATGAAAGAAGCGGCCTGCCTGCCATCCGCAGAGCGAGCCGCTGACTGGGGTCAGTCTAGGGACCCGCCGTACGGCCACCGAATCGCCGCGACGGTGAGGTGCGACACCTCGCCGAAGTGGCCATGCGGGAGCGCAAAGTCTGTGACCATTCACCTCATGTTGCGACGTCTGGTCCCACTGGGGCTGTCGGTGACACTCGGGCGCGCCCCGTGACGACGTACGACGCCGGCTGGACCAGCCCGCCACCTCCTTCGCGCTCCAGCACTCTGAGCGCCGTTCTGGTGGCGCAGGCCTACCGGCTCGTGGTCGCGGACGCGTCGATGGTCGGGGTGATCTTCGTCGGCGCGCTGTTCTCGGCGGCGGTCTTCGCGGCGATCGCGGTCCCCGTCTGGCTCTTTACGCGGACCAGTCTGGTGCTCGATCTCACGCATCCCTCGACCTTGCTGCTCTTCGCGGTTGCGGGCTGGGCGTCGACCTTCGTCAGCCTGGTGTTCAGCGGCGCCGTCGTCGCCGCTGGTGTCGCCCGACTCGACGGTCACCCGATCTCCACCAGGCAGGCGCTCGCCGTGGCGGCGAGCCGCTGGCGGCAGCTCGCGGCGTGGTCCGCGGTCACCCAGGTGGTCGCGCTCTTCGAAGGGCTGCTGCGCCGCTTCGGCCTGGCCGGCCTGATCGCGCGGATCGTCGCCGACGTCGCATGGGCGGTCGCGACGATGCTCGCGCTGCCCATCATCGTCGTGGAGGGCAAGATGCCCTTCGACGCGATCCGCGAGTCCGCCACCCTGGTCAAGTCGCGCCTCGGGCTCACCGTTCGGAGCAAGGTCCGGTTCTACCTGCCCTGGATGATCGTGAGCTTCCTCGCGGCCATGCTGGTCATCAGCGGCGTGGTCGTCTTCCTGGTCTATCGCCACGACACGCCCAGCTGGGCCGCCGCGGGGCTGATCCTCGCCGGCGTCGGCGCCCTCGCGCTCTTCAGCGCCGGCAGCGTCCAGAACGCCGCGAACGCCTACCTCAACCTGCTCCTCTACCGCCATGCCCTCGGCCAGCCGGTCGTCGGCGTGGACCCGCGGGACCTGCCGACTCTGCTGTCCCCGCCTGCGGCCCCGCCGACCCTGTCCTAGTGTCCCCGGGGTCAGGACGCAGCCCGGTCGTGCACCCACATCCCCACCAGTCCGCGGAAGTGCGCGAGGAACTGCTCCTGCTCGTGCCGCGGGTACGTCGCCTGCACGGTCTCGACCAGCAAGCGGTCGAAGTCCTGGCCGCTGACCCACTGCGCGACCGCCTCGTCGAGATGGCCGAGATGCTCGGCGCACCAGGCGTGGTACCGCTCGGTCTCGAAGTGCTCGTCGGCGAGCGCGAGGTAGGCGTCGAGCTTCTCGTCGTACGTCCGGTCGGAGTCGGCGATCTCGAAGTACGTCGTCATCTCGAGGTCGAGGTTCGGCCGGCGGCCGGTGACCAGGCAGTACGTCGACCACTTGACCAGGGCGCTGATCGCCCACGGGAAGTAGTAGTGCAACGAGGTGACGGCCACGTCGGGACAGGCGTTCGCGTAGTCGATCGGGTAGACGTCGTCGCCCTTGACCAGCATCTCGGCGGAGTTGAACTCCCAGTGGAAGAAGGCGTTCACGATCCGGCTCACCGCCACCACCTGCTTGCCGGCGCTCTCGCTCAGGAAGCCGTGACTCACGTGGTAGCGCTGGTGCATCGGCTCCTCGGGCCGGAAGTCCATCACCATCGTCTCCGGCCCGATCGACAGGGCGCGGGCGAAGTGGTCGTAGTCGACGGTGGCCTGGAGGTGCATCAGCATCTCTCCGGAGTCGTCGTACGCCGTGTGCAGGTCGCTCCGGTCGTTCACCCGGCTGACGCCACGCCAGCCACCGCCGTCGAACGGCTTCATGTACAACGGGTAGCCGAGCTCGGCGGCGAGCAGGTCGAGGTCGAACGGCTTGTTGTACTTCTCGCTGGTGAAGGTCCAGCGGTGGTTGTCGACCGGGTTCTTGTAGGGGACGAGGATCGTCGGGGGCACCTTGAGGCCGAGCCGGATCATCGCGCAGTACGCCGAGTGCTTCTCCATCGACTGGAACGTGAACGGGCTGTTGAGCAGGTAGGTGCCGTTCACCAGGGCGGCCTTCTTCAGCCACTCGCGCGGGTGGAAGTACCAGTGCGCCAACCGGTCGATGACCAGGCCGGTGCGGACCGGGTCGGTCAGGTCGAACGGCTCGATCGTCAGCCGCTCGCTGGCGATCCGGTGCTCGGTGCCGTCGACCTTCAGCGGGCCGACGAAGCGGAGGATCTGCTCGAACGCCTGCGGCCAGTCCTCCTCGGCCCCGAGCAGCAGTCCGATCAGGTGGTCCTTGGTCCCGGCCATGCGTCGACCCTAGTCAGGGGCCGCGGAGCGTGTAACGCTCCGTTATCCGCACGAGGGCGCTCGGGTACGAGCGCACCGGTGCGGGTAACAGGGCGTTACAAGCGGTCAGGCGTCCACGACGATCTCGTGAGCCCGCTCGATCTCGTCGTTGATCCCGGTGTGCGTCCGCATCAGCTGGAACCGACGCCCAGTCGATCTCCCCACCCAGCCGGACTCGCCCGCCCTCGAGGTCGACCTCGACGACGCGGGCGTCGAACGACGTGCGGTGGGCGTCGACGGCGAACAGCTCCGTCTCGGCGAGCCCTTCGGGCGCGCGGTCGGCGAAGTTCCCGGCACTCCCATGGCGTCGTGTCTACCAGGGCACCACAGATCAGCAGAACCTCGGCAGATGGTGGGCGATCTGCCGACGCCACCACGGCCAGTCGTGCGAGACGTCGTGCCCCCAGACGTCGAGCTCGTGCGGGATTCCCCTCTCGCCCAGCAGGCGGGCCATGTGCCGCGCGCTCGGCAGCGACCCGGTCGGGTGCGTCTCCCACGCGCCCTCGCCGACGACGAGGACGACATACAGGCGCGACCGCAGCCAGTCGAGGTGGTCGCCGTGCAGGTGGGGGACGTAGTCGGTCGGGTTGGTGAAGTACGCCGCGTCGCCGCGCTCGCCCCAGCCGTGCCAGGTCGCGGGGTCGTAGTTCCCCGACAGGCAGATCGCGACCGGGAACAGGTCCGCCCGCTGCAAAGCCAGCTGCAGAGCGTGGTAGGCGCCCAACGAGCAGCCGGTGACGATCGCGTCGGAGGAGCCGGGGCTGTCGGCGCCGACGTACGACGCGACCTGGCCGGTGACCCACGCCTGATACGCCTGGTGGCGGCGGGCCCGCTCCTCGATCGGCAGCGACAGGTCGGACCAGGAGGCGTGGTCGAAGCTGTCGACGCAGTAGAGCTTGACCCGCCCGTCGTCGACCAAGTGGGAGACGGCGCCGACCATGCCGTTGTTCTCGTAGTCCCAGGCCCGGCCGCCCTCGCTCGGGAACACGATCACCGGACGCCCGTAGTGGCCGTAGCGGATCACGGTGCCGGCCCGGTCGAGACCGGGCGCCTCGAGCTCGACCTGGTGCCGCTCCATCAGCCCACCCTGGCAGAGCTGCCCCGATCACGTCCCGGCGTTAGACCGGGACGCGAGATCACCTCCAGACCCGGGCGAGCAGGTCGGTCAGGTGCGGGTGGAGGGTGTCGCGCCAGCAGGTCCAGGTGTGACCGTCGCGCACCTCGCCCCACGTCGTCTCCACCCCGACGTCGGCGAGGTGGTCGCGCATCGCGAGGTTGTTCGCATGGTTCTCCTCGGCGGAGCCGCAGACGAGCGCGGTCGGGGGCGCCCCGGGCGCCGCCTGGGTGGCCGCGTGGACGCTCGCCACGAAGCCGGTCACCTCGCGCCAGAACTCGAAGCCCGACTCCTGTGGGTCCAGGTCGGCGGTGAAGAACGAACCACTCTGCAGGAACAATCCGCCGAAGGTCGCCGGCGACGTCCACCCCGCATGGAGCGCCGCGAGTGCGCCGAGGCTCTGACCCATCAGGACCGGCCGCCCGGTCGTCGTCACCGCCTCGGTCAAGGCCGGGAGCACGCGATTGGTGAGCGCGCGGGCGTACGCCGGGTTGGCGGCGTACCTCTTGGTGCGTCGCGGACCCGGGGACACCAGCGCGACCCGCATCGGGGGCAAGGCGCCGGCCGCGATCATGGCCCCGACGTACCTCGTGAGTCCGCCGAAGGCGTCCATCTCCGGGCCGTCGTGGCTGACGAGCAGCGGCAGCGGGTCGCCGTTCGGGAGCCCGACCGGCGCCCAGACCACGGCGTCGATGCGTCCGGCACCCGTGCGCGAGAGCGACACCGGCAGGCGCTGCCCCTCGCATCGCTCGGCGTCGATCCATGCCGGCTCGCGGTACGCCGGGAGCGGGACGAACGAGTGCTCGCCGAACGGCCCGGCTACTCGACGGGGGTTGGACGGATCGGGGCGGAGGTCACCGTCGACATCGAGGAGGTACTCGAGCCGGTCGACCGGCAGGTCGCTCAGTCGTACCTCCCAGCCACCGTCGATCTCGTGCATCGAGGTGTCGCCGAGCGTGAGGTGGGCCCACACCCGCACCGCGGCGGCTGCGTGCTCCGGGTCGGCGTACCGAACGACGACGTCGTCACCGTCGACCTCCGTCATCAGCACCCGGCGACGCTATCGCGCGGGCCGAGTCGGGCGAGGCAGCCTGAAGCGCGCGATGCCTCGTGTGTATTGGCGGCGTGGTCGATATCGGATCCAGCGGGTTTGGACACCTGGTGTGGGTGGGGCCTGAATTCGGGTCTGTGGTCGTCGGGATCGGGCCTGACTTTCCACGGGGTGTCGTGGATGACCCGGTGATGATGACCGCACAACAACACGAGGTTCGCGAGCTTGGTCTTGCCGCCGGATGTCCAGTGGAGGATGTGGTGGGCGTGACCGGTGGCCGGTCACAGCCCGGGGAAGGCACAGTGCCGGTCCCGGATCACCAGCGCGGTCCAGATCGCGGGGGTGACC
>JAICSK010000261.1 GCA_025936915.1 Nocardioides sp.
CTCCATCTCCAACATCCTCCGGTTCGACGAGGACTTCCCGGCGCTGGCCGGCGAGGTCACGGCGTACCCGCTCACGGTCAACCGCCGCTCCGACACCCGCATCCTCGAGGCGGCCAACCGGCTCGCCCGGCCCCTGCTCGACGGCTTTCGTCACGTCCAGCCGCTCGACCCCGGCGGCGACGAACCCGGCGAGGTGCAGGTCGCCGTCCACGAGACGTACGCCGACGAGCTCGCGTGGTTGGCCGGCCAGGTGCGCCGGGTCCACGACCCCGAACGCGGCTGGCGCGAGATCGGCGTCCTGGTGCGCGACAACGCGCACGCCGCCGACGTGTTCGACGCGCTCACCGCCCAGGAGGTCCCGGTCGAGATCGTCGGGCTCAAGGGATTGCTCCGGCTGCCGGAGGTCGCCGAGGTCCTCGCCACGCTCACCCTGGTCCACGACCTCAGCGCCAACAGCGAGCTGCTGGCCCTGCTGACCGGGCCGCGGTGGGCGATCGGCGCGCGTGACCTCGCCCTGCTCGGCCGCCGCGCTCGCGAGCTCGCCGACGCCCAGTCCGGCCGGGGGGAGCGCGGCACGGTCGACGAGGAGCTGGGACGCGCGGTCGCCGGGGCCGATCCGACGGAGGTGGTGTCGCTGACCGACGCGCTCGACGACCCGGGCGACCTGTCGTACTCCGAGGCGGGCCGCACCCGCTTCACGCTGCTCTCGGCCGAGCTCCGGTCGCTGCGCGCGCACTCCTCCGAGTCGCTGCTCGAGCTGGTCCGCCGGATCATCGACACCTGTGGGATCGACGTCGAGCTCGCGTCGTCGGTCAGCGACGCCGCCCGCGCCCGCCGGGAGAACCTCGACCTGTTCGTCAAGGCGGTCGCGGAGTTCCAGGCGGTCGACGGTGCGGTCACGCTGCCGGCGCTGCTCGCCTGGCTCGACGCCGAGCTCGACGGCGAGGGCCTCGACGTGGCCACGCCGACGCCGGCCGACTCGGTGAAGCTGCTGACGGTCCACCGGGCCAAGGGCCTCGAGTGGGACTCGGTCTTCATCGTCGGGGCCTGCGAGGGCCGGTTCCCCCACACCACGAGCCGTGGCATCTGGCCGACCCGGCAGGAGTTCCTGCCGACCCCGCTGCGCGGTGACGCCCGCGACCTGCCGACCCTGCCGGGGCACGACGCGGCGGCGATGAAGGCGTTCCGCGAGCGCACCAAGGAGCATGAGGCCGTGGAGGAGCTGCGGCTCGGATACGTCGCCTTCACCCGGGCCCGGCACGCGCTCGTGGTGTCGTCGTACCTCTGGAAGGACGACCGGAAGACTCCGCTCGGGCCCTCGCCGTACCAGGCGGTCGTGCGCGACCTGCTCACCGACTGGGGTGAGACGCCGACGGCGTGGCGGGACAAGCCGGCCAAGGGCACTCCCAACCCGCTGGCCGCGGTCGTGCGCGAGACCCCGTGGCCGGTGACCGAGCAGACCGCCGAGGCGCTGCGTCGCCTCGATGCCGCCGAGCGGGTGCTGGCCCGGCTCGGCGACGGTGGTGACGGGTCTGCCGAACCCCCGGAGCCCGACCTGGTGCACGCGTCGGTGGTGGCCGAGTGGGACGTGTCCCTCGACCGACTGCTGGCCGAGGCACGGCGCGAGCAGTCACCCGTGGTCGACGTACCGGTGCCGGCGAGCCTGTCCGCCACGGCGCTCGCGCGGCTGCGCGACGACCCCGACACGTTCGCGGCCGAGCTCGCCCGGCCCATGCCGCGCCCGCCGGCCCCGTCGGCACGCCTCGGCACGCGCTTCCACGAGTGGGTCGAGTCACGACTCGGGCAGCCCGACCTGATCGACCCCGACGAGCTCCCGGGCCGCGCTGATGCCGGCCTCGACGAGCGGATCGACGACCACGCCGACCTGCGCGCACTGATGGCGTCGTTCGAGGTGGGCCCGTTCGGGCACCGGCAGCCACATCGCACCGAGGCGCCGTTCGCGCTCGTGCTGGCGGGGCAGGTGGTCCGCGGCCGGATCGACGCGGTCTATCGGGAGGACGACGGCTCCTGGCTCGTCGTCGACTGGAAGACCGCGAGGACCGAGACCGCCGACCCGCTCCAGCTCGCGATCTACCGCGTGGCCTGGGCGGACCTGGCCGGCGTCCCGATCGACCGGGTGCGCGCAGCGTTCTACTACGTCCGTTCGGGTCGCATCGTGGAGCCGCCAGACCTACCCGGCCGCGACGAGCTCGAGCGCCTGGTCGAGGTCGATGCCCCGGGCGGTGCGTGGGGGCGGTGAGTGAGGATCGCTTCGGGTGCGGCAAACGGGTCCGGGCTCACCGTCGGGTGCGGCAAACGGGTCCGGAGTAACCGCCGGGTGCGGCAGACCGGTCCGGGCTCACCGTTGCGACGATCTGTCCTGGTCGAGCGTCTGGTCGAGGTCGATGCCCCGGGCGCTGAGCAGGGGCGCTGAGCAGGGGCGGTGAGTGAGGATCGGTCCGGGTGCGGCAAACCGGTCCAGGCTCACCGTTGCGACGATCTGCCCTGGTCGAGCGCCTGGTCGAGGTCGATGCTCCGGGCGCTGAGTGGGGGCGGTGAGCGAGGATCGGTCCGGGTGCGGCGAACCGGTCCGGGCTCACCGCCGGGCGCGGCAAACGGGTCCGGGGTAACCGCCGGGTGCGGCAGACCGGTCCGGAGTCACCGCCGGGCGCGGCAAACGGGTCCGGGCTCACCGCCAGGGGCGCGGCAAACCGGTCCCGGCTCACCGCCGGGTGTCGACGGCTGCCGCCGAGAGCCCGAGCGGC
>JAICSK010000110.1 GCA_025936915.1 Nocardioides sp.
CGGTGCTCGACCTCGAGGGGCTCGCCCCGGTCGATGCCTACGAGATCCCCGAACGACATAGACGGGCCGTCCGTCTGATGACGCCGGCCGACACCTTCCCGTACTCCACCAGCCTCGACCCCGACCAGATCGACCACACCGAGCCGTTCCGGCACGGCCAGAAGGCGGTCGGCGCAGGGCAGTCCAGAGTGGGCAACTACGGACCGATGTCGACGCCGCACCACCGCCTGAAGACCTTCGGCCGGTGGACGGTCAAGCAACCCTTCCCCGGCGTGTACGTGTGGCGCGACCCCTACGGCGCGCTCTACCTCGTCGACCACACCGGCACCCGCGCCCTGTCCCGAGCTGCCTGAAATCCTCGCCTGACCCCGGGCTTCCGGCGATGATGTGGGCCGACCATCATCGGGGAGCATCACGGGAAGCGCTGTGACGGGGAACTTCGAGTTCATCGAGGCCGAGTGGCCCGGCATCCAGGCCGACTGCGCCAACGCCGAGCGCTACCTCACCTCCGATCCCCGCTCGGCGTGCTTCTACGCGCGGCGTGCGGTCGAGCAGCTCGTCGACCACGTGTACGACGTCGCGCGTCTCCGCCAGCCCTACCGCGACGACCTGGCGGCGCGGATCGCCGAGCCGGCGTTCCGCAACCTCGTCGGCGCCGGCATCGCCCAGAAGCTCACCCTGATCCGGATGCTCGGCAACCGCGCCGTCCACGACCAGCGCCCGATCCCACCGCGAGCGGCACTCGACGCGTTGCGCGAGCTCTTCCATGTGGTGGTGTGGACGGCACACCGATACTCGACCGCTCCGGCGCGGGTCCCGACGGGCACGCAGTTCGACCCCGCTCTGGCGCGCTCAGCGACGCCGCTGAGCCGCGAGGAGGTCGTCAGGCTCGCCGAGAAGTTCCGCGCGCAGGACGAGGAGTACCAACGTCAGCTGACCGAGCGCGACGACCTCGCCGCAGCCAAGGACGCCGAGATCGAGCGCCTGCGGGCGCAGATCGCGGCGGTCCAGGCCACCCAGCAGCTGGTCGACGACCACGACTACGCCGAGGCCGAGACCCGCGACCGCTTCATCGACGTCCTGCTCGCCGAGGCGGGCTGGCCACTGACCGACCCGAAGGACCGCGAGTACCCGGTCACCGGCATGCCGACGACTGACGGCACGGGGTTCGTCGACTACGTTCTCTGGGGTGCCGACGGCCTGCCGCTCGCGGTGGTCGAGGCCAAGCGCACTCGCAAGGACCCCCAGGTCGGGCAGCAGCAGGCGAAGCTGTACGCCGACTGCCTGCAGCAGATGACGGGCCGAAGGCCGGTGATCTTCTACACCAACGGCTACGAGCACTGGATCTGGGACGACGCCGCCGGCTACCCGCCGCGCGAGATCCAGGGGTTCTACACCCGTGACGAGCTCGAGCTGATGGTGCAGCGGCGTACCGGCCGCAAGCCGCTGCCGGAGGCTCCCATCGACACCGACATCGTGGAGCGGCACTACCAGCGTCGGGCCATCCGCGCGGTCGACGACGCCTTCACGCACCAGCAGCGCGACGCCCTCCTGGTGATGGCGACCGGATCGGGCAAGACGCGCACGGTGATCGCGCTGGTCGACCAGCTGATGAAGGCGGGCTGGGTCAAGCGCGTACTGTTCCTCGCCGACCGCACCGCCCTCGTCAACCAGGCGGTCAACGCCTTCAAGCAGCACCTGCCGGGCTCCACGACGGTCAACCTGGTCACGGAGAAGGTCGCCGACGGCCGCGTGTACGTCTCGACGTACCCGACGATGCTCAACCTGGTCAACGGCACCCAGGACGGGCTGCGCACCTTCGGCCCGGGACACTTCGACCTGGTGGTGGTCGACGAGGCGCACCGGTCCGTCTACCAGAAGTACCGGGCGATCTTCGAGTGGTTCGACTCGCTGCTCGTCGGCCTGACGGCGACCCCCAAGGACGAGGTCGACCACAACACCTACCGCCTGTTCCACCTCGAGGACGGCGTACCGACCGACGCCTACAGCCTCGACGACGCCGTGGCCGAGGGCTACCTGGTGCCTCCGGTGTGCGTCTCGGTGCCGTTGCGGTTCATGCGCGAGGGCATCAGGTACGACGCACTCAGCGACGACGAGAAGGACGAGTGGGACTCGCTGGAGTGGAACGAGGACGGCGACGTCCCCGACGCGGTCTCCACCGAGGAGCTCAACCGGTTCCTGTTCAACGAGGACACGGTTGACAAGGTCCTGGCGACGCTGATGACCGACGGGCACAAGGTCGCCGGCGGTGACCGCCTCGGGAAGACCATCGTGTTCGCCAAGAACCGCGAGCACGCCCTCTTCATCGAGCGCCGCTTCAACGACCAGTACCCGGAGTACGGCGGGACCTTCGCGCGCGTGATCACCCACGGCGTGCCGTACGTCCAGACGCTGATCGACGACTTCTCGACGACCGACAAGCCGCCCCACATCGCGCTCTCCGTCGACATGCTGGACACCGGCGTCGACGTACCGGACGTGTGCAACCTGGTCTTCTTCAAGCTGGTGCGCTCCAAGAGCAAGTTCTGGCAGATGATCGGGCGGGGCACCCGGCTGCGGCCGGACCTGTTCGGTCCGGGGCACGACAAGCAGAACTTCTACGTCTTCGACTTCTGTCAGAACCTCGAGTTCTTCAGCCAGGACCTTCCGGGGTCCGAGGGATCGACCCAGAAGTCGCTCGGACAGCGGATCGTCGAGGCGCGGCTCGGCCTCGTGGCGGCCCTCGACTCCGCGGATGCCGAGCGGGAGCTGCGCGAGGAGACGGCGCGCGGGCTCCAGGAGTTCGTGGCCGGCATGAACCTGCACAACATTCTCGTGCGCCCCGAGCGCCGGATGGTGGAGCGGTACGCCGACTGGGTGGCGTGGGAGACGGTGTCGAAGGAGCAGGCCGGAGAGATCGCCGTACACCTGGCCGGGCTGCCGTCGTCCGTGCGCGACGAGGACGAGGACGCGAAGAGGTTCGACCTCCTGGTGCTGAACCGGCAGCTGGCCCAGCTCGAGGGCGATCATGTGGCGGCCGACCGGCTGCGAATGCAGGTCCAGAACATCGTGGCCGGGCTGCTGGCACAGACGAGCATCCCGTCGGTGGCCGAGCAGCATCGACTGCTCGACGAGGTGGCCGGCGACGAGTGGTGGGTCGACGTCACGCTGTCCATGCTCGAGCTGGCCCGGCGCCGGATCCGGGGGTTGGTGCGGTTCCTGCCGAAGGGTGAGCGACGAGCCGTCTACACCGACTTCCAGGACGAGCTCGGCCGCTCGACGGTCGTCGACCTGCCGGGGACGACCCCCGGCACCGACTGGGAACGCTTCCGGGCCAAGGCGCGCGCCTACCTCCGGGAGCACGAGGACCACCTGGCACTCCAGCGGCTCCGCCGCAACCAGCCGCTGACGGGGTCTGACCTCGACGAGCTCGAGGAGATGCTCCTGGCCAGCGGCGCCGGCCACGCCGAGGACATCGCTCGCGCCCGGGAGGAGTCGCAGGGCCTCGGACTGTTCGTCCGCTCCTTGGTCGGACTGGATCGCGCGGCGGCCGTCGAGGCGCTGTCACGCTTCCTCGACGACACGTCGTACTCGCGAGCCCAGATCGACTTCGTCGGACTGATCGTGTCGGAGCTGACGGCCAACGGCGTGATGGCCGCGCGCCGGCTCTACGAGTCGCCGTTCACCGACAACGCGCCGAGCGGACCCGACTACTACTTCGGGGACGCCGACGTGGACGGGATCATCGTCGTGCTCGACCGGGTCCGGGCCAACGCGGCGCCGGACTATCGGGTCGCAGACGCGTGAACCAGGGACTATGACGCGACTTTGCCGGAATTTTGCCGATCGCGTCTGCCAGCCTGCGGCTCCTGGCCCTACTCTCGCCTGGTGCGGCGAACGCCGCTTGGGGGGCGGATCCTCACGGGAGAACCCATGACCGCCGCTACGCTCGAAGTTCTCGACCGCCGCCCGCTGGGGAAGCCGGGTCGCGTCAGCCTCACCGATTTCCTGCTCGCGAGGATCACCGAGAACGAGTCCACCGCCCTGTACGCCGGCCGTCACCGCGACCGTGCGCTCGCCGAGTGCTGGGCCCAGCGCCAGCTCGTGCACCTGCACCAGGACCCGATCCACGGCTGCCGCGACGACGGCTGGCCCTGCATGACGCTGCGCATCCTGGCGCTGCCGCACGCCGATCACCACGACTACGACCGTTCGTGGCGGCCGGCCGACACCAGCCTGCACGTGATGTCCTACGGCCGTCACCGCCGGGGCAACTGACATCCGCGCGGCACCAGCGCCCCCGGCAGGACTCGAACCTGCGACCTAGAGATTAGAAGGCTCTTGCTCTGTCCAGCTGAGCTACAGGGGCCGGGGACCATTGTGCGGCATCGGCCCGTCTTGGGGCCGAGGTCGGTGGGTACGTCCCGAGCATGACGTCCTTCGGCTACACCCTGATGACAGAGCAGTCCGGTCCACGTGAGCTGGTGGGCCACGCGGCCGCGGCCGAGCGGGCCGGGTTCGACTTCGCGGTGATGAGTGACCACTACTTCCCGTGGCTGGACGAGATGGGCCACTCGCCGTACGCCTGGAGCGTGCTGGGCGCGGTGACCCAGGCGACCGAGCAGATCGAGCTGATGACCTACGTGACCTGCCCGACCATGCGCTACCACCCGGCGGTCGTGGCGCAGAAGGCCGCGACCGTCGACCTGCTCAGCGACGGCCGCTTCACCCTGGGCCTCGGCGCGGGGGAGAACCTCAACGAGCACGTGACCGGTCGCGGCTGGCCACCGGTCAACGTGCGCCACGAGATGCTCCTCGAGGCACTCGAGATCATCACGGCGCTGTTCGCCGGTGAGTACGTCGACTACAAGGGCGAGCACTTCCGGGTCGACTCGGCCAAGCTCTGGGACGTCCCGACCACCCCGGTGCCGATCGGGGTCGCGGTGTCGGGGGAGCAGTCGGTGCGCGCCTTCGCCCCGCTCGCCGACCACCTGATCGCGGTCGAGCCCGACGTCCGGCTGATCAACTGGTGGGACGCCGCCACCGACAAGCCACACACCCGCAAGATCGGTCAGCTACCGGTGTGCTGGGGACCCGACCGGCAGGCATGCGTCACGCGTGCGCACGAGCTGTTCCGGTGGTTCGGTGGTGGCTGGAAGGTGAACGCCGAGCTGCCCGGGCCGGCGGGATTCGCCGGCGCCTCGCAGTTCGTCACGCCGGACGACGTCGCCGGCTCGATCCCCTGCGGGCCTGATCTCGGCGCGATCGTCACGGCGGTTCGCGGGTTCGAGGACGCCGGCTTCACCGACGTCGCGCTCGTCCAGATCGGCGACGAGTCCCAGCGCGACTTCCTCGCGGTCGCGGAGAAGGAGCTGCTCCCCGCGCTGCACGGCTAGCGCGCAGCCGCCATCCAGGTCTCGACGTCGGACGACGACCGCGGCAACGACGCGGAGAGGTTTCGCGAGCCGTCGGCGGTGACCAGGATGTCGTCCTCGATCCGGATGCCGATGCCGCGCATCTCCTCCGGCACCAGCAGGTCGTCGGCCTGGAAGTACAGCCCCGGCTCGACGGTCAGCACCATGCCCTCGGCGAGGGTCCCCTTGGCGTAGGCCTCGGGTGCGGCCTGGCCGCAGTCGTGCACGTCCATGCCGAGCATGTGGCTGGTGCCGTGCAGGGTCCAGCGGGCGTAGACCTTCGACTCCGGGTCGAGCGCCTCGTCGGCCGAGCAGGGGAGGAGCTTGAGGTCCTCGAGCCCGTGGGCGAGGACCTTCATCGCCGCGTCGTGGGTGGCCGAGAACGGCTCACCCGGCCTGACCGCCTGGATGCCGGCCTCCTGGGCGGCGTACACGAGGTCGTAGAGCTCGCGCTGCAGCGAGGTGAAGGTGCCGTCGACCGGCAGTGTGCGGGTGACGTCGGCGGTGTAGAGGTTGTGCCCCTCGACCCCCATGTCGAGCAGGACCAGCTCGCCGGGCACGATCCGGCCGGTGTTCTCGATCCAGTGCAGCGTCGTGGCGTGGGAGCCGCCGCCGACGATCGAGTCGTAGCCGATGTCGTTGCCCATCGCCCGCGCCCGCCGGAAGAAGGTGCCCTCGATCCAGCGCTCGCCGAACTCGACCGCACGGTCCATCTCCCCGGCAGCGTCGGTGAAGCCGAGCGTGGTGGCGTCGCAGGCGGTCTGGAGCTCGGCGACCTCCCACTCGTCCTTGATCAGGCGCATCTCGGACGCCACCCGGGCGAAGTCCTGGTCGCGGCTCTCGTCGGGGGCGACCAGCGCGTCGACGGACTCGGACACCCCGCGGTGGACGCGGGTCTTGCCCGACGTCGCCAGCTCGCCCGGTAGCTCGTCGATGTGGCGTACCTCGAGGCCGAGGGAGTCGGAGATCTCCTTCAACGACGGGCGGCGGCCGACCCAGAGCTCGCCGTACTGCCGGTCGCGGAAGAACTCGTCGGTGGTGCGCTCCGACCTCGGTCGCGCGTAGAGCACCGCCTCGCCGTCGTCGATCACGAGCACCGCGTCGCTGGTCTGGTTGCCGCAGAAGTAGGTGTGGGCGGTGTCGCTGCGGAACCGGTAGTCGGTGTCGTAGGACCTCACCTTGAAGCCGCCCGCGGGCAGCACCAGCCGCTCGCCGGGGAAGGCCTCGGCCAGGCGCTCGCGGCGCGCCGCGGCGTACGGCGCGATCGGGTGCGGCGGTAGATCGAGCTCGCGGTCGCCCCATCCCTGGCGCATGAACTCCGAGTACGCCGCCGGCACCGCCGGGTCGTGAGACTCCGTGTGGAGCTCCTGATCGGCGGAGGTCTCGGGCTTGATCTCGGTCTCGTCGCTCACGCTCGTCAGAATACGCCTGCCCTAGGCTTCGGCTATGTCGGCTGCCCCCCGCGGCAACGCACGCTTCACCGTCGTGGTGACCGTGCTCGTGCTGCTCTGCGCGGTGCCGATGAGCCTGATCGTGGCGGCGTCCAGCGCCCCGCGGGTGACCGTGCTCGCGGCGCTGCTCGCCGCCGTACCGGTCGGGCCGCTGATCGGCTGCCTGCTGTGGCTCGACCGCTACGAGCCCGAGCCCCGCCGGCTGCTCGTCGGCGGGCTGCTCTGGGGAGTCTTCGTCGCCACCGCCATCGCCCTGCTGCTCGAGGGCGTGGGCGGCTTCGTCGGCGGCGTCTCCGACAAGCGGATGCTCGAGATCGGGGCGCCGGTCGCGGAAGAGGCCAGCAAGGGACTGTTCCTGCTGCTCCTGCTGTGGTGGCGCCGGGCCGAGCTCGACGGGGTCCTCGACGGGATCGTGTACGCCGGGATGGTCGGCGTCGGCTTCGCCTTCACCGAGAACATCCTCTACCTCGCCAGCGCCTACAACGGCTCGGCCGACCTCGGTCCGGGTGGGGTGCATGCCCTGACCGGGACGTTCGTCGTGCGCTGCCTGGTCAGCCCGTTCGCGCATCCACTGTTCACCGCGTGCACCGGCATCGGGGTCGGCATCGCGGTCAACTCCCGGCGCCGTTCCACGCGCATCGTCGCGCCGGTCGCGGGGTACTCGTGTGCGGTGATCACGCACGCTGTCTGGAACACGGCGACCGTCTTCGGCCCGGGCAACTTCGTCTCGGTCTACCTGATCCTGATGGCCCCTGCGTTCCTCGCGGCGGTGGCGCTGGCGGTGTGGATACGTCGTTCCGAGGGCCGGATGCTCGCCGGCGCGCTGGCCGACGCCGCGACGCGCGGGCTGCTGCCAGCGACCGACATCGCCTGGGTCGTCGACCTCACCGCCCGGCGCCGGAGCCGTGCCTACGCCCGCGAGACCGGGGGAGCCGACGCCGAGCGGGCGATGCGGGACTACCAGCAGGCGGTGATCGAGCTCGGCTTCCTGCACAGCCGCTACCTGCGCGGCGTACCGCCGCCCGACTTCGCGGCCCGGGGACAGGGCTACGTCCACCGGATCAGCGCGCTCCGCCCCTCGATCGCCTTCCCGGGACAGGTGGTACCGATCCGATGACGCTGACACCCGACGGCTCCCTGATGGTGACGGCGCTCGTGCGGCTGCGCGCGTCGTTGCAGGGTGCGGTCCTGCCGCTCGAGCTGCCGGGCGTGACCGAGAGCCGGGCCGCCAGGACCGAGATGGTCGACCAGCTCGAGGACTACGTCATCCCCCGGATCGTCGCTCTCGAGGCTCCGTTGCTCGCGGTCGTGGGCGGGTCCACCGGCGCCGGCAAGTCCACCCTCGTCAACTCGCTGGTCGGCTCGGTGGTCACCGAGTCCGGCGTCCTCCGACCGACCACGCGGTCGCCCGTGCTCGTGCACAATCCGGCCGACTCCGCCTGGTTCGGGGCCGATCGGCTGCTGCCCGAGCTCGAACGGGTCCACCACTCCACGCACGACCCGCACTCCCTGCAGCTGGTCTCGCTGGACGTCGTACCGCAGGGGCTGGCGATCCTCGACGCGCCCGACATCGACTCGGTCGAGGAGAGCAACCGCAGGCTCGCAACCCAGCTTCTCGCGGCGGCGGACCTGTGGCTGTTCGTCACCTCGGCCGCGAGGTACGCCGACCAGGTGCCGTGGGACTTCCTCCGCCAGGCCGCCGAACGATCGGCAGCGGTCGCGATCGTGCTCGACCGCACGCCGCCCGACGCCGTCGAGACCGTGTCGAGCCACCTGGCCCGGATGTTGGCCTCGCGCGGGCTCAAGGACTCGCCGCTGTTCGTGGTCAACGAGGTGACCCTCAACGACGGCGGTCTCCTCGCGCCGAGGTACGTCGCCGAGATCCGCGGCTGGCTCTCCGACCTGGGCGGCGACCCCGCGGCGCGTGCCGAGATGGTCAAGCAGACCCTCGAGGGCGCCGTGCGCTCGCTGACCCGGCGGGCCCATACCGTCGCCGACGCCTGCGTCGAGCAGGCCGAGGCGGCCGAGCGGCTCCGGGCCGGTGCCGACGCGGCGTACGACGAGGAAGTCGCGCGCCTGCTCGCCGCGACCTCCGACGGCACACTGCTCCGGGGCGAGGTCCTGGTCAGATGGCAGGAGTTCGTCGGCACCGGCGAGCTGCTGAAGACGCTCGAGCAGAAGGTCGGCTGGCTGCGTGACCGGATGGTCAACGCGATCAAGGGGAAGCCGCAGCAGGCCGAACGCGTGACGGTCGCGGTGGAGTCGAGCCTCGAGACGCTGATCGTCGAGCGTGCCGAGGCGGCCGCCGAGCGCGCCGAGGCGTCGTGGCGGAGCCTGGCGCCGGGGCAGGACCTGCTGTCCGACGTCGGCGAGGAGCTCGGCCGGGCCTCGCGCGGACTGCGTCGTCAGGCCGAGCGTGCCGTCCGCGACTGGCAGCAGGACGTCCTCGAGATGGTCCGCACCGAAGGCGCCGACAAGCGCACCACCGCCCGCTTCCTGGCCTACGGCGTCAACGGCCTGGCGGTCGCCTTGATGGTCGTGGTCTTCGCCAACACGGCGGGGCTGACCGGCGCCGAGGTCGGGATCGCCGGCGGCAGCGCCCTGCTGGGTCAGAAGCTGCTCGAGGCCGTGTTCGGCGACCAGGCCCTGCGCTCGCTCTCCGAGCGTGCCCGGCGACGGCTCGAGACCCGGATCAGGGCGCTGCTCGACGAGGAGCGTCACCGCTACCTCGACCTGCTCGCGAGCCTCGGCATCGACCCCGAGGCGGCCGAGCGGGTCCGCAACGCCGCGCGGGCCGTCGACGACCTCCGGTACGCCGGGATGGAGCGCACGCACTCCCACTAGCCGGTCCCACTAGGCTCGGATGAGACCTTTCCGTGCATCACACGAGGGAGAAGAGTGACCTCCTTGTTGGACGGAGCCAGGAGACTCGTGTCTCGTGGCTCGGATCTGGGTGACCGGATCGAGGCTCTCGGGCGGGCCTCCGAGGCGGCCCGTGGGCGACTCGACGACCGGGTGGTCGACGACGTCGACTCCACGGTCGAGCGGGTCGGTCGACGGCTGAGCCTGACCGCCGACCACACCGTGGTCGCCATCGCCGGCGCGACGGGTTCGGGGAAGTCGTCGACGTTCAACGCCCTGGCCGGGGTGGAGCTGTCCTCGGTCGGCGTACGCCGTCCCACGACGTCGTGGGCGACCGCGTGCATCTGGGGCAGGGAGGGAGCCGACGAGCTCCTCGACTACCTCGGGATCGCGCCGCGCCACCAGATCATGCGCGAATCCCTGCTCGACATCGGCCAGGAGGACCAGGCGCTGCAGGGCGTCGTCCTCCTCGACCTGCCCGACCACGACTCCACCGAGGTGTCCCACCATCTGGAGGTCGACCGGCTGATCGAGCTGACCGACCTGATGGTGTGGGTGCTCGACCCGCAGAAGTACGCCGACAACGCGATCCACGACCGCTACCTCGCTCCGCTGGCCACCCATCACGCGGTGATGCTGGTCGTCCTCAACCACATCGACGAGGTGCCCGACGACCGGAGGCAGTCGATGCTCGACGACATCCGGCGGCTGCTCGACGCCGACGGCCTCGAGCGGGTGCCGCTGATGGCCACCAGCGCCCGCACCGGCGAGGGGATCGACGCGCTCCGGTACGCCATCGCCGAGCGGGTGCGGGCCAAGCAGGTGACCAGGTCGCGGCTCGAGGCCGACCTGCGGAGCGCCGCGATCCGGCTGCAGGAGGCCAACGGCGTCAGCGGCCACCCGCAGCTGTCCCGCGAGCGGATCGCTGCGCTGGAGGACGCCTTCGCCGACGCGGCCGGGGTGCCGACGGTCGTCGGCGCCGTCGAGGCCGCGACTCGGCTGCGTGGTCGACGCGCCACCGGGTGGCCGGTCACGTCGTGGCTCTCGCGGCTGCGCCCCGACCCCCTCAGGCGCCTCCACCTCGACCTCGGCAAGGACACGTCGGCATTCACCGGCCGCGGCCGTAGCTCGGTCCCCGCGCCGACTCAGGTGCAGCGCGCCCGCGTCGACGCCGAGGTGCGGGCGGTCGCCGACCAGGTGTCGGCCTCGGTCGCCCGGCCGTGGGCCGACGCCGTACGTCGTGCCGCGGTCGCCGGGCTGCCCGACCTCAACGATCGCCTGGACGCGTCGCTCTCCGCGACCGAGCTGGGCGCCGATCGGATGCCCGTGTGGGCCCGGCTGGTCCGGCTGCTGCAGTGGGTGCTGCTCCTCGGGACCGTTGCCGGGCTGGTCTGGTCGGCGGTCGTCCTCGCCGATCCGTGGTTCGGCGTCGACCGACCGCAGACTCCCGAGGTCGCCGGGTTCCCGGTGCCCGTGGTCATCCTGCTCGCCGGCGTCGTGCTCGGGCTGCTGCTGGCCTGGGTGTGCCGGTTCCTGGTGGCCGCCACCGCCCGGTCGCGAGCTCGTGCCGCCGACCGGCGGCTGCGCTCGGCGATCTCCTCGGTGGCCGACGAGCTGGTCGTCGCGCCGGTGCGCGCCGAGCTGGCGGCGTACGACGCAGTGCGCGAGGGACTGGCCGGGGCGCTCGCGTAACCCGCTTTCCGTCCACAGCCCCGCTCTCCGCACCTGCCGTCCACAGGCCCGAAGCGCGTCGGCGGGCGCTGTCGGTGCCCCTGTCGAGGCTCGGTCACACCGATTCGATCCGAGCGAGGAGCTGCGATGAACGAGACCTACGTGACGCTGTCCGGCTGGCTGGGCGGTGACGTGACCGTCCGCGAGGCCGGAGGCGTCCCGGTCGCCCACTTCAGGGTGGCGAGCACGCCGAGACGCTACGTCCGCAAGACCGACAGCTGGGAGGACGGCGACACCCAGTGGTACTCCGTGAACGCCTGGCGCGCGCTCGCGGAGAACTGCGAGCAGTCGCTGCGCCGCGGTGACCCGGTGGTGGTCCACGGCAAGCTGAGTGCCCAGACGTGGTCCAACAAGGCCGGGCTGGAGGTCACGTCGTTCGAGGTGGAGGCGGCGTTCGTCGGGCACGACCTCAACCGTGGGACCAGCTCCTTCTCGCGACGCAAGCTCGCGGCCGCCGCCGAGCCCACCCAGGAGGAGGCCGTCGACGCGGCCTGAGGAGTCGACCCGTAGGGTTGCGGGTCATGGCCGAGTACGTCTTCACCCTGCGCAACGTGCGCAAGGCGCACGGGGACAAGGTGGTCCTCGACAACGTCACCTTGTCGTTCCTGCACGGCGCCAAGATCGGTGTCGTCGGCCCCAACGGCACGGGCAAGTCGACGCTGCTCAAGATCATGGCCGGGCTGGAGCACCCCAACAACGGCGACGCCATCCTCGACCCCGGGGCGACCGTCGGCATGCTGCAGCAGGAGCCGCCGCTGACCGAGGGCAGGACGGTGCTCGAGAACGTCGAGGAGGCCGTCCACGAGATCAAGGGCAAGCTCGACCGTTTCAACCAGGTGTCCGAGGAGCTCGCCGACCCCGACGCCGACTACGACAAGCTGCTCGCCGAGATGGGCGAGCTCCAGACCGACCTCGATCACGCCGGCGCATGGGACCTCGACAGCCGGCTCGACCAGGCGATGGATGCGCTTCGATGCCCGCCGCCCGACACGATCGTCGACACCCTGTCCGGCGGCGAGCGACGGCGGGTGGCGTTGTGCAGGCTGCTGCTCCAGCAGCCCGACCTGTTGCTGCTCGACGTGCCGACCAACCACCTCGACGCCGAGTCGGTGCAGTGGCTGGAGAGCCATCTCGCGTCGTATCCCGGATGCGTGCTCGCGGTGACCCACGACCGCTACTTCCTCGACAACGTCGCC
>JAICSK010000079.1 GCA_025936915.1 Nocardioides sp.
CGGCAACCCGGACCTGCTGGCGCGTCAGCTCGACGGCATCGCCGGAGCGGCGAAGGAGACGGGCACCGAGACCTGGGTGATGGCGCCGATGGTGGCGACCGTCGCCGAGGCCGCCGAGTTCGCCGAGGCCGTCCGCTCCCGGGGCCTCAAGCCGGGCGTGATGGTCGAGGTGCCGTCGGCGGCCCTGCTGGCCCATCGGATGCTGGAGGTCGTCGACTTCCTGTCGATCGGGACCAACGACCTCACGCAGTACACGATGGCCGCCGACAGGATGGCGACCGACCTGGCCCACCTCACGGACTCGTGGCAGCCCGCGGTCCTGCAGCTGATCGCGATCACGGCAGAGGCGGGCAGGCAGGCGGGCAAGCCGGTCGGTGTGTGCGGCGAGGCCGCCGCCGACCCGCTGCTGGCCTGCGTCCTGGTCGGGATGGGGATCACGTCACTCTCGATGGCGTCCGCCGCCGTACGAGCCGTGGGCGCCCGGCTTGCGGCCGCCTCGATGGACACGCTCGAGGACGCCGCCGAGGCCGCCCTCGCCGCGAGCGATCCGATGGCCGCCCGGGACGCCGTTCGCCGGGTCCTGGGGACCTAGGACAGCTCAGGCGGCGACGTCGGCGCTCGGCCGGTGGTCGACCAGGGCGACAAGGGCCGCGAGGAACTTCGCGAACACCTCGGGCTCCTCGAACACGTCCGCATCCAGGGTCGAGTGGGAGAGGACCAGGTCGGGGACGACGTCGGCCCCGGCGATCGTGGCCGAACGCCGAGCATCGTCGTGCGACCACTTGCCGCCGAAGCGGGTGGGGGTCGCGCCCACAACCGCGAACGGCTTGCCCTTCAGCGCCCCCACGCCGTAGGGGCGGGAGAGCCAGTCGATCGCGTTGTTGAGCACCGCCGGCATCGTCCCGTTGTACTCCGGGGTCACGGCCAGCACCCGGTCGGCGAGCCCCACGTGCTCCCGGAGCCTCGCCGCGGTCGTCGGGACGTGGCCCTCGGAGTCGAGCTCCTCGTTGTAGAACGGCAGGTCGGCGAGACCGGTGGCGATGTCGACGGCCACGCCGTCGGGGGCCTCGGCCCGGAGCCGTTCGGCGATCCGGCGGTTGTAGGAGTCCGCGCGCAGGCTGCCGAGAAGGACGACGACGCGGGTGGCGGGGGATGCGGTCTGATCGGTCATGCTGGCGAAAACGGACCATGGTCCGCTTCTATTCCTGTGTTCGATGTCGCCCGCCGCGGATAACCTCGCCGGATGCCGATCCCGCTCCCGCTCGTCGACGACGAGCCCCGGGAGCGCCGCGACGCCGCGCGCAACCGCGACGCGCTCCTGACCGCGGCCGCGGAGCTGATCGACGAGCATGGCGTCGAGGCGGTGACGATGGATGCCGTCGCGGGCCGGGCCGGCGTGGGCAAGGGCACGGTGTTCCGCCGCTTCGACAGTCGTGAGGGGCTCATGGCGGCGATCCTCAACCGCAGCGAGACGGCGTTCCAGGCCGCGATCATCTCCGGCCCGCCGCCACTCGGGCCCGGGGCCGAGCCGATGGAGCGCCTGCTCGCGCTGGGCCATCGCCGGGTGGAGCTCAACCTGCTCCACAGCAGCCTGATCTCCGCGGCGGGCCGAGCCGGGGCGCGGAGCTACGCCGCGGAGTCGTTCACCGCCATGCACGTGCGATACCTGCTCGGCGAGCTCGGCGTCCACGGGGACATCGCGTTCCTGGCCACCGCACTCCTGGCACCGCTGGAGGTCCCGATCCTGGAGCAGCAGGTCGAGCTCGAGGACATGCTGGTACGCCGGATCGTCGACGGCTGGGACGACCTGGTACGCCGGATCGTCTCGGGCTAGTCACCCGGTCACGGCCGACACCGTCACGGCCACCCCGCTGAGTGCGGCGTTGCCCGACAGGTCCAGCAACAACGGGTCGGTCAGGTCGTTGATCGACGCGCCGGCCACCTTGGTCGCGTGCCGCAGCCGGGTGCCGTCGACCTGGTGGCCGTAGCCGTGGGGAAGCGAGACGACGCCCGGCATCACGTCCTCGCTCGAGGCCACCTCCACCTGGACCGAGCCGACTCGCGACCCGACCGTGACCAACGCGCCGTCCCGGATCTCGCGCGCGGCCAGGTCACGCGGGTGCATCAGCAGGTGGTGGCGCGGCTTGCCACGGGTCAGTCGCGTGGTGTTGTGGGACCACGAGTTGTTGTCCTGCTTGTGCCGCCGGCCGATCAGCACCAGCGCGTCCTGCGGCCGCTCGGCGAGCCACTCGTGCAGCCGGGCCAGGTCGCCGGTCAGCAGGTGTGGCACCAGGTCGATCCGGTGGTTCGGCGTCTGCAGCCTGTCGGGCATGGTCGGCCGCAACGGCCCGAGGTCGATGCCCTCGGGGTGTCGGCGGAGCTGCCGGAGACTCACCCGCCGGCCGGTGCGCAGCAGCAGCGCGAGCTGTGCGGTCGGGCTGAGCGAGAGCCGAGCCCGCCGGACCAGCCGCGCCTTGATCCGGCCCTTCCGCGCCAGCCGTCGCTCGAGCCGCGAAGTCAGGTCGCGGAAGATCTCCCAGTCGTGTCGTGCACCCTCCGGTCTGGCGAACACCGCGGGGCTGAACCGTGCGGTGTTGCGGACCGCGAGCGTGTGGAAGACGAGGTCGTAGTGGTCCCTCTCCAGCGTCGTGGTCGGCGGCAGGATCACGTCGGCGTGCCGGGTCGTCTCGTTGAGATAGATGTCCACCGCGACCATGAAGTCCAGCGAGTCGAGCGCGTCGCCGAGCGCGCGCCCGTTCGGCGTGGACAGCACCGGGTTGCCGGCCAGGCTCACGAACGCCTTGATCTGGCCCGTCCCGGGTGTCTCGATCTCCTCGCGCATCGCCGCGGCCGGCAGCTCCCCGCCGTACTCCGGAAGTCCGCGCACCCGGCTCCGGTGTCGGTCGTAGTGGCCGGCGCCGACGAATCGCCGCGCGACCACGTCCACGGCGGGCTCGGGGAACAGCACGCCACCCGGCTCGTCGAAGTGCCCGGCCAGCAGGTTCAGGCAGCCGATCGCCCAGTGGCACAGCGACCCGAAGGCCGTCGTCGACACACCGACACGTCCGTACGCCGCGCCACCGTCGGCGGCGGCCAGCTCGCGGGTGAGGCGTTCGATCACCTCGGCGTCGAGCCCGCTGACGTCCTGGGCCATGCGCGGGGTGAACGGTTCGACCAGCTCGCGCAGCCGCTCCACCCCGTCGACGTACGACGGCGGCCGGGCGAGGCCCTCGGTGAGCAGCGTGCGCACCATGGCGAGGAGCACCACCACGTCCGAACCGGGTCGGACGAAGTGGTGCTCGGTCGCGACCTTCGCGGTCTCGGTGCGCCGCGGGTCGAGCACGACGATCGAGCCTCCGCGCTCCTTGATCGCCCGCGCTCGCCGGGGGAAGTCCGGTGTGGTCATCAGCGAGCCGTTGGAGGCCATCGGGTTGGCCCCGAGCACCAGCAGGTACGACGTGCGGTCCAGGTCGGGGATCGGGATCAGGAGCTGGTGGCCGAACAGCTGCCACGAGACCAGCTGGTGGGGAGCCTGGTCGACCGTCGTCGCGGAGAACCGGTTGCGCGTGCGCAGCGACCTCACGAACGGCAGGGCGTGCGTCGCCGACCCGAGCGCGTGCGCGTTGGGGTTTCCGAGGTAGACGCCGACCGCGTCGGGACCGTGTCGGTTGACGGTGTCGGCCAGGCGGTCCGCCACGAGATCCAGGGCCTCGTCCCAGCCGGTCTCCTCCCACGCGCCCCCACGTCGGACCATCGGATGGCGGAGCCGGTCGGGGTCGTCGTACACGTCGGCGAGGGCGACGCCTTTCGGGCAGATGTACCCGCGCGAGAGCGGATCGTCCGGGTTGCCCCGGATCGAGGTCACCCGCCCGTCGGTGAGCGTGAGCTCGAGCCCGCAGATCGCCTCGCACAGGGTGCAGGCCGTGAGCCGGGTCCCGGTGAAGTCGGGCGGTACGGGAGGCTCGGCGAGCCGGAGCGGAGAACGCACCTGTCGAGTCTGTCCTACCCGCGGGTAGCCCCGCGAGCGGCGATACGACGCATGGTCGCGCCCGCGGAGGGGAACTGGAGGGGCGACGACCCGCCCGTCCCCGGGCGGACCGACCGGAAGGACTCCCATGGGATACGGACTCGGCATCTTCCTGCTGGCGCTGGGCCTGATTCTCGCGCTCGCCGTGCAGGACACCATCAACAACGTCGACCTGACCATGGTCGGCTGGATCCTGGTGCTGGCCGGTGCCCTGGTGATCGTGCTGACCGCCGTCCAGACCAACCGCGGCCGCAGCGCCCGAACGGTCTCGACCACGACACACCCCGACGGCAGCCAGACCACCACCGAGCAGCAGCACCGCAACGACGCACCGCCCCCCATGTGATCTCAGGAGCCGCTGACCAGCGGATTCAGGAGGACGGGCGCTCTCGAGCGCTCGTCCTCGTCGTTTTGGGTGGGCCGCCGAGCCGCTGATAATCTCTCCCGGTTGCCGTGGAACGGCCGCGGATCGAGAGTGCCCGGGTGAACAGGCCCCGGCGCGCCGCGCAACGGACGAATCCGGAAGGAGCCCGCATGTCGATCGGTACCGACGCGGAGACCAAGAAGAAGATCATCGCGCAGTACGCGACCAACGAGGGCGACACCGGTTCGCCCGAGGTGCAGATCGCGCTGCTCAGCCACCGCATCAGCCACCTGACGGAGCACCTCAAGGAGCACAAGCACGACCACCACACCCGTCGGGGTCTGCTGCTTCTCGTGGGGCAGCGCCGCCGGCTGCTGAACTACTTGAGCAAGACCGACATCGAGCGCTACCGCTCGATCATCGAGCGCCTCGGCCTGCGCCGCTGACGCCGCGGAGCGGCTGCCCGTCCGGGTGGCCGCTCCTTCCACGTTCCGGGTCTCCCGGGGCCGCAAACCCCGAGCCGGATCCCTCGATCACCGAGATCCACGGGTGATCGCGCATAATTGAAGACGCAACCGAACCAGGAGCGGCCCGCACGCGTCGGCCCGGTCCTCGGTAGTGACTTTCGGACGGCGCCCCGCTCCCAGCGAGCGGGCCGGCCGCGGGTCTCGATCGAAGACCGGCCGGACCTCGAGGTTCAGCGGGCGTTCGCGGGGTCGCTCCGCGAAGAGAAAGGACAGGGCACGAGAGCCCATGTCTGTGTCATCTGACCACACCACCATTTCCGCCGTCGAGACCGTGATCGACAACGGTCGCTTCGGCCAGCGCACCGTCAAGTTCGAGAACGGGCTCCTCGCCCGGCAGGCGGCCGGCTCGGTCACGGCGTACCTCGACGACGAGACGATGCTGCTGTCGGCCACCACGGCCGGCAAGCAGCCCAAGGAGCAGTTCGACTTCTTCCCGCTCACCATCGACGTGGAGGAGCGGATGTACGCCGCCGGCCGGATCCCCGGCTCGTTCTTCCGCCGTGAGGGTCGACCCAGCGAGGACGCCATCCTCACCTGCCGCCTGATCGACCGCCCGCTGCGCCCGACCTTCACCAAGGGTCTGCGCAACGAGGTGCAGGTCGTCATCACGGTGCTCGCGCTCGACCCCGACACGCCCTACGACGTGCTCGCGATCAACGCCGCGTCCGCATCCACCCAGCTGTCCGGTCTGCCGTTCTCCGGCCCGGTCGGCGGTGTCCGGGTGGCGCTGATCGAGGACCAGTGGGTGGGCTTCCCGACTCACAGCCAGCTGGAGAACGCCGTGTTCGACATGGTGATCGCCGGCCGGGTCACCGACACCGGCGATGTCGCGATCATGATGGTCGAGGCCGAGTCGACCGAGTCGACCTGGAACCTCGTCCAGTCCGGCACCCAGGCGCCGACCGAGGAGGTCGTGGCCGGCGGCATGGAGGCCGCCAAGGTGTTCATCAAGCAGCTGTGCGAGGCCCAGGAGGAGCTGGCCAAGCAGGCCGCGAAGCCGGTCGAGGAGTTCCCGATCTTCCTGGACTACTCCGACGACGTGTACGCCGCGGTCGAGGGTGCCGTGAAGGACGACACCGCCCAGGCGCTCACCATCGGCGACAAGCTGGAGCGTGAGGCTCGTCTCGACGAGATCAAGGCCGGCCTGCTCGCCCAGATCGGTCCCGACTTCGAGGGACGCGAGAAGGAGATCGGGGCGGCGTTCCGCTCGCTGAACAAGTCGCTGGTGCGCCAGCGGGTGCTCCGCGACAAGATCCGCATCGACGGCCGCGGCCTGGCCGACATCCGACCGCTCCACGCCGAGGTCGGCGTCGTTCCCCGGGTGCACGGCTCGGCGCTGTTCGAGCGCGGCGAGACCCAGATCCTGGGCGTCACCACGCTGAACATGCTGACCATGGTGCAGAAGCTCGACACGCTCTCCCCGGAGACCGAGCGTCGCTACCTGCACAACTACAACTTCCCGCCGTACTCCACCGGTGAGACCGGCCGCGTCGGCTCGCCGAAGCGCCGCGAGATCGGCCACGGGGCCCTCGCCGGCCGCGCGCTGGTGCCGGTGCTGCCGACCAAGGAGGAGTTCCCCTACGCCATCCGGCAGGTGTCGGAGGCGATGGGCTCCAACGGCTCGACGTCGATGGGCTCGGTCTGTGCGTCCACGATGTCGCTGCTCCACGCGGGCGTCCCGCTCCGCGCTCCGGTCGCGGGCATCGCGATGGGCCTGATCTCGGGCGAGGTGGACGGCGAGACCCAGTACGTCGCGATCACCGACATCCTCGGTGCCGAGGACGCCTTCGGCGACATGGACTTCAAGGTCGCCGGCACCAAGGAGTTCGTGACCGCGCTCCAGCTCGACACCAAGCTCGACGGCATCCCGGCCGAGGTCCTCGCCCAGGCGCTGACCCAGGCCCGGGACGCGCGGCTGACGATCCTGGACGTGATGGCCGAGGCCATCGACGGCCCCGAGGAGATGTCGGTCAACGCCCCGCGGATCATCAGCATCCGGGTTCCGGTGGACAAGATCGGCGAGGTCATCGGCCCCAAGGGCAAGGTGATCAACCAGATCCAGGACGACACCGGTGCCCAGCTGTCGATCGAGGACGACGGCACGGTCTACATCGGTGCGACCAACGGCGAGGCGGCCGAAGCCGCGCGTGCCGCGGTCAACGCGATCGCCAACCCGACCATGCCCGAGGTCGGCGAGCGCTACCTCGGCACCGTCGTCAAGACGACCAACTTCGGTGCGTTCGTCTCCCTGCTCCCGGGCAAGGACGGCCTGCTCCACATCACCAAGCTCCGTGCTCTGGTGGGCGGCAAGAGGGTCGAGAACGTCGACGACGTCGTCTCGGTCGGCCAGAAGATCCAGGTCCAGATCGCCGAGATCGACGACCGCGGCAAGCTGTCGCTGGTTCCTGTCGTCGAGGAGGACGGCGGGTCCACCGGTGACGAGGCTCGCCAGCCGGCCACCCCGGAGTCGACCGAGGCTGCCGCCCAGGTCACCGAGTGACCCAGCGGTGACCCACCAGGCAACCGCGACGACCGGCCGGCAGCCCGCTGCCGGCCGGTCGTCGGTTACCCAGGTCGCGGGCGCTTCGGCCCCGCGGCCGTCGGGAACGACGCACACCCTGCTGAGGGAGGACGGCGGTGTGGTCCGGCGTACCGTCCTGCCCAGCGGACTGCGGATCATCTCCGAGCAGGTGCCGGGTCAGCGATCGGCGACGATCGGCGTCTGGGTCGGGGTCGGCTCGCGCGACGAGTCGCCCGCCCTGCACGGCTGCTCCCACTTCCTGGAGCACCTGCTGTTCAAGGGAACGCCGGAGCGCTCGGCCCTCGACATCTCGATCGCCCTCGACGCGGTCGGTGGCGAGTTCAACGCGTTCACGGCCAAGGAGTACACCTGCTTCCACGCGCGGGTCCTCGACGAGGACCTGCCGCTCGCGGTCGACGTCCTCGGTGACATGGTCACCTCGTCGCTGATCACCGACGACGACGTCGACGCCGAGCGTGACGTGATCCTCGACGAGATCGCGATGCACGACGACGATCCCGACGACGTCGCGCACAACCTCTTCTCCGCCCTGGCCTGGGGCGACTCCCCCCTGGGCCGTCCGATCGCCGGCACGGCCGCCTCGATCGAGGCGATGACCCGCGAGCAGATCCGCCGCTTCTACAAGCGGCACTACCGTCCCGAGCGGATGGTCGTCTCCGTCGCCGGCAACGTCGACCACGCCCAGGTGGTCCGGCTGGTCCGGGCCGCGTTCTCGCGCCGCGACTTCCTCGCGGGCACCGCCCAGCCGGTGTCACCGCGCCAGACCTCGACGCCGCGCAAGGTCGGTACCGGGATCGCCGAGGCGACCCGGCAGTTCGAGCAGGTCAACATCGTGCTGGGCGTGCAGGGCCTGACCCGGTCCGACCCGCGTCGCTTCGCGCTCGGCGTCCTCAACGCCGCGCTCGGGGGCGGTACGTCGAGCCGGCTCTTCCAGGAGGTGCGTGAGAAGCGCGGCCTGGCCTACTCCGTCTTCTCCTTCGCCAGCCAGCACGTCGACGCCGGGCTGGTCGGCGTCTCCGTCGGCTGCCTGCCCAACAAGCTCGAGCAGGTCCTCGACGTCGTCCGAGCCGAGCTGGCCAAGATCGCCCAGGACGGCATCGACGCCGAGGAGCTGTCGCGGGGCAAGGGGCAGCTCAAGGGTGGTCTGGTGCTGGGCCTCGAGGACTCGGCATCGCGGATGACTCGCCTGGGCAAGTCCGAGCTCATCGACGACGAGCTGCTGGGCATCGACGAGGTGCTGGCCCGCATCGACGAGGTCACCCTGGAGGACGTGCGGATCCTCGCCACACACCTGTTCTCCCAGCCGGAGATCCTCGCGGTCGTCGGTCCACGCTGATCAGACGACCAGTCGCAGGCCGTCCGCGGACTGGCCGACGGTGACCGTCTGGCCCCACGTCACGTCGAGGTGGTCGGACTCGATCCCGTCCCCGAACACCACCAGGCTCTCCGACTCCACGCGGAGCGAGAGGACGTCGTCCCGGGCCACGAGCCCCTCGGTGTACGACGTGGCGGTGGCGGGGGAGGGCCAGGCCTCGCGGACGAACCACGCCAACAGGTCCTCGGTCGGCTCGGGGAGCCTGAGCGAGCTGCGGTGCTCCAGCCAGAGCGAACGGGACCATCCGGTGGCACCGGTACCGGTCGAGACGATCAGGCCCGACGATGCCTGCTCCTCCACGTGACCGTCGCCGGCGTCGAGGCGGTAGCGGACGGTCTGGTGGCTCCGCGGTCCGAGGAACACCTCGTTGAGCGCTCTCAGCCGCTGCCCGTCGTCGGTGGTCGCCTCGACCATCACTCGGAGCTCGCTCGGCCGGTCCGATCGGAGCAGGTCCCCGACGGCCTCCGGCGGGTGCCGCACCAGGACGCCCACGTTGCGCTCGGGGTCGGTGTCGACGCCGATCACCGGTTGATCGGCGAGGTACTTCGCGACGTTCGCGACGAGGCCGTCCTGTCCGACCACGATCACGACGTCCTCCGGGCCGAACAGGAACCGATCGAGGTCGGAGCGTTCCACCCGTCCCTGTCGCCAGTCGACGGGGACTGCCGCGGCGATGATCCCGAGAGCGCGATGCAGCGCATGGTGGCGGGCCTCGACCCCGGCGAGGTCCTGACCGCGACCGCGGAGGAAGAACTCGACCTGGCCCCGGGTCCCGTGCCGGGCCAGGAGCTCGTCGAGCTCCGTGGCCCGGTGGACGACGACCACGCGGGGAGCCGTGGTCACGACTGGCTCCGTCCGATCCGGGCCAGCAAGGGCGCGATCAGGTCGGGCGTCACGACCAGGTTGTCGATGTCGGGCAGCCGTCCGGTCAGCTCGCGAAGTGCCTCGGTCCAGAGCACGGCGTCGGGAAGGTCGCGCCGGGTCTCCAGACGCGCACTCTCGACCGCGACCTCGGCGTCGCCCTTGGCCCGGATCGCAGCCGCTTCGCTCTCGGCGAGGGTGAGCGCCTGCTGTGCGGTCGCCTCGGCCCCGATCTGACCGGCGGCCGCCTGCTCCTCGGCCTCGCGCCGGGCGTTCGCGCCGCGCTGGGCCACGAGCTGCTCCTCGCGCTTGGCCAGCTCGATCCGGCTCTGCAGCTCGTTCTCGCTGATGGCGCGCTCGCGCTCCACGGCGACGGCCCGGCGTTCGTACGTCGCCCGGTCGGCCTCCTGCTGCACGAGCTCGCGTGCCGGCGTCCGCAGTGCCTTCTCCACCTCGGGCTCGGGTCGGATGGCGACGACCCGGAACGCCACCACCTCGATCCCGGTCTCGGCGAGGCGCGGGTCGGAGGTGAGTGTCGCGCCCACGACGTTCCGTAGCGACTCGACCCCGCCCACCAGCGCCTCGGTGAGCGGCAGGCCGGCCAGCAGAGCGAGCGAGTGCTGCTGGGCGGTCTCGGTGAGGAGGCCCGCGACCTGATCGAGGGGCGTGGCCAGCCAGGCACCCGTCGCCGGGTCGACGGAGAAGTCGACCCGCGTCGCGGCCAGGGCGGGGTCGGTGAACCGGAAGGTCATCGTGGCCTGGACCGTCACGTCCTGGAAGTCGGCGGTGCGGGCGTGGAACAGCAGCGGCAGCTCACGGTCGGCGACCGGGATCTCCGACAGCACCGCGTTCAGCGGACGGAACCAGAAGGACTGCCCGACGCCGGAGTGCCGGACCTTGCCGTGCCGGAGGTGCTGGATGTGGGTGGTCGCGGTGCCGCGGATGTGCATCGCGAACGGGTAG
This sequence comes from Nocardioides sp., assembly GCA_025936915.1. GTDB lineage: Bacteria > Actinomycetota > Actinomycetes > Propionibacteriales > Nocardioidaceae > Nocardioides. The sequence continues at coordinate 10,660 of JAICSK010000079.1, forward strand.
CGGGTGATCTCAGCCATGATGACTCTCTCCATCTCTTTATCGTCAGTACGACGATAAGCGGTGAGGTCATTCTCGTCAAGTTGACGATTAAGCGGTAGGCTCCAGCCCATGCCCGTCTCGATGACCGTCGACCTGGTGATCTTCACGATTCGGGAGCAGCGCCTCGCCGTGCTGCTCGTGCGCCGGGGGATCCCGCCGTACCAGGGCAGATGGGCGCTGCCGGGCGGGTTCGTCGAGGATCGCGAGGACCTGGAGGCGGCGGCGCGTCGGGAGCTCGCGGAGGAGACCGGGGTGCACGCCGGCAGCGTTCATCTCGAGCAGCTGCGCACCTACGGCCGTCCGGGGCGCGACCCGCGCGGCCGGGTCGTCACCGTGGCACACCTGGCCCTTGCCCCGGATCTGCCGGCGCCGACGGCTGGTTCTGACGCGGCCCATGCGGCATGGATCCCGGTGGACGAGGCGCTTGGCTCGAAGCTCGCCTTCGACCACCACGAGATCCTCGCGGACGGCCTCGAACGCGCTCGGTCGAAGCTGGAGTACAGCCCCCTCGGCACGGCGTTCTGCCCGGCGACGTTCACCGTCAACGAGCTCCGCCGCGTCTACGAGGCGGTGTGGGGTCACGAGATCGACCCACGCAACTTCCACCGCAAGGTGACCCGATCCACGGGCTTCCTGGTCGACACCGGTGAACGCACCAACCGCGACGGCGGACGCCCGGCTCGCCTGTTCCGACGCGGGGACGTCCACCTCCTGCATCCGCCTCTGCTGCGGGGTGAGTGACCCGGTCGGTCAGCCGGGTCCCGGCGCGGCGACGTCGACGACGCCGGAGAGCACGGCCCTCGGTCGTGGACCGTGGAGCGCCCACTGCACCCGCTGACGGCCGGGCCTGTCGGGAACCCTCACCTGCATCCGGAAGATGACAACGGTCCCGGCCGGCAGAGCAGGCTGGAAACCGGTCACGGAGCCGTCCGGGCGGACGAGGCTGGCGAGGTAGGGCACGTGTCCGCAGCTCAGGTGCCGCGTCGTGGTGTGCCTGCCGAACGTGATGGTGTAGACGGGGCAGGGGTGCAGGCTGAAAAAGCGGTTCGAGCTGAGCGACACGTCGAAGACGAGCGTGTCGCCGGCCGTGACGCTTCCGCCGATCCGGCCCCGGGCAGTGACCCTGCCGGCGGACGACACGCCTTCAGGCGTCGACGAGATGTGCTGCCGGTTCGTGCGCGGATCGAGCCGGGCAGGCGCACCGGGCGACGCGTGGGCGGAGCTGTGGTGGGTGAGCACCTTCGTCAGTGCCCCGGTGCCGGCGAGTGCCACCACGATGCCGATGACCACGGCACGGCGCCAGGGAGCGCGACGTTCCGGCTCCTCGAGCCGGTCGACAGGTCGGCCCGGGTCGAAGTCCACGGTCGGACGCTCGGTCATGTCCACCCTCCGCGCACATCGTCCCCGAAATTCCGGCGCCTGGGGAGCCGGGGACACCTGGCGTGCCGGTGGAGACGGTCGTCCGGACAGCCTCGCCCGTCGCGTCGATGTCGAGGGACCTCACCCGGGCGGGCCGGGACGCACGTGCACGATCCCGTAGAAGCCGGGCATCTGCTGCGGCCCGTCGAGCGTCCAGAGCACCTTCTGCTGACCGACCTCGTGCGGGACCGTCACCTTCATCTCGAAGCGCACGTTCTTGAAGGCGGGAAGGAGCGGTCGCCCGGCCCCGTCCCGGAAGGGCACCTGGGCGCAGTTGAGCTGCCAGGAGTGCCAGAAGTGCTTGCCGATCGCGATGGTGAAGTCGGGGCAGGGATCGAGCGGAAGGTTCGTCGAGGACTCGAGCACAGCCGTGAAGGTGAGGGTGCCCCCGGCCTGGAGATCCCCGGAGATGGTCCCCGTCGCGGAGACGTGGTCGAACGGCGTCACGACCTGCCCGTGCTCGCGATGCCGGACGTCCGGGTGAGTCGCCGGGAGGTTCCGCCAGGGGACCGGAGGGCGTGCCTGGCGCACGAGCGCCGGGTTCGACGCAGACGTCCCTCGGTCCGTCGGTGGGAGGACGCCCGACCGGTCGCCGCCGAGCGAGGTGACGGCGACGACGCCTCCGCCGATCACCACGACGGCCGCCGCAGCGGCGACCAGCGGACGCCACGGGACCGTTCCTGGGAGCCGCTCGTCGAGTCGGTCCAGAGGGACCGCGGGCGGTGGCTGCTGCTCGGCCCGCCAGCGCCCGGCCGCGGCGGTCAGCCGCTCGTCGATCTCATCGATCAGGTCAGTCATCCTCGTCTCCCAACATCTCGCGCAACCGGGACCGCGCCTGGTGCAGGGTCGCCTTGACGGTTCCGGGTGCGCAGTTCATGACCTCGGCCACGGTGGCGACGTCGAGGCCCACGAAGTAGTAGAGGTCGACGGCCTGGCGCTGCCGACGGCCGAGCCCCGCGATCGCGCGCTCGAGGTCGAGGTCGTGCGGGGACGGCGGAGCGGCAGGTTCGACCAGCTCGACGACCGTCCCTACCGGTCGGCGCGTGCGCTGACGCCGGCAGCGGTCGGCGAGGATGCCGAGCAGCCAGGCGACCGGCGCGCCGCGGGACTCGTCGTACGTCGACCAGCGCTGCCAGGCGCGGATCAGGGCCTCCTGGACCACGTCGTCGCGGTCGACCGGCGACACCTGCCGCCCGGCGTACCGGGCCATCGTCGTCAGATGGGGCTGCACCCAGCGCGCGAAGTCCTCCCGGCTCGCGCCCTCGGCCATGTCCCGCCCTCCGGAGATGAGTGTCTCCACACCCCTTCTACGCCTCGAGCGGCCGCTCTGGTTTAGCCGGGGCCTTCATTCAAACGCGTCGTCCGCCTGAGGCCCTCGTATCCGAGCACCTCGTCCGGACGACCGGGAGGAGGGGGAGGTCAGGGCTCGACGGTGACCTTGATCGCCTCGCCCTTGGCCACGATGTCGAACGCCGAGAGGACCTCGTCGAGGGGGATGTGACGCGTGATCAGGTCCTTGACCGGCACCTGCCCGGTGGAGATGTACTCCAGCGCCCGCTTGTTGTGCTCGGGTGCAGAGCCGTTGGCGCCGTGGATGTGCAGCTGGCGGTAGTGCACCAGGTTGGAGTCGCAGGTGATCGTCGGGTTGGTCTTGGGCAGCCCGCCGAAGAACGAGATGCGGCCGTTGCGCGCCGCCATCGAGATGGCCTGCTCCTGGGTCACGTTGGCCGCCGTGGCCGTGATCACCACGTCGGCGCCGCGGCCGCCGGTCAGGTCCATCACCCGCTCGACCACGTCGACCTCGGATGCGTCGATGGTCTCGTCGGGCTGCACCGCCTCGGCCGACATCTTCAGCCGCTCGGCGTTGACGTCGACGAGGTAGACCGGGCCGCACCGATGCACGCCTCGCGCGATCCGGATGTGCATGCAGCCGATCGGGCCGGCCCCGAACACGACGACCGTGTCGCCCTCCTCGATGCCGAGCAGCTCCTGGGCGTTGATCGCGCAGGCGAACGGCTCGGCGGCGGAGGCTTCGTCGTACCCCACGTTGTCCGGGATCCGGTTGAGCCCGTCGACCTTGAGCACCTCGCGCGGCACGATCATGTACTCGGCGAAACCGCCGTCGTACTGGTAGCCGACGGAGGTCTGGTTCGCACAGACCGCCATCCAGCCCTTGCGGCACTCGTAGCACCCGCCGCACGGCACGGCCGCGATCACCTGCGCGCGGTCGCCGACCTGCCAGTCGCTGCCGTACGTCGCATTCACGTCCGCGCCGACCTCGACGATCTCGCCGGCGATCTCGTGACCGATGGTCCGCGGGGGAGTGAGGTTCTGGTGGCCGTTGTGGAGGATCTTGACGTCGGTGCCGCAGGTCGAGCAGTTGACGACCCGGATCTTGACCTCATCGGATCCGCAGTCGGGTTCGGGGACGTCCTCGAGACGTAGGTCCTCGGGGGCGTAGAAGCGCAGGGCCTTCATGGGGTGCGACGTCCTTTCGATGGGAGCTTCCCCGGCGACGGTAGTACGCCGGTCGGCAAGAAACCACACGTTCGGGCACCGAAATCGTGCCCGAACACTTGGCAATGTGCCCGTATGTGTTGCATAGTACGTCATACCGAGACGTGATGGGCGTCACGTCCGGCTCCTACGAGAGGAACCCAGATGGCCACAGCAACGTTGACTTCAGGCGGGGGAGGCGGCGCCAGCGTGCGAGTGCACGCGCAGCGGTTCGGGACGTTCCTGTCCAACATGGTCATGCCGAACATCGGCGCGATCATCGCCTGGGGCCTGATCACGGCGTTCTTCATCCCCGTCGGCTGGACGCCGAACGCGAAGATCGCGACGATCGTCGGGCCCGGCATCTACTACCTGATCCCCTTGCTCATCGCCTACACGGGTGGCTACAACATCTACAAGATCCGGGGCGGTGTGGTCGGCGCGACGAGCACGCTCGGCATCATCATGGCCACCAGCTCGCCGCTGTTCGACAAGGCGTACGCGACGACCGGCGGCTCGCCGATGTTCCTGGGTGCCATGATCATGGGTCCGCTCGGCGGATACACGATCATGAAGCTGGACGGGCTCTGGGACGGCAAGATCAAGCCCGGCTTCGAGATGCTCGTCAACAACTTCTCCGCAGGCATCTCCGCCGCGGTGATGGCGATCGGATCGATGTTCGTCCTCGGCCCCATCCTGCGCGGAGTGATGGCCGGTCTCGGGAACGGCGTCGAGTGGTTGGTCCACCACCACCTGCTGCCCGTCACCGCCGGCATCATCGAGCCGGCCAAGGTGATGTTCCTCAACAACGCGATCAACCACGGTGTCCTCACCCCGCTCGGGCTGGACCAGGCCAAGTCGGCCGGACACTCGGCGTTGTTCCTGCTCGAGGCCAACCCGGGTCCCGGCGCCGGCATGCTGCTGGCCTTCATGATCTTCGGGAAGGGCGTCTCGAAGGCGACCGCTCCCGGAGCGTTCATCATCCAGTTCCTGGGTGGCATCCACGAGGTCTACTTCCCCTACGTGCTCGCCAAGCCGCGGCTGCTGCTGGCGCTCATCGCCGGTGGTGCGACGGGCACGACGATGAACGTGATCTTCGGCTCCGGTCTGGTCGCACCCGCGGCGCCGGGCTCGATCTTCGCCGTCTACTCGTCTCTCGCGAAGGGCAGCTTCGTCGGGGTCACCCTGTGCTGGTCCTCGGCCCTGGTGGTCTCGTTCCTGGTCTCCAGCGCGCTGCTCAGGCTCGACACCTCGGAGGACGAGGTGGACCTGGCTGCCGCGACCGCGAGCATGGAGGCGTTGAAGGGCAGGAAGTCATCGGTGGCGAGCGTGCTCACGGGCGGCACGACGACGGCCGTCGGTGCCATCAAGAACATCGTCTTCGCGTGTGACGCGGGGATGGGCTCCTCGGCGATGGGCGCCTCGGTGCTGCGCAAGAAGATCCAGGCTGCGGGCTACGGCGACGTGAAGGTCGTCAACCAGGCCATCTCGAACCTCACCGACGGCTACGACCTCGTCGTCACCCACCAGGACCTGGCCGCACGGGCTCAGCCGATGGCTCCGTCGGCCGTGCTGGTCACCGTCGACAACTTCATGGCCAGCCCGGCGTACGACGAGATCGTGACCCTGATCGGTCAGTCCCACACCGCCGGTGCTCCCCCGTCGGAGGGCTCGAACGTCGCACCGGTCGCCGACAGCGGAGGGGACGTCCTGGCTGCGAACTCGATCGTGCTCGGTGGTCGTGCCAGGTCGCGCGACGACGCGATCGACGAGGCCGGCCGGCTCCTCGTGGAGGCGGGTGCGGTCGATGAGAGCTA
>JAICSK010000154.1 GCA_025936915.1 Nocardioides sp.
AGGCGCTCGGCCGCGCGTTCGCGGGCGGAGGGCGCTCGCTCGGGGCGTTCCGCGGCCGGCTCGGCAGCAGGCTCAGGGGCAGGCTCGGCAGCAGGCTCGGGCGCAGGCCGGGCAGCGCGCTCCTGCGCTACCGGGATGCTGCCGTCGGTCGCCATGCACCGAGTCTACGGGCGCCGGCTCGCCCACCTCAGACCGTCATCAGAGAGGTGAGCGTCAGGTCGCCGATCGCCTCGCGCCCCGGCAGGAAGCTGAGGTCCATCAGGACCGCGACCCCCCGAACGACGGCACCACTGCGCTCGACCAGTCGCCGTGTGGCCGCGACGGTGCCGCCCGTGGCGAGCACGTCGTCGACCAGGAGCACCCGGTCACCTGGGGCGAAGGCGTCACGGTGCAGCTCGAGGGTCGCCTCGCCGTACTCCAGGGCGTAGGACTCGGCGTACGTCGCGCGCGGGAGCTTGCCGCTCTTCCGCACCGGCACCAGCCCGGCACCCAGGGCCAGGGCAACCGGCGCGGCGAGGATGAACCCACGCGCCTCGATCCCGACCACGTGGTCGACGACGCTGCGTCCCGAGTCGTCGCGTCCGGCCTCGGCGAGCGCATCCACGACGAGGCCGAAGGCCTCCGGGTCGGCGAGCACGGGCGTGATGTCCTTGAACACGACGCCGGGCTCGGGGAAGTCCGGGACGTCGACCACGAGTCGGCGCAAGGCGTCGGCGGCCCGGGTCGGGATCGCGGTCGCGTCCCGATCGGTCACTTCTTGCCCCGCTTGGACTTCGACTGCCGCGTCGGCTGCGCGCGTCCGCTGCCCGAGCTCGGCCGCACCGGCCGGCGTGCCTGGGGGACGACCCGGCCACGGCCGCTGGCCCCGGTGTTGGATTGCGGCCGGTTGCCGCCGTACGGCGCCGTCGCCGCCTGCTCCTCGCGGTCGCCCGGAGCTACCGGCTGGCGGGGCTCGTCGGCGATCGGCATGTCGTCGGTGTACGACGGCACCGAGGCGTAGCGGTCGACCTCGTGCCGGCGCCGCGCCTTGAGCCGCTTCTCCAGCTCCTGCACGTTGGGCTCGAGCGACTTCATGTGGGCCAGCAGTGGAGTGGCGATGAAGATCGAGGAGTAGGCACCTGCAGCCATGCCGACGAACAGCGCCAGGGCCAGGTCCTTCAGACTGCCCGAGCCGAGCTGCACCGCTCCGACGTACAGGATCGCGCCGACCGGGATCAGCGCAACCAGCGAGGTGTTGATCGATCTCACCAGGGTCTGGTTGACCGCGAGGTTGGCGGCCTCGCTGTAGGTCTGGTGGCTGGCCCGGAGGTTCTTGGTGTTCTCGCGGACCTTGTCGAAGACCACGACGGTGTCGTAGAGCGAGAACCCGAGGATCGTCAGCACACCCGTGACCGTCGCCGGCGTCACCTCGAACCCCGACAGGGCATAGATGCCCACCGTGATCACGAGGTCGTGCGCGAGCGCGACCATCGCCGCCACCGACATCTTCCATTGTCGGAAGTAGCCCCAGATCATCAGCACGACCAGGACGAGGAACACCACGAGTCCGGTGGCCGAGCGTTTGGCGACCTCCTTGCCCCAGCTCGGTCCGATCTCGTCGGTGGAGATCCCGGCCTTGGTGATCCCGACCGAGTGCTCGATCGTCGCCTCGATCTGGTCGCTCTCGTTGGGGGTGAGCGGCTCGGTCTCGATGATGATGTTGTTCTTGCCGGCGGTGTTGACCACCACCTGCTGCGCGGCCTTGATCCCGGAGCCCGCGACGTCGTCGCGCAGCTTGTCGGCGTTGTCCTGCGTCGCCTGCCCAGCCGGCATCGTGACCGTGAACTGCGCACCACCGCGGAACTCGAGCCCGAAGTTCAGGCCTCGGAAGTAGAGGCCGAGGATCGCCGCGACGATGATCACGCCCGACATCGCGTACCAGATGCGGGTCCGGCCGACGAAGTCGACCGAACGGCGGCCGCTGTAGAGGTCGTTGCCGAGCCTGCTGAACCTGCCCATCAGGCCCTCCCTCCCGCCGGGAGGCGATCGAGGCCGAGGTTCTCCGCGTCCAGACCGGACAGCTTGTGGCCCTTGTTGAAGAACGAGAAGCGCGCCAGCCACGACACCATCGGCTTGGTGAACCAGAAGAACACGACCAGGTCGATGATCGTGGACAGCCCGAGCGCGAACGCGAAGCCCTTCACCACGCCGGCCGCGAAGACGTAGAGGACGACGGCCGCCAGGATCGACACCGAGTCGGCGGCCACACAGGTCGACCGGGCCCGGATCCAGCCCGCCTCGACGGCGACCCGCATCGACTTCCCGGATCTCATCTCGTCCCTGATGCGTTCGAAGAACACGATGAACGAGTCCGCGGTGATACCCACGGCCACGATCAGGCCGGCGATCCCCGGCAGGGTCAGTGTGAACCCGGCGCTCTTGGCCAGCAGCAGCACCATCGCGTACGTCGTGGCCCCCGCGACGAGGAGCGACGCGATCACCACCACGCCCAGGCCCCGGTAGTAGAAGAGGCAGTAGATCATCACCAGCACCAGGCCGGCGATGCCGGCGGTGATGCCCGCCGACAGCTGGTCACCGGCCAGCGACGGGCCGATGACCTCGACGTTGGTCTTCTCCTTGTCGAACGTGATCGGCAGCGCGCCGTACTTGAGGCTGGTCGCCAGGCTCTTGGCCTCCGTCTCGCTGAAGTTGCCGGTGATCTGCGAGCTGCCGTCGGGGATGACGCCCTGGAACGTCGGCGCCGAGATGACCAGCCCGTCGAGGACGATCGCGAACTGGTCGGACGTGCCGGCCATGGCTTGGGACAGCTTGAGCTGTTCGTCGGCACCGGGGTTCTTGAGCTGGAGGTTCACCGTCCACTGGACCTGCCCCTGCTGGCTCCCCGGCGCGCCGGCCGACGCCGAGGTGATGTCGGTGCCCTCGATCTGCGCGGGGGACAACAGGTACTTGATGTACTGATGGGTCGTCGGGTCGGGGTTCTGGCTGCAGGTGACGAGCGGGATGGTGGGGTCGTCGACCGGCTGCGTCTTGGACGGGCAGGTGTAGGCGTCGTACACCGCCACCGACTGCGGATCGGGGTTGGCCATCCAGGTCAAGGCGTCCGCGAAGGCCTTCTTGTTCGCGGCCGTGTAGTTCACCTGCGAGGTCGAGGTGGGCACATTGCTCGTCGGAGTTGCGCTCGGCGACGGGCTCGAGGAGGCCTTCGTCCTGTGGTGATGCTTGCCCGAGAGCGCGGCCGTGCGGTTCTTCCCGCTGGAGCTGGCCTTCGGCTTGTGCGGCTTGGTCGACGGGCTCGAGCCCGCTGACGGGGACGAGGACGACGACGGCGCCGGCGTCGGTGTGGTCGACTGCGGCACCTGCGCCACCAGCCGGAACCGCAGCCGGGCCTGCCGGAGCACCGTCTGCACCAGGTTGTTCTTGGCCGAGCCCGGCACCTGGACGACGATCTCGTTGCTGCCCTGCGTGGTCACCTCGGCCTCGGTGACACCCGACCCGTTGACCCGCTCGTCGATGATGTCGGCGGCCTGCCTGAGCTTGTCCTTGTCGACGCTGCCGTTGGCGGTCAGCGTGATCTGGGTGCCGCCCTCGAGGTCGAGGCCGAGGGCCGGCTTCCAGGTGCCGATCAGGGCGACGAGGGCGTAGGCGATCGCCAGCCCGAGGAAGAACACCGTGACGGTGCGTCCGGGGCGAGCGCTTGAGCGTGCCATGGTGGTCAGTTCTCCTCCGGCTCGTCGGCGGCGTCGGCCGCGAGCCCCATGTCGAGCTGGGTGTCGCGCTGGGTGTCGATCTGCGTGTCGAGCTGGGTGTCGTGATCCCGAGCCACGGGGGTCGTGACCTGACCGACCGCTGCGCGGACGACCCGGACGGTCACACCCTCGGACACCTCGAGCTCCACCGTCTTCTCGTCCAACGTCCGGACGACGCCGATGATCCCCGAGGTCAGCATCACTTCGTCTCCGACCGCCAGACCACCCTGCATGGAGCGCATCGCCTGCTGCCGACGCTGCTGCGGCCGGATCATCACGATCCAGAACAGCAGCGCGATCGCGAGCAGGATCAGGAACGGCGTCACGTTGTCCACGCCCTTCCTCACTGTTCGCCGGCTTGCTCTGGGAGACGTTGATGGGGTCGGCGCGCGGAAACCGGGTCCCCGCCGACCGAGGGTGAAGTGTAACCGGGGGCTCGGCCCCGGCCGCGAATCGCCCCTCGCCGGATCAGGACTCGAAGAGCGTCGGATCTCCCGGCTGGTCGGGCGCGGGCGGCGGCGCGGTGAGCCCGAGGTGCTCCCAAGCGGCGCGGGTCGCGACCCGGCCCCGCGGCGTACGGGCCAGGAAGCCGTTGCGCACCAGGAACGGCTCGGCGACCTCTTCGACGGTCTCGCGCTCCTCCCCCACGGCCACCGCGAGCGTCGAGATGCCCACCGGGCCGCCGCCGAAGCGCCGGCACAGCGAGTCCAGGACCGCACGGTCGAGGCGGTCGAGGCCGAGCGCGTCGACCTCGTAGAGGTCGAGAGCGCGGTGGGCGACCTCGCGGGTCACCACGCCGTCGGCCCTGACCTGGGCATAGTCGCGGACCCGACGGAGCAGGCGGTTGGCGATGCGCGGGGTGCCGCGCGACCGCGACGCGATCTCGACGGTGCCCTCCGCGTCGGCCTCGACGCCGAGCAGGCCCGCCGACCGCCGGATGATCGTGTCGAGCTCGTCGGGCTCGTAGAACTCCAGCTGGGCGGTGAAGCCGAACCGGTCGCGGAGCGGTCCGGGCAGCAGCCCGGCGCGTGTGGTGGCCCCGACCAGGGTGAACGGCGGGATCTCGAGCGGGATGGCGGTGGCGCCGGGTCCCTTGCCGATCACGACGTCGACGCGGAAGTCCTCCATGGCGAGGTAGAGCATCTCCTCCGCGGGCCGAGACATCCGGTGGAGCTCGTCGACGAAGAGCACGTCGCCGTCGTTGAGCCCGGACAGGATCGCGGCGAGGTCGCCGGCGTGGGTGATGGCGGGGCCGCTGGTGAGCCGGAGAGGTGTCGACATCTCGGTCGCGATGATCATCGCCAGGGTGGTCTTGCCGAGTCCGGGCGGACCGGACAGCAGCACGTGGTCGGGAGCGCGACCGCGGCGGCGGGCCGCCTCGAGCACGAGGCCGAGCTGGTCTCGCACGCGTTGCTGGCCGATCACCTCGTCGAGGGTGCGCGGCCGGAGTGCCGCCTCGACCGCGCGCTCGTCGCCCTCGGCCTCGGCGGTCGTGAGGGACGCGAGGTAGGACTCCTCGCGGGCCGCCATGGCGTCGGAACCCGGCTCGTCGTGATCCACGTCAGGCCCTGCTCAGGGTGCGCAGGGCGGCGCGCAGGAGCGCGGCGACGTCGGGCTCGGCGCCGGCGTCGGGGGCGACCGCCTCGATCGCCTTGTCGGCGTCCTTGGCCGACCAGCCGAGACCGACCAGGCCCTGCTGCACCTGCTCGCGCCACGGCTCCGCCGGCATCGGCATGCCGCCGCCCGAGGCCGCGAACGGGACGCCGATGCGGTCCTTGAGCTCGAGGATGATCCTCTGCGCGCCCTTCTGGCCGATGCCGGGCACGGTGGTCAGGGTGCGGACGTCGTCGCCGGCGACGGCACGGCGTACGGCGTCGGGCGTGAGCACCGCGAGCATCGCCTGCGCGAGCTTGGGGCCGACGCCGCTGGCGGTCTGGACCAGCTCGAAGACCTGCTTCTCGTCCTCGTCGGCGAACCCGAACAGGGTCAACGAGTCCTCCCGCACCACCATCGACGTCGGCAGGGCCGCCTGCTGCCCGGTGCGCAGCCGGGCGAGGGTGTTGGGTGTGCACATCAGCTCGAGGCCGACGCCGCCGACCTCGACGACGGCACTGGTCAGGGTCACCGCAGCGACCTCGCCGCGGACGAACGCGATCATCGCCGTCCTCCGAGGGCGGCCGCGGCGACGGCCGCGTCGATGCGAGCCTGCGCTCCGCCGCGCCAGATGTGGGTGATGGCAAGGGCGAGGGCGTCGGCGGCGTCGGCCGGCTTGGGCGGCGCGTCGAGTCGCAGGATCCGGGTCACCATCGCCCCGACCTGGGCCTTGGCCGCCCGGCCGCTGCCGGAGACCGCGGCCTTCACCTCCGACGGCGTGTGGAGGGCGATCGGCAGTCCGCGCCGGGCGGCCGCGACCATCGCGATCCCGCTGGCCTGCGCCGTGCCCATCACCGTGCTGGAGTCGGATCGGGCGAAGACCCGCTCGATCGCGACCGCGTCGGGCCGGTGCTCGTCGAGCCACGCCTCGATGCCGCGCTCGAGGTGGACCAGCCGCATCGAGACGTGCTCGTCGGCCGAGGTGCGCAGCACGTTGACGTCGACCAGGCGCAGCGCACGGCCGACATCGCCCTCCACCACGCCCATGCCGCACCGAGTGAGCCCGGGGTCGATCCCCAGCACGCGCATCGGGCGCCTCCGTGACCTCGTCCGAACAGATGTTCGTACGCTATCCCGACGTACCGACCACCACGCCGGCGACACGCCAGGCGGGATCGTCGTGAGGCTCGCTCCAACGCAACCACGCCCGCAACGATTGGTGGCAAACCGCATGAAATCTGTGCACTTGCTTGCGGTTTGGTGCCAAACGGCATGCCGAGACGCACCCGGCCCGGGCTCCGTCACCGTGGTCTCGAGACGGTCGCAGAGCGACCTCCTCGACCACCGCAGTCACGCGTCGAGGCCTGCCATCACCTCGTCGGGGACGTCGACGTTGGTGAACACGTTCTGGACGTCATCGAGATCCTCCAGCGCGTCGACGAGGCGGAACACCTTGCCCGCGGCATCGGCGTCGACCGGGATGTCCATGCTCGCCACGAACTGGACCTCGGCCGAGTCGTAGTCGATGGCGGCGTCCTGGAGGGCGCTGCGGACCGCGACCACGTCGGTGGCCTCCGAGACCACCTCGAAGGCGTCGTCGAGATCGTTGACATCCTCGACGCCGGCGTCGAGGGCGGCCTCCAGCAGGTCGTCCTCGTCCACCCGACGGGAGTCCTGCGTCTTGGGCACGATCACGACGCCCTTGCGGTTGAACAGCCGCGAGACCGAACCGGGGTCGGCCATGGTGCCGCCGTTGCGGGTGACGGCCGTCCGGACCTCCATCGCCGCCCGGTTGCGGTTGTCGGTCAGGCACTCGACGAGGAACGCCACGCCCTGCGGTCCGTAGACCTCGTACATGATCGTGTCGTAGTCCGCCCCGCCGCCCTCGGCACCCGACCCGCGCTTGACAGCGCGGTCGATGTTGTCGTTGGGCACCGACGACTTCTTCGCCTTCTGGATCGCGTCGTAGAGCGTCGGGTTGCCGGCGGGGTCACCGCCGCCGGTCTTGGCGGCGACCTCGATGTTCTTGATCAGCTTGGCGAACATCTTGCCGCGGCGGGCGTCGACGACCGCCTTCTTGTGCTTGGTGGTGGCCCATTTCGAGTGGCCGGACATGGTTCTACTTCCCTCGTTCAGTCGATCAGGTCCAGGAACAGGCGGTGCACGCGATCGTCACCACCGACCTCGGGATGGAACGACGTCGCCATCAACGACCCCTGCCGGACCGCCACGATCCTACCGGCGGCCGCCCCTTCCTCGACGCGGGCGAGCACCTCGACGTCGGGTCCGGCCTCCTCCACCCAGGGCGCCCGGATGAAGATCGCGTGCACCGGGTCGTCGAGACCTGCGAAGTCCAGGTCTCCCTCGAACGAGTCGACCTGCCGCCCGAACGCGTTTCGCCGGACCGTGATGTCCAGGCCACCGAGCGTCTCCTGGTCGGGCGTCCCGTCCTCGATCCGGTCGGCGAGCATGATCATCCCCGCGCAGGTGCCGAAGACCGGCAGCCCGTCCTTGCTCCGCTGGCGGATCGGCTCGAAGAGGTCGAAGGTGCGAGCGAGCTTGAACATCGTGGTCGACTCGCCTCCGGGGATGACCAGGCCGTCGCACCGATCGAGCTCGGCCTCACGGCGTACGCCGATCGCCTCGACCCCGAGACGGCCCAGCATCCGCAGGTGCTCGCGCACGTCGCCCTGCAGGGCGAAGACGCCGACCGTCGGGATGCGAGTCACCTCGCAAGCCTAGGGGGCGCCTCCCGCTGTGGAGAAAGTCGCGGTGCGGCCCCGCCGCGAGCCCGACCACGCGGCCACGGACGCCACCGCGGGCAGGAAGCAGAGCACGATCAGTCCGACCCACACCGGCCACGGCACCGCCGGGCTCAGCTGGTGCACGAACGACGCCTGGTCACCCGGCAAGCCACTCGCCGAAGGCAGGTCCACGGGAGCCGCGGACGCCACCGGCGCAGCGTGGCTCACCCGCTCGACGCGTCCGTCATGGATCCGCCAGCCCCCGGCGGAGACGAGGATGCAAGCGAGCAGCACCGGCAGGCACAGGGCCATGAGCCGGGCGATCCGGGTGGACACGAGTCGGCCTTTCGAGCAGGGACGTACCCCACGAGTAAAGGCGCTCGAGCGGTCCGGCGACGGCCGAAGCGCCCGACGTGGCACCAAAGGACCACCAACACCGACCGATCGGCGGCCCGTGCCCGGGAACCTTCGGCGGCGTCAGTGCATCGGTGGCACTACCAGCCGCGCTCGGCCAGCCGGTGCGGCTGCGGGATCTCGTCGACGTTGATGCCCACCATCGCCTCGCCGAGGCCACGGCTGACCTTGGCGACGACGTCGGGGTCGTCGTAGAAGGTCGTGGCCTTCACGATCGCCTCGGCCCGTTGGGCGGGGTTGCCGGACTTGAAGATCCCCGAGCCCACGAACACGCCCTCGGCACCGAGCTGCATCATCATCGCGGCGTCGGCCGGGGTGGCGATGCCGCCGGCGGTGAACAGCACGACCGGCAGCTTGCCGGCCGCGGCGACCTCCCGCACCAGGTCGTACGGCGCCTGCAGCTCCTTGGCCGCGACGTACAGCTCGTCCGGCTTCTTGGCCGAGAGCGCCGCGATCTCGCTCGTGATCGAGCGGATGTGGCGGGTCGCCTCGGAGACG
>JAICSK010000194.1 GCA_025936915.1 Nocardioides sp.
GATCCTGGACCCCACCCGCGACTTCCAACCCCGCGGGCTACCACCCGGCCCACCACCCAAACGGGCCTGAAATGCAACGATGTCCCGAGACACCTGTCAACGGTGTCCCGGGACATCACACGGTCGGGCTGACAGGATTTGAACCTGCGACCCCTTGACCCCCAGTCAAGTGCGCTACCAAACTGCGCCACAGCCCGATGCCCGTGGCCACCGCCGCGGAGCGGAGTGAAGGCTACCGCAGGGCTCGGGCGGCCCCGGAATCGCGGTCTCGCTCAGCATCTTCTTCCGCTGTGGCTACCGGTCTCCCAGCGGGCTCACAGGTTCCTCAGAGGATCGCGGAGCTTGATGGAGGCATCCCACGAGGAGGATCCATGAGCGAGCACGAGCCACGGTCGACCGACGGTGCCCCGAACGAACCAACCGTCGGGGCACCCACCGGCGTACCCGCCGACAACCCCACGAGGTACGGCGCTCCGCTCCCGCCGCCACCGTTCACTCCCCCGCCTCCGGCGTCGTCGTGGACGTCCGCGACGCCGCCTCCTCCACGGCGTCGCGGGCCGCGTCTGGTCGCAGTCGGGACGACGCTGGCGGTGCTCGCGGTCGCCGGCGGTGCCGGGTTCGCGCTCGGGCGGCTCGACCACCACTCGTCCGACACGGCCGGACGGCCGCCGGCGGGACACACCCGGCACGCGCCCGGCCAGGGTGAGTCTCCGTTCGGCAACGAGAACCCGTTCGGCGGTCAGCCCTACACCGGGCCGGGTGGATCCGGCGGCTCGCCGTTCGACTCCTCCGGCGGCGCTACGCCGGCCACCGACAGCCAGCTCACCGGCCTGGTGCGCATCGCGTCGACGCTGAAGTACCAAGACGGGCGCGCGGCCGGCACCGGGATGATCCTCACCAGCGGCGGCGAGGTGGTGACCAACCACCATGTCGTCGAGGGCTCGACCGGGCTGCAGGTCACCGTGATGAGCACCGGCCGGACCTACCGGGCGAGCGTCGTCGGCACCGACGCCGAGGACGACGTCGCGGTGCTCCAGCTGCGCAACGCCAGCGGGCTGCAGACGATCACGCCGGACACCGACGGCATCTCGATCGGCGACGCCGTCACGGCTGTCGGCGATGCGGGCGGCGACACCTCGACACTCAGCGCCGCGGCCGGGAAGATCCTGGCGACCGGGCAGAACATCACCACCCGCAGCGCCGGCAGCGCCGCCGGCGAGAGGCTGCGCGGGCTGCTCAAGATCAGCAGCGACGTGATCTCTGGAGACTCCGGCGGCGCGACGTACGACGACCAGGGCGAGGTGGTCGGGATGACCACGGCGGCATCCTCCGGCACCAGCGACGTCGTGGGCTACGCCATCCCGATCGCGAAGGTGGTCCGGATCGCCGCCGACCTCGAGGACGGGACGCAGAACGCGCGGTACGAGTACGGCTCTCCGGCGTTCCTCGGGATCGGCCTCGGTGGCTCGAGCACGCGGGTCGGCATCGTCTACCCGCGCACGCCGGCCGCCCGGGCCGGCATCACGCCCGGCGTCAAGGTCACGCGCGTCGGATCGACCCGCGTCCACACCGCCGCGCAGCTGCGCAGCGCCGTCACGGCGTACTCGCCCGGCGACCGCGTGCGGCTCGGCTGGACCGACGCGGCCGGTACGTCGCACATCGCCTCCATCACCCTGATGGCGGGACCGATCGCCTGATCGGCCCGCCCGGCGGGGACGGCGGCGTTTGAAAACTTGACCACCGGGGAACAGGATCGAGGTAGCCGCCCCACCGGCGAGGCTCAGACGTACGGAGGGCGTTTCCCCACAAGGACGTGTCCTCATGTCAAACCTCACCATCGCGAACATCTTCTTGTTCTTCGCGATCCTGTGCATGACCCTCAGCGTCTCCGCTGGGCTGATGCTCTACTTCATCTACTCCATCGGCGCGACCGTGATGGCGGGAGCGGTCAGATACCAGCAGCTCCCGGACAAGCCCCACGGCACCAAGCCTCGCCACTGACACCATGCCGACCCGGACCGCCCGCACCGCCTGGACCGGGAGCCTCCAGCAGGGCTCAGGCCAGGTCGAGCTCACCAGCTCGCGGCTAGCGACGTACGACGTGTCGTTCCCCCGGCGCGCGGCCGACGACGCCGACGGAGTGACCAGTCCCGAGGAGCTGATCGCGGCAGCTCACTCTGCGTGCTTCGCGATGCAGCTGTCGGGCAACATCGAGCGCGCCGGCGGCACCCCGGTCGCGCTGGACGTCCGGGCCGACGTCTCCCTCGGTCCCGATCCGGCGGGTGGGTTCCACCTGACCGGGATCACCCTGACCGTGCGTGGCGAGGTCGACGGCCTCGACGCCGCGGAGTTCGAGACGGCCGCCCAGGACGCCAAGGCGGGATGCCCGGTCAGCAAGGCGCTGACCGGGGTCGAGATCACGCTCGACGCGGCACTGAAGGAGTGAGCGCCGGGCTCAGTGCGTGGCGCCGCTGTCGTCCGACACCTTCAGCGACGAGGTGTCGACGGCGACGAACTTGCTCGCCGGGATGCGCTTGAGCTGCTCGATCATGGAGTCGGGCCAGCGGCCGTTCTGCTCGCCCTGGAAGTACCACGGCGACCCGTTGTCGGCGAGCACCAGACCGTACTTCTTCATCGCTGCTACCACCGCCATCGCCTTCTTCCCGAAATCCGTCGGGTGGTACGACGCCCGCAGCCGGAAGCGGGCGCCCATCGGCGGGTACTTCCAGCTGCGCCTCGAGCCGGCGTCGTGCCGGGCCGGCCAGATGTGGTGGGTCGAGGTGATGTCGGTGGTGAACCGGATCGCGTGGTCGATGTCGCCGTGCCTGACCTCGTTCCAGCGCAACAGTCCCGGCAGGATCGGCAGGCCGGCCGCATCGGCGGAGGTCCATCCGTCGGGGCGCAGTGCGTCGGAGCTTAGCGACCACACCGCGCCGGACCCGGCGTACCACCGTCCGTTCTTCTCCCGCGTCGCATAGGTCTCGTAGAGCTTGCACACGCCCTTGTCGACGATGATCGCGTGCCGGTCGCCCGACGACCGCCGGCCGCCCTCGATCCGGGTGTCGTGACCCAGCGGATAGCGCACCCTGTCGCTCTCGCTCGCGTAGTGGAAGTGCACGCGCACCCGGCGGTGACCGTGCCCGACGACGGTGATCGGGATGCCGTAGTCGGGACCGGCGCCGAACGACGGCCCGAAGTCGGGATGCAGGTCGAGCCGCGTCGACATGTGCGACAACCAGGCCCGGCTGTGCTGATCCACGGGGAGACCCCGGATGTCCGCGTGCCAGTAGTTGTCGGCGGGGAAGGTCGCACACGACGTCCCGACGACCGGCCGGGCGCTCGTACCGAGCAAGGCATCCTCCGACGCGTTCCCACCCGTCGAGGCGGCGTACGCCGTGCCGGTGACGGCCAGCGCGGCGACCATCCCGAGAGCGGTGGCGCGGACCCTCATCCGGGGTCCGGACGGCCACCCACGGCGACGGCCACGCCGAGCCCGATCATCGACATGCCACCCACCGTACCGAGAACGCGTCCGCGCTTCGGCGAGGCGTTGAACCACCGGCGCAGCTGGCTGGCCATGAGCGCCCAGAGGCTGTCGGAGCAGAATCCGATCACGAAGGCGATCAGGCCGAGCAGAAGCATCTGCAGGCTGGCGTGGCCGCGACTGCGGTCGAGGAACTGCGGCAGCAGGGCCACGAACATCACGTAGCCCTTGGGGTTGGTGAACCCGACCATGAAGCCCTGGCGCAGCGCGGTGAAGGGCCGCAGCGGCACGACGTCGGTCTGGCCCCGGGTGACCATGATCGCGTGGCGGTGGCGCAGTGCCTGCACACCGAGGTAGACGAGGTAGACCGCACCGCCGACCTTGACGATCTCGTACACCACGTCGGAGGTCGCCACCACCTGCCCGAGACCGAGCACCACCAGCAGCAACGCGGCGAGCAAACCCAAGGAGTTGCCCACGACGTTCAGCAACGCGACGGCGCGCCCGTAGGTCAGGGCACGCGCCACCGTGAACACCACGCTGGGGCCGGGGATCGCGATCACCACGAGCGCGACGAGCCCGAAGGCGAGCGCCTGATCCATCGTGACCATGGCGGCGATCGTCTCACGGGGCCGAGGACCTCGCTCGGGCATTTCGACCGGTGACCCGGCACCTCAGCGCTTGCGCCGCTCCCGGACCCTCTGGTGGAGCACGATCGGGGTGCCGACGAACCCGAACTCCTCCCGGAGACGACGTTCGATGAAGCGCTCGTACGCCGCATCGAGCCTGCCCGAGGTGAACAGCGCGAACGTCGGGGGTGCTGTCGAGGGCTGGGTGCCGAACAGGATCTTCGGTTGCTTCCCGCTGCGCACCGGGTGGGGGTGCTCGGCGACGAGTCGGCCGAGGAACGAGTTCAGCGCACCGGTCGACACCCGTGTCTCCCAGCCGGCGAGCGCCTTGTCGAGAGCCGGCACCAGCCGGTCGACGTGCCAACCGGTGCGTGCGGTGACGTTGATCCGGGGCGCCCACGTGACCTGAACGAGGTCCTGCTCGACCTCGCGCTCGAGGTAGTGCCGCCGATCCTCGTCGACCAGGTCCCACTTGTTGAAGGCGATCACCAACGCGCGGCCGGCGTCCCTCACCGTCTGCAGGATGCGCACGTCCTGCTCGGAGATGCTCTCGCCGGCATCGAGCACCAGCACGGCCACCTCGGCGCGGTCGATCGCGGTCGAGGTGCGCAACGAGGCGTAGAACTCGTGGCCCGACGCCTCCTTCACCCGCTTGCGGATGCCGGCGGTGTCGATGAACCGCCACTCGCGGCCGCCGAGCTCGATCAGCTCGTCGACGGGGTCGACGGTGGTGCCGGCCACCGAGTCGACGACCACGCGCTCGGATCCGGCCAGCTTGTTGAGCAACGACGACTTGCCGACGTTGGGCTTCCCGACGATCGCGACCCGACGCGGCCCCACGATCTCCTCGAACGACTCCGCCGGCGGCTCGGGCAGCACCGCGAGCACGGCGTCGAGCAGGTCGCCCGACCCTCGGCCGTGCAGCGCCGAGACCGGGAACGGCTCCCCGAGCCCGAGGTTCCACAGTCCGTACGACTCGGCCTCGGCGCGCTGGTCGTCCACCTTGTTCGCGGCCAGGACGACCGGCTTCTGCGACTTCCGCAGCACGCGGACGACGGCCTCATCGGCGTCGGTGATGCCGACCGTGGCGTCGACCACGAACAGCACGGCGTCGGCCAGGCTCACCGCGATCTCGGCCTGCGCCCTGATCCGCTCGGCCATCCCGCGGGCGTCGGGGTCCCAGCCCCCGGTGTCGACGACGGTGAACGCGCGTCCGGCCCAGGTGGCGTCGTACGAGACCCGGTCACGGGTGACGCCCGGGACGTCCTCCACCACGGCCTCGCGGCGGCCGAGGATCCGGTTGACCAGGGTCGACTTGCCGACGTTGGGGCGGCCGACGACGGCGAGCACCGGCAACGGCCCGGCGGACTCGTCGACGGCGTCGTCCATGGTGCTCATGCTGCGTCCTTCGCCTCGTCGCCCGGGATCGGTCCCGGGAGGGTCTGCCCGGTCAGCGCGAGTCCGGCGACGAGCTCTTCCTGCATCCGGGCGTGCAGTCGCTCACTCGTCGCGGCCACCAGCGTCCGGGTGCGGGGGTAGGGGTGCCGCTCGACGCGGTGCGGCGCGCCGTACACCAGGTCGATCACGCCTCGATGGCGCGGCATCGCGTCCTTGCCGCCTCCCGCAGGCCGCGTGCCGAACATCATCAACGGCACGATCGGAGCACCGGTCGCCAGCGCGAGGTACGCCGTGCCGTGGTGGAAGCGGGTGAAGTCGCCGGCTCCGCGGTTGCCCTCGGGGAAGATGCCCACCGCTCCCCCACGCTCGAGGACGTGCAGGCAGGTGCGGATGGCGCGCACGTCGCTGGCGAACCGGTTCAGC
>JAICSK010000139.1 GCA_025936915.1 Nocardioides sp.
CCGCCTGCGGTTGCGTCCCTTCACCGACGCGGACGCGGACGTCCTCTACGCGCTGCACAGCAGTGCGCACGTGCTGCGCTACTGGGACTCACCCCCGTGGAGCGACCGAGCGCGCGCCGAGCGGTTCATCGCGATCAGTCGGCACATGGCGGAGGAGGGCACCGGGGCGCGGGTTGCGATGGAACGTCTTACCGACGCGGCCTTCGTCGGCTGGTGCGGCCTGAGCAGGTGGAACCCGGACTACCGCAGTGCATCGTTGGGCTACTGCCTCGACGATGCGGCGTGGGGTCACGGATACGCGACGGAGGCCGCGCGGGCGTTGCTGCAGTGGGCCTTCGACACCCTCGACCTGAACCGGGTGCAGGCCGAGACCGACACCCGGAACGTCGCCTCGGCGCGTGTCCTGGAGAAGCTCGGGTTCGTCCGCGAAGGGACGTTGCGGGAGGACTGCGTGGTCAACGGCGACGTGTCTGACTCGTGGGTGTTCGGGCTGCTCAGACGGGAGTGGCCCGTGGCGGACGGGTGGAGCTGAGGGGACTCGAACCCCTGACCCTCTCATTGCGAACGAGATGCGCTACCAGCTGCGCCACAGCCCCATGCGCCAGCGATGACCGGCCCCTGACCTGCGTCGACCGGCACCGCGACGCGAAGCGAAAGGCTAGCACCGGGCCGGAGCTCTCCCCGAATCGGCCAGGGCTCGGGTCCGACGCGACGACGGCCGTCAGGAGCCGACGGCCTCCTCGCCGTTCTCCTCCTTGCGGGAGGCCCGCCGGCGGACACGCTCGGCCGCCTCGGCGGCGTCGGCCTCACGCGCCAGCGCGGAGTCGGCCTCGGTGCGACCCGAGGTCCAGACACCGGTGGCGTCGAGGTCGATCGTGCGCACGGTGCGTCGGGCCGGTGGCTTCGAGACGTACGTCGGCAGGGTCACCGGCACCGGGTCCCACAGCTTCGGGTCGCGGGGCGGGGACTCGGCCGCGACCTCCTCGGCGAGCGTCTCGCCGGATGCGTCGACCTCGTGGTCGTCGATCTCGAGGTCGGCCACGGGACACCACCGGCGTTCCTTGCGGACCATCAGCCGGCAGGCGACCAGCCAGGCGACGAGGAGCCCGGCGGGGATCGCGACGTAGGCCCAGGCGAGGCGGCCGTCGACACCGGCTGCGGTGACACCGACCAGGGCGAGCACGAGCAGGGTGAGCA
The DNA here is from genome assembly GCA_025936915.1 of Nocardioides sp. Taxonomy (GTDB): domain Bacteria; phylum Actinomycetota; class Actinomycetes; order Propionibacteriales; family Nocardioidaceae; genus Nocardioides. Next base: position 1,198 of record JAICSK010000139.1, read on the forward strand.
CCCGACGCCGACGCTTGGTCGCCTTCCTCACCGCGGCGCGGCGAGCGGCGTGGCGCTGGTCGGGTGACGGTACGGCAGCCGACGGCTTGGTGCTGACGACCGTCGACGCGGCGGCGCGAGCGGGCGTCACCACGAGCTGCGCCATCCGCGCGTTGACCGGCTCGCGCCGGGCCAGGACCCGCATGCTCTGGGAGAACCGGTCGATCGAGCGGCCCCGGACGACGTCGTCGTGATGGCGAAGAGCCTTGGGGATCAGATAGGCGGCCCAGGCGACGGCCAGGGCCACGAAGATGAGTCCGCTCAGGTCCACGACCCGACCCTAGATTCGGTGCCACAGACCCCGGCGGATGTCAACAGGTGTGTCGTGAAATCACTCGTGTGGCTGTTGTGACCTCACCAGCCTCGCCAGCATCCCCTCGGGGCACTCCTCCACCGTGATCGCGTAGATCCGGTGGTCGCGCCAGGCGCCGTCGATGTGCAAGAACCGGGGGGCGAAGCCGACCTCGCGGATGCCGAGCTTCTCCACCACGCGCAGGGAGTTGGTGTTCTCCGGCCGGATGGCCACCTCGATCCGATGGAGTCCGGCGGACCGGAAGCAGTGGTCGATCACCAGCGCGACCGACGTGGGCATCACCCCGCGGCCGGCGACGTCGCGGTCGAGCCAGTAGCCGATCGAGGCGAACTGGGCCGACCCGCGGACGATGTTGTTGACCGTCACCTGGCCGGCGAAGCGGCCGTCGACCTCGATCGCGAACGGCATCCCGAGCCCCTGCCGGGCGTGGCGCTGCATCCGCGCGACCAGGGTGCGGAACGTCGCGGGCCGCTCGGTGCCGCCGGGTGGGACCGTCGCGTCCCAGGGCTGGAGCCAGGCCGCGTTCCGCCGGCGTACGACGCGCCACGCCCGGGCGTCGCGGTAGCGGAGGGGACGCAGGGTGACGTCGCCGTACTGCAGCGTCGCCGGCCACCAGGTGCTCATGGGGACATCCCTGCGTCATCCGGTGGTCATCGGGGTGGAATGGTCGCTCCCGACGACCTGCTCGACGGCGTGGACCAGGAGCGGCTCGAGCACCGCGATGGCGTCCTTCACCCCGCCACGTGACCCGGGCAGGTTGACGACGAGGCAGTCACCGGAGACGCCGGCGAGCCCGCGCGAGAGGGCCGCGGTCGGCACTCCCTTGGCGACGCCGTACGCACGGATCGCCTCGGCGATGCCGGGCACCTCGCGATCGAGCAGGGGTCGGGTCATCTCCGGCGTGCGGTCGGTGGGGGTGAGGCCGGTGCCGCCGGTCGTCAGCACCACCCGCGCGCCGCCCTCGACCTCGGCCCGGACCGCCTCCGCGACCGGCTCACCGTCGGGTACGACGATCGGCCGGCCGCAGGAGAACCCCAGCGAGACGAGGAAGTCCACGATCAGCGGGCCGGTGGTGTCGTCGTACACACCACTCGCCGCGCGGTTGCTGGCCACCACCACGGCACCACGCAGGGACGTCTTCTCCGTCGGGTGAGTCATCTGACGAAGTCGCCGGACGCGCCGCCGGACTTGCTGAGGACCCGGACGTCGGTGATCACCGCACGCTTGTCGACCGCCTTGACCATGTCGACGACGGTGAGCCCGGCGACCGCGACCGCGGTGAGTGCCTCCATCTCGACGCCGGTGCGGTCGGTGGTGCGGACGGTGGCAGTCACCACGACCGCGTCGTCGGTCACCTCGAGGTCGACGGTGACCGACGAGAGCGCCAGAGGGTGGCAGAGCGGGATCAGCGCCGGCGTCTGCTTGGCGCCCATGATCCCGGCGAGCCTGGCCACGGCCAGGGTGTCGCCCTTCGGTACGCCGGACCCGCGCAGCAGCGCCACCACCTCGGGCGAGACCAGCACCCGCCCCGCGGCGACGGCTTCGCGGGCGGTCACGTCCTTGCCGGAGACGTCGACCATCCGGGCCGCGCCGGACTCGTCGACGTGGGTCAGGCGCTCGGTCATCCGACCTCCTCAGAACTCCTCGTCGAGGGGCAGCACGGTCACTGTCTCACCGGCCTCGACCCAGGTCACGGACTCCGGCACCACGATCAGTGCGTCGGACTCGGCGAGGTCGCCGATCAGGTGCGACCCCTGCGGTCCGACCGGCGTGACGGCGAGCCGGCCGTCCACGACAGAGAGGGTCGCCCTCGCGAACATCCGGCGTCCTTCGGGAGCGCGTAGGCCGTGGGTGAGCACCGCGTCGGCCGAGGGCCGGGTGTACGGCGTACGGCCCATCAGCTTGCGGATGGCCGGAAGCACGAACTGCTCGAAGGAGATGTACGCCGACACCGGGTTGCCGGGCAGGGTGACGATCGGCAGCGAGTCCTCGCCGACCGTGCCGAAGCCCTGGGGCTTGCCCGGTTGCATGGCCACGCCCCCGAACCAGACGGTGCCGAGCGGGCTCAGCGCCTCCTTGACGACGTCGTAGTCACCCATCGACACCCCACCTGTGGTGACCACCAGGTCGGCGCGCACCAGCTGGTCGTGGAGCGCGTCGAGGAAGGCCCGCGGCTCGTCGGAGACGATGCCGACCCGATACGCGATCGCCCCGGCCTGACGGGCGGCGGCGGCCAGCAGGTAGGAGTTGCCGTCGTAGATCGAGTCGTGGCCGAGCGACGAGCCGGGTTCGCGCAGCTCCGACCCGGTCGAGAGCACCACGACGCGCGGCCGTGGCCGCGAGCGGACGGACGGCCGGCCGACGGATGCGAGCAGACCGATCTGGCGGGGCCCGAGGACGGTGCCGGACCGGACCACCACATCGCCGACGGCGACGTCCTGCCCCTTCGGCCTGACGTGCTGACCGAGCTCGGGAGCCTGGGAGATCACGACGTTGGCGACGCCGCGATCGGTCCACTCGTAGGGCACCACCGAGTCCGCGCCGGCCGGCACGGGAGCGCCGGTCATGATCTTGACGGCGGTGCCCGGCGACATCGCCAGCAGCGACGCCTGGCCGGCCCCGATCTCGCCGACCACGGGCAGGTGGACGGGCGACTCAGGGGTGGCCGCGGCGACGTCGGCAGCCGCCACGGCGTACCCGTCCATGGCCGAGTTGTCGAAGCCCGGCAGGGCGACGGGCGCGCGCACGTCCTCGGCGGACGCCAGGCCGAAGGCCTCCATCAGCGGCTGGTCGAACGCCGGAAGGGGGTCGATCGCCGTGAGGATCCGCTCGCGGTGAGCCTCGACGGAGACGAGCTCGCCAGGGGGGCTACTCATGCTCCAAGACGCTACCGGGCGCCACTCGCTCGGCCGCTCCGGTGTGCAGCTTCACCTCGCCGACCACGGTCACCTTCGAGCCGAAGGTGAAGTCGCCCTCGATCGTGAGCGAGGTGGCCCCCCGCAGACTGGGTGCGCCGTCGGGGAAGCGCCGCTCGAAGTCGGGCACGAGCTTGTAGTACGCCGGGTCGAGGTCCACGTACGGAACCTCGGCGACCGGGTCGAGGACGAAGTCCTGGCCGACGTCGTACACGTCGGAGCGCAGCACCAGCAGGTCGTTGGTGGTCTTCACCGGGACGAACCGGTCACGCCCGACCTCGATCGTGCGAGCCCCCTCGAAGACCTCGATCGCGGCGCCCATCGCGGTCTCGATCTGGACGACCTCCGGGCTGGAGGAGTCGGCCGGGTCGACGTGCTTGACGTTGCGGATCAGCGGGAGGCCGAGGATGCCGTGCCGGGCGTCGAGGGCCTCGGCCATCGCCCGCAGGTCGAACCAGAGGTTGTTGGTCGAGCAGAACCGGTGCCGGTCGAGATCGGCCAGCGCGGCCCGGTCGGCCTTCGACGTCTGGGCCGTCTCACGGAGCACGATGCGCCCGTCCGACCGGCGGCGGGCGAAGTGACCGCCCTTGCGGTCGGAGGGGGTACGACGTACCGCCTCGATCGCGAACGGCGCCCCGGACTCGGCGAACCAACCCGCGATCCGCGCGTCCGGTACGGCGCCGAGGTTGTCGCTGTTGGACACGAACACCCGCTCGTACCCCTGGTCGATCAGGCGCTGGAGCAGGCCGGTGCCGCGCAGGGCCGTGTAGAGGTCGCCGTGCCCGGGCGGGCACCACTCGTGGTCGGGGTCGCGCGGCCAGCTGACCGGCGTCAGGTCGCCGACCAGCAGCTTGGGCTCGCGGTTCTGCAGGAACTCCAGCGGCAGTCCCTCGACGGGGAGGTCGGCGTAGCGGGCGAGCGCGTCCATGGTGTCGGTGGACGTCCGGAAGCTGTTCATGAACATCAGCGGCAGCCGGGCGTCGTGCTCGCGACGCAGGTGCAGCACCTGCCGGGCGATCACGTCGAGGAACGACATGCCCCGGCGTACGCACAGCAGGCTCTTGGCGCGTTCCATGCCCATCGACGTCCCGAGGCCGCCGTTCAGCTTGATCACGGCGGTGGTGCGGAGCGCTGCGGACGCCGACTCCTCGTCCACCTCGACGTCGGCCAGCGACTCGCTGCCGACAGGCTCGATCGTCGACTCCGGGATCAGTCCGGTCTCGCCGTGCTCGAGGAGGCGGTAGTAGTGGGCGAACGTCTCGATCGCCACCGGATCGATGCCCGCGCCCTCCATCTTCCTCCGGGCACGCTCGAGTCCGGTGCTGCTCATGCTGCGATCGTAGGCTTGCCCGGTGCCCCCTCCGCAATCCCGACCGGGCGATCCACCCGCCTCGGCCGCCGCTGTGGCCAAGATCGCGCTGCGCGACCAGATCCGTACGGCGCGGCACCGGTTGTCGGTGGCGGAGCTCGGTTCTCGCGGACGCGACCTGGCCGAGGTCGTCACCGCTCACCCGGTGGTACGACGGGCGGCCACGGTCGCGGCGTACGTCTCAGTGGGACCGGAGCCGGGCACGGGCGCACTTCTCGAGTCGCTGACCGCCCTGGGGAAGCGGGTGATCCTGCCGGTCGTGCTGCGCGACCTGGACCTCGACTGGGGCACGTGGCGCGGGTCGACCTCGCTGGCACCGGCGCGGTTCGGGCTGCTCGAACCGGTCGACCGCCTGGGGCTCGACGCGATCGCGACCGCGGACGTGGTGCTCGTCCCGGGTCACGCGGTCTCGCCGGGCGGCTACCGGCTGGGGCAGGGCGGTGGTTGCTATGACCGAGCCCTCACCCGGGTGCCCGTCGGCACCCCGATCGTGTGTCTGCTCTACGACGAGGAGGTCGGTCTCGACGTGCCCGTCGACGACCACGACCGCCCGGTGACCGCGGTCGCCACCCCCACCCGCTGGCTCGACCTGCGCTGACGTCGATGACGTAGGATTGGCAGTCGGCGGTGTCGAGTGCCAACCGCCGGTCAGACCACGGATCCGAGGACCAGCTGCGTTGCCCACCTACCAGTACCGCTGCACCGACTGCGACCACGCCTTCGAGCAGTTCCAGAGCTTCACCGACGACGCGCTGACCGTCTGCCACGTATGCGGCGGCCGGCTGCGCAAGGTGTTCAACGCCGTGGGCGTGGTGTTCAAGGGGTCGGGCTTCTACCGCAACGACAGCCGCAGCAACGGCACGTCGGCCTCGTCGGAGGCCTCGGGAACCGGCAGCGCCACCAGCGATGGTGCGTCCTCGGGTTCGGGCTCGGGCTCGTCCGACTCCTCCTCCGGCTCGGGCACGTCGTCGAGCTCCTCGAGCTCCGAGAGATCCTCGTCCTCCCCGTCGGGCTCGTCGTCGGGCTCGTCGTCGGGCTCGTCTTCCCGCAAGGCCGGCTCGAACACCGCCGGCTGACCCACGGGCCTGTGGAGAACCTCCATGGGCCGGGCGTGATCGCGCCTAGCGTCGGAAGATGCCGTCTTCACCCGCGGCGCCGCTCGGCGACCGGCGCACCCGCCTACGCCGCGTCGTACGCCGCGCCGTGCTGGCTCGGCGACGTCCACTCGCGGCTGCGTGCGCCGCAGCGGCCGTGCTGGCCGGGCTGCACGCGGCGCGGCCGCCGGCTCCGCACACGGTCGCGGTGGCCGTGGCGGCCCACGACCTCCCCTCCGGGACGGTGCTCGCCCCGGGCGACCTCGTGGAGCGACGGCTCCCTGCCGCCGTCGCCCCGGCCGGCTCCGACGCGCACCCGATCGGGCGCACCCTGGCTGCACCGGTACGACGCGGCGAGCCGGTCACCGACGTCCGGCTCGTCGCACCGTCCCTGGTGGCGGCTCTTCCCGGCCGCGTCGCCCTGCCGGTGCGGATCGCGGACGCCGACGCGGTCGGGCTGCTCCGCGTCGGGGATCACGTCGACCTCGTGGCGGCCGACCCGCGCCGTGGCACCGCGTCGTACGTCGCCGTCGACGTGCCGGTGCTCGCCCTCCCTGACCCGCCCGGCAGTGACACCGTCCGCGGCGCCTCGGGTCTCACCGGCCGACTGGTCGTGGTGGCGGCGTTGTCGTCCGACGTCACCCGGATCGCCGCCGCTTCGTCGACGGACCTCGTCAGTCTGGTGATTTCTCGCTAGCGTGGGTGGCTCTCGTGTGGCCGACCGTCCGGGTGGCCAAGAGGGGAGAACTGTGACCGGGTTCAAGAACTTCGTCCTCCGAGGCAACCTCGTCGAGCTGGCCGTCGCGTTCGTCATGGCCGCCGCCTTCGCAGCCGTGGTCACCTCCCTCGTGGCGATCGTGATGGACCTGATCGGCAAGATCGGTGGCACGCCGAACTTCAGCAAGTACACGCCGGGCGGCGTCCACGTGGGGGCCTTCATCACCGCCCTGATCGCGTTCCTCGTGATCGCGGCCGTCGTCTACTTCCTGGTCGTGAAGCCCTACACGGTCGCCAGGGAGCGGTGGTTCCCCAGCCCCGAGCCCGGCACCCCGGAGGACGTCAAGCTCCTGCAGGAGATCCGCGACCTGCTCGGCGCCCAGCAGAGCGGCGGCACGGCGACCTTCACCCAGCCTCGCTAGCCGAGCGTCTGACGGGGCCCGACCCCGCGCACGGGTGTGCCCAGGTCAGCCGTGGTGCGGAGGAACCTCGTTGCGCAGCCAGCGGTCCTGAGTGTCGTCCGACGGGCCCTGCGCCTCGCGCTCGTCCTGGGTCGTCTCCGGGAGTACGTCGCCGAACACGGCCGCGAGCCGGCGACGGCGCTGCCACGGCGCCTCCTCGGCCGGGGACTCCTCGGCCGGGGACTCCTCGGCCGGGGACTCCTCGGCCGGGGACTCCTCGGCCGGCGTCTCGCGGGCGGGCTCGTCGGCCATCAGCCGGTCCTGCGACGTGCCATCAGGCGCACAGGCCGTTGGCGAGGTTGTCCGCGGCAGCCTGCTGCTCCTGCTTGCCGTTGTGCGGGTGCTTGGTGACACCGGGGATCTGGTGGGCGTTCACCGACCCGGACAGCAGCGAACGCGGCAGCGGCTTGTCGAGGCGGATGTCGTCCCACAAGGTCTTGGCCTCGGGAGCCCAGACGACCCGGTTGGGATCGCTCGGGTCGGTCTCCCACGGCGTGGTCACGAACTGGATCTTGTCGAGCCCGATGTGGCGGAACTTGTAGCCCAGCCCGGCGATCTTGGCCAGGCTGCCGATGCCTTCGTCGAGGTGGATCGACTTGGTCGCGGCGTCGAGGAACTTGAGCATGCTGAACGGTTTGGCCAGCATGTTGGCGCTCAAGGCCTTGTGCGCCATCGAGGCGATGAACGCCTGCTGCCGCTTCATCCGGCCGATGTCGGAGCCGTTGCCCAGGTCGTGCCGTTCGCGCACGTAGTCCAGGGCCTGGGTGCCGGTGAACGTGTGGGTGCCGGCCGGAAGCGTGATGTGGCCGATCGGGTCGTTGACCTCGTGGGGCAGGCAGACCGTCACGCCGCCGAGGGCGTCGACCATCGACTTGAAGCCGGCGAAGTCGACCACGATCCAGTGCGTCACCGGGACGTGCGTCAGGGCGATGAACTGCCGGATGGTGCAGGCCGGGCCTCCGATGTTGAAGGCGTTGTTCCACATGTCGGTGGCCGGGGACGAGATCGGTTTGCCGTTGTTGTCGAGGCACGCCGGGCGGCTGACCATGGAGTCGCGCGGGATGCTCACGCCGTACGCCCGCGAGCGGTCGGCGGACAGGTGCAACAGGATCGTGGTGTCGGAGCGCTGGCCGATGCCGGTGAGGTTGTCGACATGGTCGCCCGGGGCGTCGCGGTTGTCGGAGCCCATCACCAGGATGTTGATCGGTCCCGACGGCGCGGGCCACTTGCGCTTGTCGGCCGCCGACTGGGTGCCGATGGCCTTGCTGAGGTCCTCGGCGTCGAGGTTGGAGTTGTAGTGGCGGTAGAGGAACGTCACGGTCAGGCCGGTGACGAGGGCGATCACCACCAGGGTGGCCGTCACGACCTTGGCCACGGTGTGGCGTACCTTGGCCCTGCCCTTGCGCTTTCCGCCGACCTGCGAGCCGTCGCCGCCGGGCCCGGTGTCATCGGGTAGCAGGGCAGACATCAGCGACGAACCTCGGGATCAAGAACCGGAACCGTCGACCGAGGTCGGTCAGACGGGGCCACCCAACCTAAAGGGCGTGTCCTCAGTGTGACGAGGACGTGTCACGATCACAAACTCCCGAGGGGAACTCCCAGGCAACTGTCAGGTTTCTCAGCCGGGTGTCTCGGCCGAACGGCGGTCTGGCCCGTGACGGGAGTGGCAC
>JAICSK010000026.1 GCA_025936915.1 Nocardioides sp.
GACCCGCGCACCGCCCGGACCCTCGAGGGCTCGATGAACGCGCTCCTCGACGGCAGGACCGTGGTCGCGATCGCCCACCGCCTCCACACCGCCCACGACGCCGACCGGATCGCGGTCGTCATCGACGGCGAGATCATCGAGCTGGGATCGCACCACGAGCTGGTCGCGCAGGACGGCGAGTACGCCGCCCTCTGGCGCGCCTGGACCAGCTGAGTCCTGGGCTGGGCCGAGGCGGGGGCCGACGTGCTTGTAACGCCCTGTTATCTGCACTGGTGCGCCTGTGTGCTGGCGCCCAGGCGTGGATAACAGGGCGTTACAAGCGCTCCCGCCGACCCGCCCGTCATCCACAGACGGCCCCGGGGACACGCTCCTCCCCATCTCGCCCGGTGACGTCGCCACCCGGGGGCCGGAGCCGAGCAGCCTCAGCCCATGGATCCTCGGGTTCTCGGCCTCATGGCGAGCCAGCACGGACTGATCACCTACGCCCAGGCACGGAAGCTGGGCACGGACGATCGCGAGATCGCGCGACCGGTACGTCGCGGCGAGTGGCAGCGTCTGCGGCGGGGGGTGTTCGTGGCGACCGACCAGTGGGACTCGCTCGACCCCTATCGCGGACAGCCTCTCCTGCGAGTCCGGGCCGCGCACCTGGTCCTCCAACGCAGGCACTGGTTCAGTCATGAGTCGTCAGCGGTCGTTCAGGGCATCCCGTTGCCCGACCCGACAACGGCGCGGGTGCACGTCACCCGGCCGCGGGTGCTCGGTGATCGGGCCAAGGCCGGCATCGTGCACCACAAAGCGGTGTTCCTGCCCGGCCAGGCGACCGTGGTCGACGGGCTGCCGGTGCTGGATCTCGCACGCACCGCGTGCGACTTGGCGCGCGGCAGTGGGCTCACTGCCGGCATCGCCGCCTGCGACCATGTCATGCGCCGCGGAGTCACGCGAGACGACCTGCTCGCCGTACGTCGCCAGATGGCCTACTGGCGCGGCGTGAAGAACGTGGCTCGAGCCATCGACCTGGCCGACCCCGGCGCCGAGAACTTCGCCGAGTCCGCCATGAGGGAGCTCGTCGAAGCGCTCGGCATCGGGCAGCCGACCACGCAGTTCGGTCTGCGCGCTGAGGGCCGAACGGTCTTCTGTGACGTGCGCGTCGGACGCCATGTGTTCGAGATGGAGGGCAAGGTGAAGTTCATCCCCGTCGCCGAGGGTGGAGTCGCCTCGATCGACCCGATCGAGGTCGCCTGGGCGCAGCGGGAGCGGGACGACTTCATCACCGGGTTCAAGCTGGGCATCTCCCACGTCACCCACCGCGACCTGGGCCCGGGACGGGTCCGGGCGGTCGAGCGCCTGCGCCGGGAGTACGCCGATACGGTGGCCCGGTTCGGGACCGACATCAGCGACCTGGCGCCGTACGTCGTCGCTCGCAGACGCTGACGCGCCGGTCCGGCCCGGTCCGCCTCGCAGAGGCGCCGACGCTGCTTGTAACGCCCTGTTATCCGCGCCACCGCGCCCGCACACAGGCGCACCAGCGCAGATAACCGGGCGTTACCAGCGACAGGCCCCCGAACAGGAGCGGTCAGCGGCCCTGGTAGGCCCGGGCGATGCTGGTGACGAACTGGTAGACGCCGTCCTCGTCCGGGGCGAGCGGGCCGGCCTCGAAGTGGGGGGCCGCCATGCCGCGCTGCACCGACTCGCAGGCGGCCCAGTCCTGGCGATTGGTGAGGTCCCAGAAGTCCACGGCGTACGCCGGGCTGAAGCCCTCGCGTGACGAGACGTCCTTCGGGAACGCCCACGAACAGGTGATCCGGGTCTTCTGCGGGGTCACCGGCACCAGGAGATGGGTCATGACGTAGTCGGGGTGCAGCGAGATCAGCAGGTTGGGCAGCACCGCGACGTACATCACCGTCGACAGCTCGTGCTGGTCGAGGCGCGCCATCGCCACGCCGCCGCTGCGACCGTCGAGCGACATGGTCTCGGCGCCGGCCCGCAGGTCCATCCAGCCGCCGACCCAGTCGCCCGTGCGTTCCTCGATGTTCTCCCCACTGGTCGGCGGCGAGACCCGGCACAGCTCCGGGTGGATCATCGAGCAGTGGTAGCACTCCTGGTAGTTCTCGACGATGACCTTCCAGTTGGCCTCGACCTCGTACTGGTGGGTCTCGCACGTCACCAGTGACTCCGCGTCGTACGGCGCGACGACGTTCTCGAGGGTGCCGATGTGGTCGGCGAAGTCCTGGGCCTTGCCCGAGCCGTCCACGAACACCCAGCCGTGCCACTCGTGCACCCGCACGGGCTTGAGGCTGAACCCGGCCGTGTCGAGGTCCTTGAAGTGCGGTGCCCCGATCAGGCTGCCGTCGTGACGGTAGGACCACGCGTGGTAGGGACACACGATCGCGCGTGGCGACTCGGCCGACCCGCCGCACGGCAGCAACTCGTGTCCGCGGTGGCGGCAGGCGTTCTCGAAGGCGCGCAGGACACCGTCGTTGTCGCGGGTGATGAGGACGCCGTACTCCCCGAGCGACTCGGCCCGCAGCCCACCGTTCGGTACGTCGGAGGAGCGCCCCACGCACATCCAGTCGTCGAAGAGATGTCGGCGCTCCCACTCCAGGACCTCCGGGGACAGGTACGCGTCGCGCGGGAGCATCCGGCTCTCGCCGAACGGCGCCAGCGACAGCGCGAGCTGCCCCGGGTCGAGGGGTGCGGGTGGGATCGTCGTCATCTCGCCTCCTCCGGCGCGGATAGTCGCCTGGCAGGAGCGCCAGGACTGAACCGTCGTTCAGTTGAGTCTAGGGGCTCGCCGATGACCTCGTCGAGGCCCGTCGGGAGTCGGCCCAGGCTACGGGGCGCACCCGCAGTGGGCGACGTAGGATCGTTAACTGAATATTCAGTCATGTGGTTCCGCCGGCCTGGCGTGCTGTCTAGACTCCGGCGCATGGCCCGAGGCGAACCAGGCAGTTATCACACCGACGGGTCCATCTCGATCGTCGGCCTCCGCAAGGACTTCGAGGAGGTCACCGCCGTCGACGGCATCGACCTCGACATCTTGCCGGGCGAGTTCTTCACGCTGCTCGGCCCCTCGGGATGCGGCAAGACGACCACCCTGCGCATGCTGGCGGGTTTCGAGCAGCCCACCGACGGCCAGATCTTCATCGATGGCGTCGACGTCGCACAGACGCCGGCACACAAGCGGCCGGTGAACACGGTCTTCCAGAGCTACGCCCTGTTCCCCCACCTCGACGTCGAGCACAACGTCGCCTACGGGCTGCGCTGGCGCAAGGACGTCGACAAGCACGCGCGCGCGTCCCGGGTCGCGAAGGCGCTGGACCTCGTTCAGCTCTCGGGGTACGGCAAACGTCGGCCGCATCAGCTCTCCGGCGGCCAGCAGCAGCGGGTCGCCCTGGCGAGGGCCCTGGTCCTCGAGCCGGCCGTGCTGCTTCTGGACGAGCCCCTCGGTGCCCTCGATGCCAAGCTCCGGCACTCGTTGCGCGCCGAGCTGACCGCGCTCCAGCGCGAGATCGGGATCACCTTCGTGTTCGTGACGCACGACCAGGAAGAGGCGCTGGAGATGTCCAACCGGCTGGTCGTGATGGACGGCGGCCGGATCATGCAGCTCGGATCCCCGGAAGAGGTCTATCGAGAGCCGCTCAACGAGTTCGTCGCCGACTTCCTGGGCGTCGCCAACCTCCTCGACATCGAGTGCGTGTCCGACACCGGGCTCGTGCGCACGATCCGGTACGGCGAGTTCACCCTCGAGGCGCAGGCCCCGCCGGGGTACGACGCAGGGCCCGGCCGAGCGGTCATCCGGCCCGAGTGTGTCGAGCTGGCCGAGGCCGGGCTGACCGGTGTCAACCGGCTACCGGGCATGGTCGATCGCACGGTCTTCCTGGGCTCCACCACCCAGGTCATGGTGCGACTGCCCCAGGGCGCGGTCGTGCAGTCGCTGGTCACCAACTCCGCCGGCACCGGGACCTTCACGGCCGGGAAACCGGTCACGGTGTGCCTGCCGCCGGAGGCGCTGCGGGTGTTGGCAGCGTCCTCCGATCAACACGTCGCGTATGCCGAGACCGGCTGATCCGGCCGGCTCAACCCCAGTCGGCGAGCGTCTCGAGGGCCGACTCCTCACCGGTGCGTCGCCGCCCGCGCAGCACCACCAGGGCCAGGATCAGGGCCAGGAACGAGCCCACCAGGAGGATGCTCGCCAGCGCGTTGAGCGCCGGCGTCGGGGCCGCGCGCACAGCGTTGTACAGCAAGATCGGCACCGTCTCGTTCTCGGCGCTGCCGAACAGGAACTGGCTGACCACGAAGTCGTCGAGCGACGTCGCGAAGACGATCATGGCGGACGCGAAGACGGCCGGCATCAGCAGCGGCAGCAAGATCGTGCGAATGGCCTGCAGCGAGTTGGCCCCGAGGTCCCGGGCCGCCTCCTCGTACTCTCCCCCGATACTGAGCAGCCGCGACCGCACGATCACCAGGACGTAGGAGACCGAGAACGTCACGTGCCCGAGAAGCATGGCCGGCCGCCCGAGCGGGATGAAGTGATAGAGGTTGACGAAGACGAGGTAGAGAGCAGAGCCCACGACGATCTCGGGCGTCACGAGCGGAACAAGAGAGATGCCGTTCGCGACCGCGCTCGCACGTGACCGCCACCTGGTCAGCCCCATCGCGAGGGCGACGCCCAGGGGAGTCGCCACGATCACGGTGGCGATGCCGAGGATCAAGCTGTTGCGCAACGCATGGAACATGCTCGGGTCCTCGAAGACCGAGCCTTCGTTGCAGCAGTACCACTGCCGGGAGAAACCCTGCCACGTGCTGCGTGAGCGGCCGTCGTTGAAGGAGAACTGGATGGCGATCAGCACGGGGACGAGGGACCACAGGATGTAGACCCACGTGATGGTGGCGAGCACGTACGGACGACGCCAGGGATTGCGCCAAGGTGGCACACGGGTGCGGATCGGCGCCGAGACCTCAGCCACGGCCGGCCGCTCGGTCACGGTCATCGGGCCGCCTCCCGGCTCGCCCGCTGGGTGAGGATCAGGTAGTAGAACATGAAGAACATCAGCACCAGCGACAGCAACAGCACGAGGCCGGCGCCGATGTTCTTCTGCGGGCCCTCGAGCAGGAACAGCTCGATCTGGTTGCCGACCATGTTGGTGTTCGGCGATCCCGACACGATCGTGTTGGTGTAGTAGTCACCCGCCATCGGCAGGGCCGTGATCACCATCGCGGTGACCAGCCCCATCCGCGACAGGGGCAGGGTGATGTGCGAGAAGGTGCGCAACGCCCCGACCCCCAGGTCGCGCGACGCTTCGAGCAGGCGCTGGTCGATCCGGTCGAGCGAGGCGAACAGCGGGATGATGAAGTACGGCAGGTAGCCGTAGGCGAGCGCCCACACGACGGTGAACGAGCTCCCGGACAGCCAGGAGTGCGGCGGGATGCCGACCAGGCCGAGCGCCTTGTTCACGTATCCGTCGTCCTGCAGCAGGTTCACCCAGGCGAGCATCCGGGTGATGTAGTTGATCCACCACGGCGCCAGGATCAGGGCCAGGATCAGCCCCCGGCGCCGACCGGCCAGCCGCGCCGTGTAGTAGGCGACGGGATAGCCGATCGCCACGCAGATGACCAGGGCCCAGAAGGTGTAGATCGCCGTACGGACCCACACCTCGTGGTAGGCACCCGACGGTGTGAACGAGTCGCTGATGACGGTGCCGAAGCTCGAGAACTCCCAGTCGAGCGGGTTCCAGGCCGGGATCGGCTCGTTGAAGATGTTGATCCGGCCGCTGAACGCGACGGCCATCACCGCATAGAACGGAACGACGAAGAGAGCGATCAGCCAGAACGTCCCCGGGAGGGCCAGGGCCGGCCACAGCCGCCGGGTCGCGCGGTCGTGGCCGGATGGCTTGTCAGGCACCGGCCTTGAACCTTGCCCAGTTGGTCTGCCACAGCGCCTCCGTGCTCGGGCTGACCTCGTAGAAGGTGAGGCCCTTGGCGAAGTCACTGCGCAGCACCACGGAGTTCGCCAGGTTCTTGGGGATGTATCCCTGGTCGGTCAGGTACGTCGCCGACAGCTTCGTCAGCGGCGGCTGGTAGCCGTTCCAGCCGAAGTTCCGCAGCCCGATCTTGTTGTCGAGCAGGTCGTTGATCAGCATGTGCGCGAGAACCGGCTTCTTGGCCGACTTCGGAATGGCGATGTTGTCGCTGCCGATCACATAGTCCGACGCAGCCTGCGGACGCCAGTACCCGAGCACCTCGGGCGTCTGGCCGTGCGGCAGGTAGTACTGCCCGGCGATCACGTCACCCGACCAGCACTGGTGGACCGTCGCCGTTCCCTCGGGAACCTCGGAATAGGCATTGATGTCGGTCTTGACCTTCACCAGGCTGATGAGCTGGATCAGGCTGTCGGTCGCCCTCTTGACGTCGTCGGCGTTGGAGGTGTTGATGTCGTCGGTGATCTTGTTGCGCAGCAACGACATGGCGATGGCTTCCTGCCGATCATCCAGCACGTAGACCTTGCCGGAGTACTGCTGGTCCCACAGGAGGTCGTACCCGACCTCGGGCACGCTGCTCACCCGGTCGGCGCGGTACATCACGCCGGTGCCGTAGATCGTGTAGGGAACCGTGTAGTGCGCACCCCGGTCGTACCAGGGGTCCTGGAACTCCGGCCACACGTTGCGGAGGTTGGGCACGTAGGAGTGGTTGAGGGGTTGGACCAGGTCCGCGTAGACCATCTTGCTGAGCACGCTCGGTCCAGGGAACACGAGGTCGAAGGACTCGCCGGGCTGGCGGATCTTCGCCAGCATCTCGTCGTAGTTGTTGTAGGGCGTCACCTGCACCGAGACGTTGTGCTCCTTGCCGAAGTCCTTCATCACGCCCGGCGCCATGTAGTCGGCATAGTTGAGGATGTTGAAGGTGCCGCCGGTCTCAGGGTCGAGGCCGTCGGCGATCGGGGGGTTGCTGTCCTTGATCGCCAGTGTCACCGGACGGTCGGGTCGTGCCAGTTCGTAGGGGGCGCCGCCGTTCGCGGCCTGACCCGAGGAGCCGTTGCCGCACGCCGCGAGCAGCGGCGCGGTCCCGAGCCCCACGGTGAGCCAGACGCCTCCTCGCAGCAGATCTCGTCGGGCCAGCTGCGGGCGCGGCCGTGGCGGCAGTCGTGCCGGGTCGTTCGGGTCAGAGGTCATGACAACCCATTTCACGGTCGGCGGGCAGGTTCGTCCCGAGAAGCGTCCCTAACTGACTGTTCAGCCAAACACTCCATTCTTAGCCCCGCCCGGGCGGAATGTCGAGCACGGTCCGGAAACACTCCGCAGGGCCGCGACTCGCCTCGCTGGCACTCGGGACGATCTTGCCGCGGCCGGAAGGAGGTGCATAGACTGAACATTCAGTCAATCATTGAGCGATGGGCAGGAGCCCTGATGACCGCGATCGAGATCGCACCCGAGCTGTCCACCCGCCTCGACTCCGTCATCGAGGACGAGACCGGGATCTTCCTGAGCCGCCAGCGCCGCAGCGACGAGATGTCCGAGCGGGCGCGGGCGCTCGCGGGAGGGGCGACGTCGAGCTGGCAGGTCGCCGAGCCGCACGCCGTCTGGCTCAGCCACGGCAACGGCTCCCGGCTCTACGACGTCGACGGCAACGAGTACTCCGACTTCCACGGCGGCTACGGCGTCTCGCTGGCGGGCCACAACCACCCCGCGATCGTCGAGGCCGTACGACGACGGGTCGGCCTCGGCACCCACTTCGCCCAGCCGACCGAGGACTCGATCGTCGTCGCCGACAACCTGGCACAACGCTTCGGCCAGCCGCTGTGGCGGTTCGGCAACTCAGGCACCGAGGCGACGATGGACGCGGTCCACCTGATGCGCGCGGCCACTGGTCGCGACCTGATCATCAAGGTCGAGGGCGGCTATCACGGTCACCACGACTCGGTGATGGTCTCGGTCCTGCCCGAGGACGTCGGCGACCTCGGACCGACGGACGCCCCGATCGGCGTACCTGACAACATCGGCATCCCGCAGGCGACGATGGACCTGACCCTGGTCGTGCCGTTCAACGACCTCTCCGCGGTCGAGGCCGCGCTCGAGCGCCACCCGGGCGAGGTCGCCGGCATGATCGTCGAGCCGATCATGATGAACGCCGGGATCATCCACCCCGAGGACGGCTATCTCGAGGGCCTCCGGGACCTCCTGCACGCGCACGGAGCCCTGCTCACCTTCGACGAGGTGAAGACCGGGTTCACCGTCGGCCCCGGAGGGGCGTCCGGACGCCTCGGAGCCACGTCCGACCTGGTGTGCGTGGCCAAGGCGATGGGCGGCGGGTTGTCGACGTCGGCCATCGGCGGTGGCGCGGTCATGGAGCTCGTCGCCAGTGGCGACTACCAACAGGTCGGCACCTTCAACGGCAACCCGTTGGCGATGGCGGCCGCGCGCGCCATGCTCACCGAGGTGCTGACCGACGACGCCTACGCGCACCTCGATCGGCTGCGTGAGCGACTCCGCGGTGGGCTGCAGGCTGCCATCGACCGACTCGACGCACCCTGGATCGTGGTCACCGCCGGCGCGAAGGGGTGCGTGTCCTTCTTGCCGCAGCCGATCCGCAACTTCCGCGACTTCCGTTCCCTCGACGGTCGCTACGGGCACGCTCACTGGCTGGTGCAGCACAACCGCGGGGTGTTCCTGCCGCCGTGGGGCAAGGTCGAGCAGTGGCTGATCTCGGTGCAGCACACCGACGCCGACGTCGACCGCTTCGTTGCCAACTTCGACCATCTGACCGGGTCGCTGCTCGGCTCCTCGTGACCGCCGCCGGGGCCGTGCCCGAGCCGTGGGCTCACGGGGCCGACGCGATCACGACCCAGGCGGTGCCCTCCTGCTCGAACGGCCCCGCGGGCCACATCTCGCGGCAGCCCTCCTCGACCCGCTGACGCAGCTCGGGCGTCAGGGAGGCGACGTACGCCCCCGCAGGGCCGACGCCGAGAAGGTACGGCGACCACCACTCCTCGAAGGAGGCGAAGGAGACCCGTACGGTCAGCGCGGTCGAACGGACGTCGACCAGCCCGGCAGCGTTGGCGAGCTCGGCGAGCCGGCCCTCGCGGGCGCCCGGCAGCTCCGCCTCGTCGTGGGCCCCCGGGTCGACCGCGGTGGCGGCCCGCCAGAACGGCTGCAGCGGACCCGTCGATCCGGCGTTGTCCCACACGCTCGCCGCCACGACCCCGCCGGGCCGGGTCACCCGACCCATCTCCTGGAGCCCGGCGACCGGGTCGGACATGAAGTGCACGACGAGCTGCGCCAGCGTCGTGTCGAAGCTGTCGTCGCCGTACGGCAGCGACTCCGCGCTCGCCTCACGGACATCGACGTCCGGGAACCGCTCGCGCGCCGCCGCGACGAACGGGGTCGACGGGTCGACGGCCGCGACGTTCGCGGCGCCGCATCGCTCGACCAGGGGTGCGGTCAGCACACCCGGACCGCACCCCACGTCGAGCACCCGCTGGCCGCGCCGTACGCCGACCAGGTCGACGAACTGCTCGGCGAGGGGAACCGAGTAGCGGCCCATGTACCGGACGTACGCGTCGGCTGCGACGTCGAAGCTCATGGGCCGAGTGTGGCCCGGTCAGGCCGAGGAGAACCAGGGGTGACGCAGGTCGTAGAAGCTGGCTCCCGCCATCATCGACTCGAGCTCCGCCCGGACATCCTCCGGCGGCTGCACCTGCTCGCCCTTGCGGGCACTCGCCTCGTCGGTGAAGTAGACGGTCTGGAAGAACGTGCCGTCGTCGGCGATCGCGAGCGTCCCTCCGATGATCTCCGGGCGCATCTCGCGCAGGTCGCCGGTGTCGTCGACCATCGTCTTCAACCCGGCGGCGTTGTCGGTGCGGCCGCGGATCACCTGGACGAAGCCGGCATCGTCAGAGCCGCCGTCGAGCCAGGTGGTGACGTCGCCGCAGTCGGCGAAGGTGACCGGCCCGTCCATCAGCGCAGCCATCCGCTCCGCGAACGCGGTCGTCTCGGGTCGTGCGGAGTTCGCCATCGCGTCGTCACGCGAGGTGAACCTGATGACACCCAGGAAGTCTCCGTCGTCGGTGACGCCGTAGGTGCCACCGAGATAGCCGATGGCGCCGACCGCGCCCTCGCTCTGCCAGTCCTCGGCGAGAGTGCGGACCTGGTCCGCCTGGGAGGTTCTTCCCTGTATCACTTGGATGAACACGACATGGCCTCCTGTCCTGCAGGCCATCTCCGGGTGAGGTGGTCTTGTGTCCGCCCTCCAACCTAGGGAGCCGTCGCGACCGGCGCCAGATCCCCAGGGACCACGGGGTCAGGACCGCTTGCCGCTCCGCACCCGGGCACGGCCCGGAAGACCGAGCTCCTTGGTGGCGACGTCAAGGGCCAGCTGCCGGGCGAGCGGGTAGTCGACGACGGGGTCGTCGAGGGCGACCTGGACGACGAGTCCGTCGAGGAGCGAGCCCCACATGATCGCGAACGACTGGACGTCGAGGGAGTCGATCTCGCCCGCGTCGACGCCGTCCTGCACGATCCGGGCGATCAGCGCCCGCCACTGGGCGTCGAGCTCGGCGCGGTCCTTCTTCACCTCCGGGTGGCGGAACGCCTGGGCCCACAGGTCGAACCACAGGCCCCAGTCTCCGGTGAGCTCATCCTGCTTGTCGGGGACCAGGGTCCACTCGACCAGGATCTCGAGGCGGTCGCGCAGCTTGTCGGTGGAACGGAGCATCTCCTCCGTCGCGGTGTAGAACGACCGCTCCGACCAGCGCAGAGCCTCGGTCAGCAGGCTGTCCTTGGTGCCGAAGTAGTAGATCACCAGGGCCGGGCTGGCGCCGACACGCTTGGCGACGTCGGCGATCCGGGTGTCGTGGAAGCCGCGCTCCGCGATCAACGTGGACGCCGCCGCCAGCATCTGGTCACGTCGTACGTCGGCCACGGCGTCGCCGTGGTCCCGTGCAGCCATCCCACCTCCCCGGGCCGAGGCCTGAGATTCTTGTGCCGCACGCTAGCACGGCCGTAGACTGAACAGTCAGTCAGGACCGCTCGACCGAACGGTGGCAGATGACCAGCTCCCTGCAGTCCGGCCGGGAGCGGCTGCGCACGATGATGTCGGCTCGCACGGTCGCCGTGGTGGGAGCCAGCGACCGCCCGGACTCGTTCGGTCGGCGGCTCACCACCGAGGCGCTGCGGAGCCCGGGCGTGGAGCGCGTCCACCTGGTGCACCCGACACGGGCCTCCGTCTTCGACCGTCCGTGCGTCCCCTCGCTGGCCGACGTACCCGAGCAGGTCGACCTGGTGCTGCTCGGCGTACCGGACAAGGCGCTGGCGCCGACGCTCGCGATCGCGTCCCAGCGTGGTGACGCCGGCGCCGTGGTGTTCGGGCCCGCGCACGGAGTCAAGGACGAGATCGTCGCCGCGGCCGGCGACATGACGGTGGTCGGCGGCGGCTGCATGGGTTTCGTCGACACCACCACCGGCGTCCGGGCGATCGGCTACCTGGAGCGTGACCCCTTGCCGGCCGGTCCGATCGGTCTGATCACGCACTCGGGGTCGGTGTTCTCCGCGCTGCTGCGCACCCGACGCGCGCTCGGCTACACGGTCGCCGTGTCGTCCGGCCAGGAGCTGGTGACGACGACCGCGGAGTACCTCGAGTACGTGCTCTCGCTCCCCCAGACCCGGGTCGTCGGCCTCGTCCTGGAGACGATGCGCGAGGCGCCCCGCCTCGCGGCCGCGCTGGCTGACGCCGCGGCCCGCGACATCCCGGTCTGCGCCCTGACGGTCGGGACGTCGGCCCGTGGGCAGGTGCTGGTCGACGCGCACTCCGGTGCGATCGCCGGTTCGGACGCAGGCTGGGAGGCGCTGTTCTCGGCGTACGGCGTGCACCGCTGCGGCGACCTCGACGACCTCACCGACAGCCTGGAGATGTTCGCGGTGGGGCGGCGCCACGTGCCGGGGACGGGACGCGGGATCGCCACCGCGCACGACTCCGGTGCCGAGCGGGTGCTCGTGGCCGACGTGGCCGAGCGCCTGGGCGTGCGGCTCGCGGCGCTGTCGCCGTCGACGGAGGTTCGCCTGGCCGCCGCGCTCGACCCCGGCCTGGTGCCGATGAACCCGCTCGACGTCTGGGGCCGCGGGGCCGACACCGTCGAGCTGTTCACCGAGTGCCTCGGCGCGCTCGCGGACGACCCCGACACCGGCGCGGTGGCGCTGGCCGTCGACCTGGTCGAGGAGTACGACGGCGACGAGAGCTTCGCGGTCGCGCTCGAGAACCTGCTCCCCCGCACCGAGAAGCCGGTTGCCGTGCTGGCCCACGTGACGGCGGCGGTCGATCCGGCGATGGCGACCCGGCTGCGAGCTCAGGGGATCCCCGTGCTGGAGGGGACCGCCTCGGGCCTGCGGGCCCTGGGTCATCTGATGGCCGAGCCTCCTCGTCCTCGTCCGGTCGTGCCTCCCGACGCCGAGCGAGCGCGTCGCTGGTCGGCGCGCCTCGGCTCCGGTTTGGCGCTCGGGACCACCGAGTGGACGGCGTTGCTGACCGACTACGGCATCCCGGTCGTGCCGGCCGAGACGGTGCGGTCGGCCGAGGCGGCCGTGGCGGCCGCCGGCCGGCTCGGCTTCCCGGTGGTGCTGAAGAGTGAGGCGCCTGAGCTGCACCACAAGACCGAGGCCGACGGCGTACGTCTGGGGCTGGACGACCCCGTCGTGGTGGCCGCGGCGTACTCCGATCTCGCGGGGCGGCTGGGTGCGGACGTCGTCGTCCAGCGGCAGGAGCGTGGGGTCGAGGTCGCGTCGGGTATCGTCCGCGACCCGCTGCTCGGACCGTTGCTGATGGTCGCGGCCGGCGGCGTCCTGGTGGAGCTGGTCAACGACCGGGCCGTGGCACTGCCCCCGGTCGACAGCGCGACGGCTCGCTCGATGATCGACCGGCTGACGGTGTCGACCCTGCTGGCGGGGTACCGCGGCTCACCGCCAGCAGACACGGAGGCGCTGGTCGCGGCCGTCGTCGCCCTCGGCCGGCTCGCTGTCGAGCTCGGCGACCACCTCGACGCCGTCGACCTCAACCCGGTGCTGGTCGGCCCGGACGCGGTCTACGTCGTCGACGCGTTGGTGCTCCCCCGCACGCGCTGACCCGGGCGGGAGAGGGTCCCGCCGCGTCATTCCCGGGGTCGCGGGTGACGCGACCGCGCCGTCGGCGCGAGCCGGAGGCGGGTCTCCGACCAGCCATCGACCTCGTCCGCCAGCTCGGACCATCCCCGGCGCTCGTCCAGACGGGCCAGGGCCGCGTCGAGCGCGGATACGTCAGCGAACGTCGCCTGCCAGACGAAGACGTGCTCGTCGCGCACCGGCAGGGCCGGGAACGAGTTCGGCGACGGGTCCGTGCGCCACGTGGCCACGTCGGTGCCGAGGGCCGCGGTGAGCACGTCGTACCCCTGCCCGGCGAAGAGCTTCTCGGTGGTCTCGTCGTCCTGGTGGCTCACGACGCCGACCACGACCACGCCGGGGCCGCCCTCGTCGGACCGGGCGAGCGGGTGGGCCGGCTCGGTGGCGCGGAGGAGGAGCACGTCGTCGCTGTCGAGCATCGTCGCGTTTGCCGCAGGGCCGTGGGCATGCCAGGTGTCGCCGCCGTAGAAGGCGCTCAGCGAACGACGCCGGCTGTCCATGTCGGGGAAGCCGCGCTGCCAGACGAACCGAGCGGGGTCCTCGAGGTCGCGGAACAGACCGCCGATCGTCATCCCGTCCTCGATCTGCGGGTCGAGCAGTCGCGCCTCGAAGACCTCGATCAGCTCGTCGCGCCGACCGGGTCGCAGGGTGTACTGCCGGAGCTCGACCACGGGGACATCGGCGAGGTGCGGCACGACCCTGGCCTCCCTTTATGTGATTGAAGTAGTCACACTTTAGTGAGGGCCGGCAGGCTGTCAACCTCGCCGCCGTGCGTCAGCGGCCGGCCGGAAGCGGCTGCTCGCGAAGGATGCGGTCGAGGACGGAGGCGATCGTCACGCGGGCGAGGGTGCGCGAGACGCTGCGGTCCACCCCCGCATAGATGTCGCCGAGCACGGGCCGGATGCCGAAGCCGACCGGACACTCCTGGCTGGGCTCGTGGGCGTGCAGGTCGAACGCCGGCTCGACACCCATCGCGTCCCGCACGTCGCGCAGGCTGATCCGCCCGGCGGGCCGGCCGAGACTCCAGCCGTTGCCCGGCCCGCGTCCGGCGACCACCAGGCCGGCCTCCCGCAGCGGCGCCAGGCTGCGGCGTACCAACGAGGGGTTGCTGTCGAGGCTCGCCGCGATCCGCTCCGAGGTCAGCGACGCCGTCCCGCGCCGCCGGGCCAGCTCGAGCCAGCACAGGGCGTGCACGGCGACGGTCAGCTGACTGTTGGCGGCCATCACCCGTCCTCCTTGTGTAACCGCCATGGTGACACATGGCCTGATGCGTTCACTTCTGCCGGGTCAGCATGCCTTCGGCGCACACTTCTGCCGGGTCAGCGCGTTTTCGGCGCACACTTCTGCCGGGTCAGCGTTGGGTGACCTCGGGGAACGGCAGGGCGATCGGGTCGGGTTCGAGGCGACTGCGGCCGTGCTCGTCGAAGCGGTCGAGGCCCAGGTCGGAGACGTCGAGGACATCGGTGGTGCCGGAGACCGTGAGGTCGGCAACCGCCTGGGAGACGCCCGGGCCCCACATCATCCCGTGGCCACCCGCGGCCGCGACGAACGCGCCCTCGATCGGGCCGTCGGGACCGATGGCCGGGCCGAGGATCGGGAGATGGTCGGGGGTGAAGTCGATGGTGGCCGCCCAGGTCTTGCGCAGGCCGACCTTGCCGGTCGTGGGCAGGAGGGCCGCCATCCGGCGGCGCATCAGCTCGAAGTACCTCGTGTCGAACTCCGTCGCCTCCCCCGGGGCCTCCTCGGGGTTGCTCATCCCCCACAGGACGCCACCCTCGCACGGACGCCAGTAGATCCCGGACGCCAGGTCGAACACCATCGGCAGCCGCTCGGGCGCGAAGTCCGGATGCGCCTCGGTGACGACCACCTGGTGGCGCGCGCCGCCGGCCGGGATCCGGACACCTGCGGCCCGGCCGACCGCAGCAAGGCCGGGCCCTCCGGTCAGGACGACTCGCGGCGTGGCCACCTCACCGGCCGACGTGCGAACGCCGCTGACGCGGCCACCCTCGACCAACAGCCCGGTGAACGCCGTCCGCTCGCAGACCCGCACGCCGGCCCCGAGGACGGCCGCCGTGTAGGCGAGCACGTTGCGCGGCGGGTCGATGTACCCGTCGCCGGGGGCGTACGACGACCCGAGGGTCTGCCCGGGGGCCATCGACGGGTTCATCGCGTCCAGCTCGTCCGACCCGACCCAGCGCACCTCGAGGCCGAGGGCTCGCTGCATCTCGATCCGCCGACGGGCCTGCTCGACCTCGGGATCGGTGAAGCACGGCATGAAGTAGCCCTGGGCCACGAACCCGGAGTCGATCCCGAGCAGGTCCTGCTGGCCGGCGTAGAACTCCCGGCTGAACATCCCGAGCCTGACCGCGGCCTCGGTCCCGCCCTGGGCGCGGACCATGCCGGCGGCCCGCGAGCTGGCACCCTGGCCGAGGGTCTCGCGCTCGAGCAGCACCACCTCGTCGAGCCCGGACCTGCGGAGGAACCACGCGGCCCAGGCACCGATCGTCCCGCCGCCGACGACGACCACGTCGGCGGTGCGCGGCACGGTGGTCACGGGCGCCACGGTGGCATAGACTGAACGGTCAGTCAACGCTTCGCCCTGCCCCTGAGGAGAGTTCCGTGTACGGACTCATGCCCGAGGACCTCGAGCTCCAGGCCCGCGCCCGCGGCTTCGCCGACGAGCTCATCGTCCACGAGCAGTACGCCGAGGAGCACGACGGGGAGCTTCCCGACGACGTACAGCACCGGCTCGAGGGACGAGCGGTCGAGCTGGGCCTGACGGCCACCAACATCTCGGTCGAGCTCGGGGGGCGAGGCTGCTCGACCTTGCAGCAGGTGCTCGTGCAGGAGCAGGGCGGCCGGGTCACCAACGCCCTGGCCTGGTGCCTGACGACACCGCCTGGCTGGTGGCCCGCCGTCGCCAACGACCACCAGCGCGAGGTCTACCTGTTGCCGACGATCGCGGGACGCCGCGAGGAGTGCTACGCGATCACCGAGGAGTACGCCGGCTCCGACGTCTCCGACCTGAAGGCGACCGCCGCCCGCGAGGGGGACGAGTACGTCCTCAACGGCGTCAAGTGGCACGTCACGTCGTTCAACAAGGCCGACTACGTGTTCTTCCAGGGCGTGCTCACCACCGGCGACCACGCCGGCGACCAGGCGATGTTCGTGGTGGACAAGGACGCCCCGGGCATCTCGGTGGTCCGCACCCCGGCGTACACCCACACGATCGCCCACCACCACCCGATCGTGGCGTTCCAGGACGTGCGTGTGCCTGCGAGCCAGCTGATCGGCTCGGAGGACGCCGGGATGTCCTTCGTCTACGAGTGGTTCCGCTACGAGCGGCTGATGATCGGGGCACGCTGCCTCGGCGCTGCCGAGCGGCTGGTCGACGAGATGGACGCCTTCGCCCGGCAGCGGCGGATCGGCGACGAGCTCCTCGCCGACAAGCAGCTGGTGCAGGCGATGCTGGCCGACAGCCTGACCGAGCTGTTCGCGGCGCGGTCGATGGTCTACGAGGTCGCCCGCGCGCTCGACTCGGGCGTCGACCTCAAGGTGGCGCACGCGCAGTGCTCGATGGTGAAGCTGTTCGCGAGCGAGATGGCCGACCGGGTGGCCGACCGGGCCGTCCAGGTCTTCGGCGGGCGAGGCTACATGCGCGAGAACGTCGCCGAGCGGTTCTTCCGCGAGCTCCGGGTCGAGCGCATCTGGGAGGGCGCCAGCGAGATCCAGCGGGCGATCATCGCCGACCAGCTCGGCAAGCGCGGGCGGTCGGCGCTGGTCTGACGCCGTGGGTGCGCCTGTGGTTGGCTGGGACCGTGAGTGCAGTCCCCGCCGCCTGGGCCGGGCTGGTCGACGACGCCGCGATCTTCCCGCCCGGTGACGCACCGCTGGCCGAGGCCGTGTCGGCGTACCAGGTCCGGCAGGGTGAGTGGTTCGCCGATCTGGTCGGCCCGCTGGTGGTCCGCGACGCCGACCTGTCCGAGGTGCCGACCGACGTGCCCGTCTCGGTGGTGCTGACCGGCGGCGCCGGCGCCGTCGCCGGGGTCGCCTCCCTCGCCGCGAAGAAGGGGCATCACCTGGTGGGCCTCGAGGCCGCCGTGCGAGACCTGGACGACATGTCCGGCAACGTCCGCCGGATCACCACCGCCGTCGACGCCGCCCGCGACGCGGGTGCGCTGGCCGACACGACGGTGTACGTCGAGCTGCCCCAGGCCGACCCGACCCCCGACTGGCTGCACGCGGCCGATGTCGTCGCCGAGGCCGAGCACCACCTCAAGTTCCGCACCGGCGGCGTCGAGGCTCCCCTCTTCCCCGCCCCGTCGACCGTCGCGGCCTGGATCGACGCCGCACTCGACCGCGAGACGTCGTTCAAGTGCACCGCCGGGCTCCACCACGCCGTGCGCCATCGCGACCACGAGACCGGCTTCGAGCACCTCGGGTTCCTCAACGTCCTGCTCGCGACGCGGGCGGCCTTCGACGGCGGCTCGGCCGACGAGGTGGCACGCGTGCTCGACGACCACTACGCCAACGACCTGGTGGCGATGGCGCGGCAGAGCGACCTGGAGGGGGCGCGCCGGTGGTTCACGTCGTACGGCTCGTGCAGCGTCACCGAACCCCTCGAGGAGCTGGTCGGGCTGGGACTGCTCGAGACGCCCCATGAGTGACGGCTTCGGGCTCGACCACCTGCCGTACGCCGTCTTCTCGACCCAGGGCTCTGCTCCCCGGGTCGGCGTCCGCCACGCCGACACCGTCGTCGACGTCGCCACCGTCCGACCCCAGCTCGACCGGCCGACGCTCAACGAGTTCATGGCGCTGGGGCCAGACGCCTGGGCCGAGGCCCGGGCCGAGATCGCCGGGCTGGTCGGGTCCGACGCGTTGCCGGCGTACCCGGTCGACGACGTCGCGCTGCATCTGCCCTTCGTGGTCGGCGACTACGTCGACTTCTACGCCTCGCTCGACCACGCCTCGAACGTCGGCCGGATCTTCCGCCCGGACCAGGAGCCGTTGCTGCCCAACTGGCGACATCTTCCCGTCGGCTACCACGGTCGCGCCGGCACGGTCGTCGTCAGCGGTACGCCGGTCGTCCGCCCGTGCGGTCAGCGGAAGGGTCCGCAGGAGGAGATGCCGACGTACGGGCCGAGCCGCCGGCTCGACATCGAGGCCGAGCTCGGCTTCGTCGTCGGTGTCGGGAGCGAGCTCGGCAGCCGGATCGGCGTCGACGAGTTCCCCCGGCACGTCTTCGGTGTGGTCGGGGTGAACGACTGGAGTGCCCGCGACATCCAGGCCTGGGAGTACGTGCCGCTGGGACCCTTCCTGGGCAAGTCGTTCGCCACGTCGGTGAGCGCCTGGGTGACCCCCATGGCCGCGCTGGCTGCCGCCCGCACCGACCTGCCGGCGCAAGATCCGGCGCCACTTCCCTATCTCGCCGGCGGCCACGCCTTCGACATCGAGGTCGAGGTGGTGCTCAACGGTGAGGTGGTCAGCCGCCCGCCCTACCGCACGATGTACTGGTCGCCCGCCCAGATGCTCGCCCACCTGACCGTGAACGGTGCGAGCACACGCACCGGTGACCTGTTCGCCTCGGGCACGATCAGCGGACCCGAGCCCGAAACGCGCGGCTCGCTCCTCGAGCTGAGCTGGGGTGGGAAGGAGCCGTTCGCCGGAGATCGCACGTTCCTCGAGGACGGCGACGAGGTCGTGCTCCGCTACTCCGCACCGGGAACGGGCGGCGGCCGGATCACCCTCGGCGACGTGGCCGGTCGGATCGAGCCCGCGCGGCCCTGACCGCGACACTGACCAGGGCGCCGTACCCTCGCGTCGTGACTCAGTACGGCCAGCTACCGCCCCCGACCCACGTGGTCGCCCACGTCAGCGACACGCATCTCCTCGCCGGCGACGCCCGTCAGTACGACGCGATCGACACGGTCACGCGGTTCGTCCTGGCACTCGAGCGGGTGAGCAGGATGGACCCGCCGCCGCAGGCACTGGTCTTCACCGGCGACCTGGCCGACCTCGGCGAGCCCGAGGCGTACCGGACGCTGCGCGAGCTGGTCGAGCCCTTCGCGGAGCGCGTCGGCGCGCAGGTCGTGTGGTGCATGGGCAACCACGACGAGCGCTCGGCGTACTCCCGCGAGCTCTTCGACGAGGAGTCGGAGGCAACCCAGGACCGGGTGTACGACGTGGCCGGGCTGCGGATCGTCAGTCTCGACACCAGCGTCCCGGGCTGGCATCACGGCGAGGTCAGCGACGAACAGCTCGCCTGGCTGCGCGACGTGCTGGCGACCCCGGCCGGGCACGGCACTCTCCTTGCGCTGCACCACCCGCCGATCCCGTCGCCGATGTGCCCCGTCGCGGAGGTGATCGAGCTGCTCGACACCGACCGGCTCGCGGAGGTGCTGCGCGGCACCGACGTGCGCGCCATCCTCGGCGGGCACTACCACTTCACGTCGCACTCGACGTTCGCCGGCATCCCGGTCTCGGTCGCGGCCGCCACCTGCTACCTCGCCGACCCCGCTCCGCTCGGACGCTTCATCTCCGCGGTCGACGGACACACGTCGGTCAACACGGTGCACGTGTACGACGACCGGGTCGTGCACACGGTCGTGCCGGTGCCGGAGGCGCCCGAGATCAGTGGGTTCGCCCTCGACGTCGCACCGCTGGTCGAGGCGCTGAGCCGCGAGGAACGGCTCGACATGTTCAGCCGCAAGGACTCGGAGTTCAACCAGGGCACCGTGGTCTGAGCCTCGGGCGGTCACCGGCCCCTCGTTAGGCTTCCCGGGTCCTGATCCGCACGGCATCGACGACAGGTGGTAGGAGTGCAGGCACGCGTGGCGGCGACCGAGCGGCTGACGCCGGGGATGATCCGCGTGGTGCTCGACGGCGGTGATCTCGAACGTTTCGAGATGCCCGACGCGACCGACGCCTACATCAACGTCGCCTTCCGGCCGGCCGGCGCGTCGTACGACGAGGTGTTCGACCCGAGGGCCGTGCGGGAGACCTGCCCCGCCGAGGAGTGGCCCGCGCGTCGCCGGTACACCGTGCGCTCGTGGGACACAGCGACGCACGCGCTCACCCTCGACGTCGTCGTGCACGCCGACGAGGGGGTCGCGTCGCGCTGGGCGCTGAACGCCGGGCCGGGCGACGTGCTGGTGTTCGAGGGGCCGGGCGGCGGCTACCGACCCTCCCCCGGCGCCGACTGGCACCTGCTGGTCGGTGACGAGTCGGCGCTGCCGTCGATCGCGGCCTCGCTGGAGGCGCTGAGCGCCGGTGAGCGGGCCGTGGTGCGGGTCGTCTGCGACGGCCCGTCGTACGAGATCCCGCTCACCACCGCCGCCGACCTCGACCTGCAGTGGCTGCACCGGTACGGCGACGAGCGCGACGCGTCGCTGCTGCGGGTCGCCGTCGAGGCGGTCGAGTTCGGCGAGGGCACGCCGTTCGGGTTCGTGCACGGCGAGGCCGATGAGATCCGCGGGGTACGACGCCTGCTGCTGGAGCGCGGTCTCACCCGACAGGACCTGTCCTGCTCGCCGTACTGGCGTCGCTCGATGACCGACGAGGCCTGGCGCCGGATCAAGCGGGAGTACGTCGCGGCGATGGAGGCCGACGCGCCGGTCTGACCGGGATCGTCAGACTCCCTCGCGCTCGTGGAAGCCGAGGTGGGCGACGGCCTCGCCGCGCTTCATGGCGTCGACCACGCCGGGGTGCAGCCGGTGGAGATGTGAGATCGCCTTGTGCCGGTAGCGCACGATCTGGACCGCGCCGAACGCCCAGAACGCGTACTGCACCGACATCGCGAACCGGAAGTCGGCGAGGTCGTAGGTGTCGGTGCCGCCTGCGCCGCTGTGCCAGTCGAGCAGCACGCCGATCAGCCCCATCGTGAGCAGGCTGGCGGAGAAGCCGCCGATGTTGACGAAGCCGTTCGCGCGCCCGGACGCCTCGACCGGGACGAAGGTGCGGGCCAGGTCGAAGCCCACCATGGAGGCCGGGCCGCCGGTCGCCATCAGGCAGACCAGCACGACCAGCATCCACACCGGCGCGGGCGTCGAGCGCAGCAGCACCACCGCCCAACCGAGGGCCATCGCACCGACGATGCCCAGCACCATCCACGAGCGGTAGTAGGGGAAGTGGGCGACCAGGGTGCCGAGCACGAGTCCGCTGGCGATCACCCACACCGTCATCACGATCAGCAGTGTGCTGGCCGCGCCGGAGGAGAGTCCCTCGCCGCGCACCAGGAAGGGGAAACCCCAGAGCAGGGCGAAGACGGTGCTGCTGAACTGCGAGGTGAAGTGCGACCACATCCCGAGCCGGGTGCCGGGGTTGCCCCAGACCAGGCGCAGCGACCGGGCCAGGGCTCGCATCTTGACCCGCGCCACCCGCTCACGGGCGTACGGCGAGTCCGTGACCAGCACCACGACCAGGGCCATCCCGACGATGCCCAGTGACGACGCCAGGGCGAAGGACTCGGTCCAGCCCAGGTGGTGCAGCGCCAGCGAGAGCGGAGCGGCGGCCGCGATCGCCCCCAGCTGCCCGAACTGGCCGGTGAGCTGGGTGACCAGCGGCGCCTGTCGCACCAGGAACCACACCGTGACCAGCCGGATCACGCTGACGAAGATCGTGGCGTCGCCGGCACCGATCGTGGCCCGCGCCAGCACCGCCACCGGGAACGACGTCGCGAACGCGAAGGCCAGCTGGCCGAGCGTCATCAGCGCCAGCCCGGTCAGCATCAGGACCCGTGAGCCGTACCGATCCAGGAGAACGCCGATCGGTACCTGCAGCCCGGCGTACACCACCAGCTGGAGCACGGTGAAGAACGACAGCTGGGTCGCCGAGATCCCGAAGCGCGAGGTCGCGAGCAGGCCGGCGACGCCCAACGAGCTGCGGTTGAAGATCGCCAGGACGTAGACCGTCAGCCCGACCAGCCAGATCACCCACGCCCGGCGCCGACCGATGTCGTGGATCTGCTCGGGCACCGCCCCATCATCTCGGACGGCACGTCAGGTCGTTGGGGTCGGATCGTCAGGAGATCGGGACGGTCCAGACCAGGGTGGTGCCGCCCAGATCCGGGACCTCGGCGACGGCCATCGAGCCGTTGCGGTTCTCCGCCCGGAGTCGGAGGTTGTCCAGCCCGCTCCGGCGTACGACGTCACCGAGGCCGCGGCCGTCGTCGCTGATCGTGACCGTGAGCCGGTTCGTGGTGGCGTGGATGCTGAGGACGACGGTCGAGGCCGCGGCGTGGCGGGCGACGTTCACCAGCCCCTCACGCACGACGGCGGTGACGTCGCTGACCAGGTCTGCGGTCGCGATCGAGTCGAGTGGGCCGTCCAGGTCGACGCGCGGGTCGAGGCCCAGCCCCGGCCGCACCTCCAGGACCACCTCCATCACCGCGGCGCGCAAGCCGCCCGGCACCGATGGCTGAAGCTGGAAGATCGAGATCCGGATCTGCTTGATCGCCTCGTCGAGGTTGCCGACCACCTCCTGCAGGGACTGCACCGCCTCCGGGTCGGGCAGCCGGGACGCGGTGGCCTGGACCACGAGCCCGGCCGCGAACACCTGCTGGATCACGTGGTCGTGGAGGTCGCGGGCGATCCGCGCGCGGTCCTCGAGGAGCAGGACCCGCTGCTGGTCGCGTCGCGCCTCGGCGAGCTCGAGGGCGACCGACGCGTGGCTGGCGAAGGTCGTGGCCATCTCGGCGTCGACCCCGGTGAACGGACGCCGGTGCCGCCCGCGCATCACGACGAGCGTGCCGCGCACGTCCTCGCGACCAAGGAGCGGCAGCACCATGACCGGGCCGACGCGCACCTGACCGGTGAGGTAGATCGTGCGGCCGTCGACCGAGCGGGTGTCCTCGGCGTCGACGAGCCGGACCGCCCGCCCGGTCCGGATCACGTGTTCGCTCAGCGTGCCGGTCGCGGCGTACCTCGCGTCCTCGATGCCGGCCGCCTCGCGGCCCTCGGCGACGGCGACCAGGAGCTCGCCGTCCGTCGGGACGACGACCGTCGTCAGGTCGGCGCTCGCCAGCTCAAGCACGCTGCGTGCGATCAGGCGCAAGGCGCCCTCGTCACCGGCCAGGACCCGCCGGGTGACGTCGGTGGAGGCCGCGAGCCACTCCTGCCGGAGCCTGGCCTCCTCGAAGAGCCGGGCGTTCTGGATCGCGACGCCGGCCGTGGCGGCGAGCGCCTGGACCAGCTCCTCGTCCTGGCCGGAGAACGGCCTGGCGTCCTCGCGGGTCAGGTACAGGTTGCCGTACGCCTCACCCCTGACCCGGACCGGTACGCCGAGAAACGCCCGCATCGGCGGGTGTCCTTCGGGAAAGCCCACCGAGCCGGGATGGGCGGACAGGTCGTCGACCCGGATCGCGTGCTGCTGCTCGATCACCAGGCCGAGCACACCCTTGCCCTCGGGCAGCCTGCCGATCTCCTCGACCGAGGCGCGGTCCATCCCGACGTGCACGAACTCCTCCAGCGCGCCGTCCTCGCCGACGACGCCCAGCGCGCCGTAACGGGCCTCGACGAGCTCGACCGCCGACTCGACGATCCGGCGCAGCACGATGGCCAGATCGAGGTCGGTCACGATGGTGCGGTTGGCGTCCAGCAGCGCACGGAGCTGCTGGTCGGCGACGTCCCCGTGATCCGCCACCCTCCGACCATAGCCCTGCGGGCCGGCGGCGTACGCCGGTCAGACCGTCTGAGCGCTCGCCGCGGCCCGGCGTTCGAGGCGGGCTGGCGCCGGCACGATCACGACCGGGACCGGTGAGTGGCGTACGCAGTACTCCGCCACCGAGCCCAGCACCTGGTGGCTCACGCTGCTCGGGCTGCCGCTGCCCACGACCACCATCGAGGCCCGCTCGGCCCGCGACACCAGCACCCGGCCGGCGTAGTCGTGGACGACGAGGCGCTCCATCTCGGGCACCTCGCTGCGGTCCTCCAGGCAGCGGGTCACCACATCTCCCTGCATGCGGTGCACCCGCGCCCGACCTTCGGCGAGGTCGTCGGAGTCCGGTGCACCCTCGGGGTGTCCGCTGCCGAGCCAGGCGGTGACCACCTCGACGGTGCACCCCCGTTTCCATCCCTCCGCGAGGGCGAACTCGAGCGCTGCGGCGGCGCCGACGCTGCCGTCCACGCCGACCACGATCACGTCGCCGGTGTCGCCCACGGCGCCAGGGTGACCGTCGTACCCCTCCGGGCGCATCCGGCCATAGGCCCCGACCTAGGGGACGTTCGTCCCGACGACGCCTGACCCGCGACCCTGCCGTGGTGCAGCGGCCGAGCGCACCCTCGAGCCGTGAACCGTGCGCGTCGGCACCCGTGGTACGACGTGGCCTGGCCCCACCTGGCCGGGATCGTCGCCGGCCTGGGCCTGGTCGCGGCGTACCGATGGACCGGCCCGGTGATGTTCGTCGTGGCTCTGGCCGTGCTCGAGCTGACGATCGCGCCGGTGGTCTGGAGCCTGCTCACCGAGCTCGGCCACACCGTCCGGGGTGTGGTCCTGCGGATCTCGCCCGCGACCGCGGTGGGGGCCCTGGCGGTCCTCGGGCTCGCCGACGCGATCGGTGCCTGGACCTTCCTGATCGGGGCGCTGGTCCTGGTGACGTCGCCGCTGCTCTCCGGCTGGACCCGACGCGGGTTCGGCGCGACGCTGGCGGAGCGGGTCTCGCCGCGCACCGGGACCCGGCGTCGCTTCGGCGAGATCGTGGCCGGCCTCGGCTCGCCGGACGAGGATCTCCCCTCTCTCTGACCGACAGCCGCCGGACGGAGGATGCCAGAAGGGCTCCCCGTGGGGAGCCCTTCATCGGGTGGCAGATCCAGGATTCGAACCTGGGTAGGCATAAGCCGACGGATTTACAGAACGATTCCAGCGGCGCTGGGCCCAGCGAGCGGGCCGCGCTCCGACCAGGCCGAACGCCGAAAGACCTGCTCTGACCAGGGATAACAGCAGAATGACCGCGACTTACCTCGACCTACCCGGACGAACCCCGCTAGACGCCCACCGGAGGCCGTTCGGAGTCCGGGCGACGCCGAGCGCGCGACGCAACGCTGGCAGCGGCCCTCTCGCGCGCTGACGACCCTCGGAGGCCCGATCCGACCTCCCCACCCTTCGCAACGCCGTCGACAAACCCTCGGTGTAGGACGATCCCGCGCTAGGTCCCTGAGTCATCCGACTGGTTGCGCGACCCTGTATCGAGCGCCGCAAGTCCGTCCATCACTCGGTCCGCGTATGCCTCGGCTGAGGGCCGCACCATTGCTCCATTCACCCGCGGCCAGAGAAGCAGAGCGACTATCGAGACCACGATCGGAAGCGCCAGCGGGTCAGCCGATCGCCACCCCTTGTCGACCGTCAGCGCGATGCCAACCACGACCGCGCCGATCAGGCAAACCCAGGCCAGCAGCTGACCAAACTTCTTGAGTCCAAGCAGGTTGCGTGCGTATCCATAGTTCCGGTTCTCGACGTTCAACAGTCGATGGGAAGGGTCATTCCGAAGTCGCGCCAACAGCCCACGAATGGCAGCCTCATACTCAGCATCGGCGTGGGCTGGGTCGGCCTTCTCTTCAGTGTCCGTCGGCATCACCAGTCCGTTGCCAAGTACGCGCTCCAGGCTGGTGTGCCGACGACTCACCTCGGCTGAACTCGCGTTGTCTCGGAAACCCAGCAGAGACTTGGTGGCCAACCCGTCACACGACGCGCGGACGACTGGCTCCACTACGAAGACAGCTGCAAAAGCGACCAGACAAAACACAGATGCCAGCAC